>JAQYVO010000281.1 GCA_030145425.1 Chromatiales bacterium | reverse complement strand
TTTCAGATTCTGTTGCATCGTCTCCCTCTCGGCGGCCTGTTTCCTGAGTCGATCCAACAACTGAACGCCATGAGTGTTGAAGCGTTGTTCCACTTCGGCGATATGTATTTTTGCCCGGGCGAAATCCATGCCGGCGGGATCTGGCCGGGACTGGGCACCCAGGCCGTATTCCATGGGGGTTACCCTGCCCTTCACGTAGACCGCCGAGCGGGCATCGATCCACTTGTCGTCCAGCATATCCCTGACCCATATTTCGGTTCTCGGATCCAGGTTCCAGGGCTTGTCCTCCAGCCACAGAACCGCACAGCCGATGTCATCGAACTTATAGACTTTGGACCGACCGCCTTCCGGAAAGAAACGCACCTGAGCGGCATAAGCACGGTCACTGAGCACCATTCTGCAGCGCTCGCAGGCATCCCTGTCCCATTTCACCTCGACAGGGCCCTGACCCGGGTCGCCCGAGCAGCCGATAAGCAGCAGGACAAACAACCATGCCGGCATGCCTTTCAGCCGTTCAGCCATCCCGGTCACCACCGGCCTCTTCCAGATGAATACCGGCAAGCACTGCCGCATATCGGGACAGGACACCGAGAAAACGCAGCCTGTCCGGGCCCGCAACCTCCCCCTCCCAGATTAGGCCGTCGTCGGAACCCCGGAATTGCCAGTCTGATATGGCCTTGGCGAAGGCCGCCTCCGGGCGGTTCAGTGTGACCCGGCATCGCAGCAGGCTGCAGAGATCCACCAGATCCGCCACCCGGTCGTCCAGCACCAGCCTGCCCTGGTCCATCTCTATGACCCGGTTAACCAGTGTTGCCACCTCGTCCAGCCGGTGGCTGGAGATCAGCATGGCGGCGGTCTCCCGCTTCTCCGAGAGCAGTTGGAAAAAGATATGCCTCGCCTCCGGGTCCAGATTGGCCGCCGGCTCGTCGAGCACCAGCAGTTCACTGTCGCGTCCGAGGGCGATGGCGATCAGCAGCTTCTGCTTCTGGCCGCCGGAGAGCTTGACGAAGGGCTGGCCGTGAAACTGATCCACATCCAGTCCCAGCCGGACAGCCACCTTGTTCATCCGTTTGGGGTCCGCATCGCAAAGGCTCGCGGCGAACCTTATCAGCTGTCCCACCGGCATTTTCAACGGCGGCGGAAGCTGGGGCACGAAGCCCACCTTGGAGAGTACCTCCTGCCGGTGGCAGCGTGGATCCATTCCGTCCACGGTCACGCTCCCCTCGCAGGTATATTCCCCCAGCAGGCAGCGTATCAGGGTCGTCTTCCCGGCACCGTTGGAGCCGACCAGGGCCACCCGGTGTCCCCGTTCGATGGTGAGATCGATCCCCTTAAGCACCTCGATGCGGCGGAATCTTTTAATGATGTTTTCGAACTGAATCATTCAGATCTTCGCCTGAGACATCCGCTATTGCATGTGTACAGTTATTGAAAGAATTTGAACCGCAGAGGCGCAAAGACGCAGAGAAACACAATTATTGTTCGTCATTCCGGCGTATGCCGGAATCCAGTAAGCAGCTAAAAACCTGGATCCCGGCATGCGCCGGGATGACGAGGTTTCGATTCTGAACAGGTTCTGGGTGTCAACCACATAGGTAAGTCTCGATAAAAAGAAATCTCTGCGCCTCTGCGGTTAATCATTTGAAGGCTTAACCACCCGTGCCTTAGCCCTACTGCTTCTTGCTCAATCCCTTCATCACAAAATTCAGGGAATCGGTAGGGCAAACATCGACACACATACCACAGCGCGTGCAATCGGCGCTGACATCGACATTCATGTGTGCGGACCGCCCCTTGACGGTCATATCCAGTACATGGGGTACCAGGCAGATCTTACGGCAGTCCCCCTCGTGATGGCAGTCTTTGACGTTGTACCTGACCCGCAGGGGGGAGACCAGGCCGACCACACCGTAGGTGACGCCGATCGGGCAGACATACCTGCACCAGGCGCGGCGTGAGTAGAAAACCTCGAACAAGAGCAGCAACCCGACCCAGACGAGCGCGATGCCCGGACCATAGATCAGGGCGCGGCTGATGATGCCGGTGGGCGAGATGGTTTCGAACACCGTGTAGCCGGAAATCAGGGCCAGCAGGGCGAAGACAATGTAGAAAAGGGAGCGCACACGCCGGTCAAAAGTGTGGTTGCTGATGACCTTTTTCTTCACCAGCTTCAGATGCAGCATCTCCGCCCACTCCGAAAGCAGGTGGTAGGGGCATGCCCATGCGCAGAAGGTGCGCCCTCCCAGAAGCAGCCAGAGTACGAATACGGTAACCGTTCCGATGACCAGGTTGAGCACGATATGCTTATAGGCCAATACCACCTGAAGCGCCGAGTTCAGGTCTGCCATATGGAAGCCGACGAACCTTGATGCAGTGAGGGCGCCCTCCAATAACTGTATGTCGAAAAAATAGGAAACCACGAAAAGCAGGTTGACGATAATCAGGGTCGCCCATCGGCGGTTGCGCCACTTCTTGGAGCCGGACCCATGCTCCTCATACATGATCTCGAAATCGGCCTTGCTGTAGGGGTTCGCCTTCTTGTAAAGATGAACCTCACTGGCAAACCGGCCGATCTCCTCCTTGTCGGGCTTATGCGGTGCGGCACCGAACAGTTGTCTCAAGGACTCTACGACGTAACTCATGACGCCATGTCCGTGATTTCATGGATATCGATCACGATGGCCGCCGGGTCCGGAGGGCAGATCATTTCGCAGACCCCGCACCCCACGCAGCCTTCCTTGATGACCGGCTGCATGCGCATGACACCGTCACCCCCCTCGACGGGCTCCAGTGCGATGGCGTGCCGGGGGGGGCATTCGTTTCCGATCTTCGCCGCCACCCTGGCCTTATTTTCGGTGCCGGCCTCGGCAGCCTCTGCGGCACACTGGGTGATGCGTATCTCGATAGGACACTGGCGTACACACAGATCACAGAGCTCCAGGTCATAGGGGTGATCCGCTACCGGGATGGGATTCCAGCGGTCGACCTCTTCATAGCGCAGCAGACCTGTAAAACCCGGCCCCCTCGCCTGGCCCCTGAATCCCTTGCCCTTAACGGCGAGACAGGATTCCGGCCGGGAGAGGCGGGCAAAGCCCATACGCGTATCGGCGGGATAGTCCAGTTCGTGGGTCAAGGCCCCCGTGGGGCAGGCCAGAACGCACTGCAGGCCGTCGCAGGAGAAGTCGCAGGCCTGGGCCCGGGCGTCTATGTACGGGACACCAACACCGAAACCTTCATCGAGATCCGCCAGCTTGATGGCCTCCACCGGGCATACCTGTACGCATTGACCACACTTGATACAGGAGGCGAGAAACTGCTGTTCGTCGAAGGTCTCCTTGATGGATCCGGGGGGGCGCAGGCGCAGGGAGGTCCCCCGGGCAACTGGCAGGAATCCCAGCAGGGAAAATCCCACCACACCTGCCGCCAACACGGAGCTTCGGATAAACTCCCGGCGACTCTGTGCCCGCCGCTTGGCGGATGGCCGGGGCTTTGCCCGTTTGGCCGGTTTATTGTCCTGTTTCATGGGCAGTCGATTCTGCTGTCATCAGGGGGCTTTGATCCCGCAAGACCATTTCCGGATCCGTGAACGGCGCCAGACGTTCTAGAAAGTCCAGTACCTCCAGCACCGGGGAGCCTTTGAAAAAGCGGGCGGCCGGGACATCCATCCAGATTCTGTCCGCATAACTGTAGAGTTCGTAGGGGCTGTCGCCAATGCCGTCCCCGTTCTGATCGAATCCCTGGTAATCATCCCAGAAATTGCCGTTCCAGGTGTTTCGTTTTGCGGTACGGGCACCCCCCACCCCCACCTGGGTGATATTGCCCTTGAAACGGTTACGCTCGAACAGGTTACCGGTCCAGTCATTGAGGAACATCACGCCGATGCCGCTGAAGGCAATCAGATTGTCCGTTATCCGGTTGGTGGTGTCCGGCTGATAGGGCGAGACGTCGAGATAAATACCGGTGGCGCAATGGAGTATCCTGTTGCCGGTCACCTCCACGTCGGATGTCTCCTTGAAGCCTATCCCCATTCCGGTCGGCCCGATGGCATGGGCAATGTAATTGTCTTTCACCACCACGCTGTCGCTGTACATCAGGAAGATACCCACCGAGTTGTCTTCGTAGTGGTTCCCGATCACTTCGTTTCGTTCCGAGTACATGAAGTGCAGGGAATAGCGTCCTCCACGGGCATCGTTGCGGGCGATCAGATTGTCGCGGGAATACCAGACGACTGTGTCCCGGGAGTTGCGGATCACATTGTCGGTCACCTTGTTGTTGAAGCTGTACCAGAGACGGATCGCGTCACCCCGCATGCCCAGATCGAGATCCTTGGAAGAGATTCGGTTGCGCCGCACGATGTTGTGCTCCGACTGGGCCAGGTCGACGCCAAACAGGCAATCGTCGATCAGATTGTCCTTGATAACATTGAAGTTTCCCTTGACCTGGACCCCGGAATCCATGTTGTTGTGGGAATCCCCGGAATTGGTGAGATGCAGATTCTTGATCGTGGCCCCGTCGGTCTCCACATAGATCACCGAACCCTTGCCGCCGGCGTCGATGGTGACCTGGCCCCGGCCGTCTATGGTGATGGGGTGTTCGAGCACGACCGGTCCCGCGTAGGTGCCCGGTGGCGGGATCAGGGTGCCGTTGGGGGCGGTGGCATCCACCAGTTCCTGAAACGGGGGGTATTCAGTCGTCTTTGAATTGGTTTTTGAAAGGGCAAAACCAGCCAACAGGAGCAGCATCCCCCCGAGGGACAAAGCGAGTATTTCCCGAGACCGAACAATCATGGGCAGATGCGCCTGGAAGGCGCTCCCTAGGGCCTGTTAACAGGCCTTGGCATCAAGTTTCACCGCTGAACTGCTTCCTGCGAACCAACGCGGCGATTGCCAGGACCAATGAGGCGAGCATCATTACACCAAACCCGGTGTACGGGTAGGAGTGAGTCGAAAACTGTGCCACCTTGCCCTGGCCGACCACCGTGGGCATGAAAGGTTTGACAGAAAACGCTCCCATATCGTTCAGGGTGTGTCCGTACCACCAGAGCCAGGCCGAGTAGTCGATGACGAAAAAGAGTGGCAACGCCAGCGGGACCAGCACCAGCAGCCAATAGAGAATGCCGGAGTTCTTGCGGGCACCGAAGAGCAGCAGTAGCATGGCGCCGAGAAGCCCCCAGAAGGCCACATGGACCGCCAGGCGCAGGGTCTTCACCATCGGTGCTATTTCAACGGGATTGTTAAAATAACGGCCCAGGCTCTTGCCATAGTGCCAGGACATGACCTGATAGCTGCTGCCGTCCCAGGGCTCATTCACCCGTCCCGCCTCCCGGTCCCGTTCGTAGTTGGTCCGGATCTGTTCAATCAGGTGTGCCTTTTCGGATGTCCGGGATGCCGCTTCCCTATTCTCCTTTTCCGTGGGCAGTTCGACCTCGACGCCGGAATCCGCCAGGGATTTTCTCAGAGCACCGACGATCCCACCTATGACAATTTCGCTGTTCTCCCCCGATTCCCCGGATGCCTCCTGGTCCATCGCGGTCACCAGTGCCTCAACATAGCCCTTGTTCTGCAGGTTGAAACCATCCCCACCGTAGAGGGTCAGGTACATCCACACCGCGATTCCCGCAAATCCCAGGGCCATCACGGACATGCGCAGTTTCGGATTGGTCAAAACGAAGCCCACCAGCATAACCCCGAGAAACGCCATGAGAAACTGCCCCAGGCTCCTCTCCACCGGCCCCCCTGCAGCAATCGGATACATCCCCACATAGTGGTTGATGGTGTCCATCTCGTGCACGCAGTCGAGGGCGATATCCTCGCGTATCTCGGTGCTCTCCACCTTTTGGCAGCCGTTGAAAACGCCGTTGAGATGGAAGTGGATGCGCACCCCGTCGGGAAACGATTCTTCGGGATAGTTGGGGGCGGTAAGGGACACCCACCAGATCGGCATGTAAAAGGTAACCGCGAGGAGGCCCATCGCCACCAATGTAAGCAGGGTTACAAGGAGGGTTTGTTTGTTTTGAGATACTGCGTTCATGATTACTTGTCAGAAAGGAGAAAGGCCGTAACGAACGGCACTAATCAGTGCTCATCAAGAAAATACGCTATCCGTCATTCCGGCGAAGGCCGGAATCCAGCAACTCATCGAAACTTCTGGATCCCGGCCTTTGCCGGAATCCAGTTGGCCGAATGAATTCGGCCCTACAACGGTGACGTGGTTCCAGGAA
>JAQYVO010000262.1 GCA_030145425.1 Chromatiales bacterium | reverse complement strand
CTTTCTCCTGGCGCAGCGTATCCAGGTGCGAGACCTGAAGCGCTGTGTTCGGCACATGGCCGCCCCGGATCGCGCGGATGTCTCTACCCTTGTACTCCTTCGCTGTTCTCGAGTCCAGGAGCTGCGCGTCCGACCCGCCCTTGGCAACCTGGAGTATCTCATCCGTGCCGGCGTAACGGGCAGCCACGACATCGGCCTTGAAGGTGGCTGCCTTCAGCTTGACCGGTTTGTTGTCCAGCCGGTTGCCGGCCTTGCGCCAGGCGTCAACGCCGCCGTTGAGGACGTGGACCTTGTCATGACCGAGATACTCCATGACCCAGAAGCCCACGGTGGCATCGAGCAACGTACCCAATCCCTCGTAGTAGAAAACCACGTGGGTGTCGTTACTGATACCCACCTTGCTGAACAGCTTTTCATACTTCGAGGCATCCCGGTAGACCCGCGAGGTAGGGTCTCGAAGGGCCTTTTTGCAGCGATTTCCGAAACTGATCGCACCCGGGATGTGGCCCTTGGCATAGTCCTTCAAATCACGGCAATCGACTGCCACCCAGTTGCCTTTTGCCATACCCTTCTTGACCTCATCGGCGCTGCTGAGAAGCCCAGGGTTTGCCCACTGCGCGGCTGCGCTTGCAACCAACGGGACTGAAACGACCAATGTGGCCAGGACCCCGCACACGACCTGTGTTATCGACCTTTTCATCTCTCATCTCCTCCAAGTTTGCTTTTATTTCACACTGGGAGACCGTGGGCTTTTGTTCACAACTCAAATACTACTTCTTTAATCTCCTGGTCCACGAAGCCCGTCTACGTCAAGTGAATGATTTATTCGTCACCTGACTCGCAGGCATTCGATTTTAATCGCAGTGTGTTATTGAAGTGCCACAGGCATGTTTCGCTTGGGCACGCTCTATCTTATACACCGCTTATCCTGCGTAAACCATAGGGGTTTATGCCAACAACTATATGTATATACTTAAATATTATGTATAACTAATTAAGCAAAGAGTGGGATTGTTTTTGACGAGAAGACAATGAGGGGATTAACAAACGAATTAGTGGGATGTGCCACAATATCTAGGGTGATCCCTAATACAAAGACGGTATTGAGTGCTACCCTGAGTTCCTCCCCCTGCCGTAACACTGGCCATGACACAGCTGCCGCAGCGGTCGTTTTCGGCTCATTAATCAATATTTATTTTCTGATTTTCTAATATCTTGGATGCGCACCATACCTGCATCCGGCGCTCCCCGGCATATACAGGTTCCTCTGGACCCGTCCGATACCCGGCGCCCGTGGGGAACTACTTAATCGACGTCGGCGTCGACCGCAACGGCACTTCGCCGGTATTCCACCAATCCACCGCATCTTGCGCGGCGACCTGCAGACTAAGTTGATGCCTGATCGCTGCCTGCCTACAGAGCAACCTCGGGTAGACAGCGCCATGGTCCAGCTCAAACGTTTCGAAGCACCCCAGGTCAGCCTGCGTCTTGTTGAGTTTGCGCAGCAGGTCTCTGGGTGTTGGACAATCCTTCCTGAAATCCACCACTTTCTGGCCGATATGCAGATACCCGCTGTCCTTTGGAATGACCGCGTTACCACAGGAACACGCGGGCTCCGAGCAACAGCCTACTTCACTTCTTACGGGCACCTCAAAAGACCGACTCGCTTCATCCTGCCAGGTCGAGATGGATGTGGGTGATTTCATGGCGTTTTCCTCATAAGACGTTGACTGACTGTGCTAGTCTTTAAAGACCAAGCGTATAAGTATACAGGTATAAACTAATATAGAGAATGGTTATATAACCAAAAGATGACATTCTTGTATCGGCCGCCCGTTGCGCGGCTTTAACATCTATGCCGTCCAGGACCGAAAGGATCTACCGGGGTATTTGATAGGGAACGACAGTGTGACAGCGGCAGGTGGCTGCCCGCCGCAATCGGTTCATAAGGAGATTGGTCGTCATTGACCGGGCCAACCGGTCGCCCTCTTGACGCCGTACATTTGCATGTTGTTGAGTGAGGGTGTAATGATCTCATATCACTGATCGGATTGCAGATATGAAGTACATCGTGCCCCTTATCGTCGCCAGCTTCATGGTTGCAATAGCAACGGCCATGCTGGAAGACGGCCCGATCACGCTACCCTTTCTGGTCGGATTTCTGTTGGCAATCGTGGTGCCCGTGGTGGCTTTCTCAGGCGTCCTTACGTTGGTGGCGGCGGGAATCTACCGTGTATACACGGGCAAGGATATGCCGAATCTGTTCGCCGCGATGTGGGGCATCTGGGTGCTCGTGGCAACCGTGAATTTTTACGGTAACTATCAAAACCTAAAGGAGAGGCAGGCTGAACAGGCGCGCCAGACCGCAATCGAGCGGATGGCAGATCCCTACGTGGATTGGGGGCAGGAGAAGATACTGCCACAGTGGCAACAGGCGGAAGAGGGGCCGGGCAAACCCTCTGCGGTCCTGACACTGCAGGCCAGGTTCGCGAGGAATTCCCAGCAACTCGATGCGGAGTTAGCCAGAAAGGTTACCACGGTTTCAATTCCACCACTGTTCGATCCCGAATTCCTCGAGAATAAGTCGCAATTCCCGACGGCCACGGAACAACTCGAGGACTACGGTCAACTGTTCCAGGAGCACAAACAGAGGCGAATGGAGATGCTCTCGCAAATGAAGGCTGAAATCGAGCAGCTCGATCTGCCGCAGAATGAAAAACTGCAGGCCGTTCACGAATTCAAAAACACCTATGAAATCGACGGCGCGCTGTCTAGAAAATACTTTGACATTGTAATCGAGGTATCGCGACAGGGTATTGCGTACCTCAACTTTCTGGACCTGGCACCCTACAAAGTGTCGAACGGGCGCGTAACGTTCGAGTCGAACAGCGACTCCGACAAATACCAGGAATTCCTACAGAACTTCAAGCGCTTATCCGAACAAGAGGTCACCGCGCAACGGGAACTGGCGGGCAGTCGGGGAAAAAGGATGGCACGCTTGCGTGAACTTTCGCGTTAAACAAAGGATAGGAAAGGCAACCGTACCGCCTCGCGCCTTCGCTCCGGCTTGGGGGCAGCGATTCCATGACCCGTCACATGCCCATCCCCATCTGAATGTACCCCGTGGGACAGGACTCGAAGCACACATGGCAACCCGTGCAACGGGTATAGTCCGTGAACATCACCTGACCTTTGGGGCGTTTCAAATTACGGGTGACGGCATCTTGCGGGCAGTAGACCCGGCACTGGTCGCAGGTGCTGCACAGTCCACAACTCAGGCACCGGCCCGCCTCGGCCAGGGCCTGTTCGGTGCTTATGGTCGATTTGATCTCCTTGAAACCGACGGCGGCCTGGTCAACCTCGATCTCGATCTCCTCGTTGCGGGGAGCCGGCGCATAGTAGTCCAGACGCAGGTCGGTTTGCGCCACCGGCGCGCCCATATGCGGCCGCTTGTATGTCGTCCCTCGAAGATGGGCGTCCATGGCTCGGGCGGCGACCCGGCCCTGCCCCGTGGCGTTGGAGGAGATCCCCAGGCCTAACACGTCACCACCGGCAAAGATCCCTTCCTGCTTGGTTGAACCGACGCTGTTGGCATCCACCCAGCCCCATTGGTTGGCCAGTTCGACCAGGCCACCCACAAGCTCCGGTCTCTGCCCGATGCCCACCATGACAGTGTCTACCGGAAGCGTGAACTCCGAGCCTTTGATCGGCACGGGCCGGCGGCGTCCTGACGCGTCGGGCTCGCCCAGCTCCATGCGTATGCACTCGACCTCCGTGGCTCGTCCGCCCTCGGTGTTAAAGCGTACCGGAGCACACAGGTACTCGATACGAATCCCTTCTTGCCCGGCGGCATCCACATCCTCTGAAATGGCCGGCATTTCATCTCGGGTACGCCGATAGAGGATAACCACTTCGGAGTACTTGGATACCCGCTTGGTGGCCCGGGCCGCATCCACCATCGTTTTGTCGGCGATCGTATCCTGTACCGCGACCTGCGCTTTCATCTCCTGATCTATCGCTTCCTCGTTGACCTCCTGAATGTCCGCAAGTTCCTCTTCCTCGCGCTTCAATGCTTGCAGGCGCAGCGAGACGCGCGCCGCGTCCACCGCGCTGTCTCCGCCGCCGATAACCACCACACGGTTACCGATATCCACCTGGGCGCCGGTGTTGATGCGGTTCAGGAAACTGGCGGCGGTAAAGATGTTCGCGGACTCCTCGCCGGGGACGTCCATGTTCGCCCCCTTGTGAGACCCGCCGGCAAAATAGACGACGTCGAAGTCCCTGCGGACCTCTTCGAGCGGGATGTCCTGGCCGATCTTGGTGTTGCACTTGAGCGTCACCCCCATATCGAGAATGTTCTGAATCTCGGCATCCAGCACATCCTTCGGCAGACGGTAAGGGGGTATACCGTAACGCAACATGCCCCCCGGCTTGTCAAAGGCCTCGAACATGGTGACCTGATAACCCCTGCGGACCATCTGATAAGCAGCGGAAAGACCGGAAGGGCCCGATCCGATCACGGCCACCTTTTGAGGCTTGACCTCATCAGTGAGCTTCTTCAGCTTCAGCTTGCGCTTCAACCCATAGTCGCCGATGAACCGTTCCATGTTATTGATCGCGACGGCCCCGTCTTCCTTGTGCTTTCGGTTGCAGGCCGACTCGCAAGGATGTGGGCAGATTCTGCCGTGCACCGCGGGCAGAGGATTCTTATCGGTGATTATTTCCCAGGCCCGGTCCAGCACCTCACCGGCTGTCTGATCGAACAGATCCGCCTGGGCAATCGTAGTGAGGTAACCGCGAATGTCCTCGCCGGCAGGGCATTCTCCGCGGCACGGCGGTAATCGTTGCGTGTAAACCGGACATTTCCAGCTGCGGCCGTCGCGGACCACGACCTCCTCGGGGTCGTAATTCTTGAGCGTGGTCTCGACCTCGGCACGGGACCGCCCGTCACGAAAGATAGTGGTTTCCATATCCTTAGGTCCCTCTTATTCGATGTTCTTGATTGGGGTAGCTAGATTCGGACCTGTGTCGACCGATTGTAGGTCCACATGGCATTTGGACCATCCTCGATGTGGTACTTGGTGAATGTAAAACCGGTCTTCTCGAAGAAACGCTGCCAGCCGATACGTTCGATCCACTCGCCGACACGTTCCCAGTCCTTGCCCCCCTCTTTATAGGCGTCCAATATCTTGCGCACGGCGTCCGAGACCTCCGGCCAGCGTGGCGGGTTGTTGGGCAGGCCCCACACGGCCAGTTTCATCAGGGAGGGTCCCCCGCGGGTGTTGGCGCCCTTGCCGCCCACCCAAATGGAGAGCGTATCCGTGTCAGCATCGCGGATCTCCATGCTCGGACACTGGCCGTGACAGGCCCCACAGTACATGCACTTCTCGTCCACAACCTCTACTGAGGGCGTACCGCCTACGACCTTAGGCCGAATAGCGGCCACCGGACAGATGGCTACGACCTTGGGCAGATCGCAGATCTGCATATTATCGTAGTCGATGCGGGGCGGATGATGATGCTGAACGACGATTCCGATATCAGCATGCCTGCCGCAGTTGATCTGGCAGCAAGAGGTCGTAATTTTTACCCGGTTGGGGAAACGCTCATTCTCGAACTCATCGATCAGGTCGTCCATCAGCGCCTTGACTGTGCCGGCCGCGTCCGTCCCTGGCAGGTTGCAGTGCAACCAGCCCTGGGTGTGAGAAATATTGGAGATCGATGGGCCCGTGCCGCCGACGGGAAATCCCAGCTCGGTCTTGATGGCCTCTATCAGTGGTGCGACCAGCTCCTCTTTATCCACCGTGAATTCCACGTTCGTGCGCATGCTGAAGCGCAGAAAGCCTTGGCAGAAACGATCGGCGATATCACAAATCTTCTCGATTGTATTCGGGCTCATGGTGCGTGGCGAGCCGGCCCGGACCGTGTACACGCTGTCTCCATTCTCCGCCACGTAGCGCAAGACCCCCGGCCGGATACGCTCGTGATAGTCCCATTTGCCGTAGTTCTTCGCCATCCCGGGGTGGAGAAGCTCGGTGTGGTCAGGTACACCTTGGTCCCGCGGTGCCAGTTTCGTGCTCATGGTCTCATCTCCTCGATTCATGAATTCATTGTTTATCAGGCCGAAAAACGGAATTCGACGTCCGTCAAGTGGATTACTCCCTGGACTCGGGCTCCCTTTGCCAGACCGCGGGTTCCTGTTTCTGCTCGCCCTCGAGCCGGCCGGGCGCCAGCTCCTCAAACTTGATGAACGGAGAGGTGCGCGTTTCCCTCACCATTCTCGGGTCCGGCTCCAAACCAATGCCTTCAACGAAGGTCCCCAAGCCGACCCGCGAGATGAATTCGCCGATGCGTTCATGGTCCATGGCATTGTCGTTCCAGAATTCCCAGATTCGATCGATAAGATCAGTAAGTTTTTCGAAGTCCTCCTCGGTCTCCAGCGGCATGAACGGGACGATGACCGAACTCATGGTGTCGCCGATCTTCAGGGTGCGCTTGGCGCCCAGGCAGATCGTAACGCCTCTCTCTTTACCCGGTTTCAGGGCCTTGTGCATGACATTGATGCAGTGCATGCAGCGCACGCAGTCGTCGTTGTCGACCACCAACTCCTTGCCCTTCAGGGAAATGCAGCGTGTCGGACAGCGGGTGATGACGTTGTCGATGAGGTACTCCACGCCACTCTCATCGATGAATTCAGCCACCCTGGCCTGATCGACCTGCATCGGACCCCGCCAGGTGCCCATGATGGGCATGTCGGAGCTTATCATGGCGTTGGCGCAGTCGTTGCCACAGCCGGAGACCTTGATCTTGAACTTGTACATGAACTCCGGGCGGTGGAGAAAAGATATATAATGGTTGGTCAGAAACCGAGTGGTCTTCATGGTGTCAAAACAGGCCATCTCACACCTGGCCTGGCCCACGCAACACTGCAGGCTGCGCAATGCCGCACCGGACCCCCCCAAATCCCAACCGTTGGCCATCAGCTCCTCACTCGCGGCCCTGCTGCCCTTGTTGTCGAATCCCAGCGCCAGGATATCGCCGGTCAGCCCGTGAAGCTGAAGTATGCCCGCACCGTGTCGTTCGCAGATCTCGGTCAGATTACGCAGTCTTTCGGTCGAATAGACAAAACCCGCCGGGGGAAGTATACGAATGGTGTGAAACTCCGCGAGATCCGGATACTCCTCGGCTTTGTCGGACAGGCGCGCGATAATCCCGCCGCCGTAACCGGTAACGTTCAACACGGTACCGGTCCAATAGTTCCACCGATTCTCGTAGGAATCTTCGAGCTGATTCAACAGCTGAGCGACCTGCGGCTTTTGCTCGGACCACTGTTTCAGGTCGGTTACGAAACTCGGCCAGGGACCCTTCTCCAACTCGTCCAGTAAAGGGGTGTTGAGCTTCGTTTTGTCTGATCCTTTTCCGCCTTCCTTCTTCTTATCCATTATCCACCTCCTGATTTAACGGGTTGTTGAAAGAAGCCGCTTCGCGTCAGTACAAACACACCTCTCCGGGAAAACTTCTTGGAGCAGATCCTCCCATTTTGCCAGGCCGGGCTCGTTCAACAATCAGGATGAAGTGGTTCGCTTCGCTCTCACGATCTATTTTCTGATTTTTATTATGCTACTTTTAGACGGCCTCGACATCACCGGTCACGAAAGTGGTTCGAGACAGCAGTCCTTGCAATGCAGGCTGAGTGAGTGTGACACGCCGTGACCTGAATTTAGTCCATGTACGCCTTGCTAGTCAATAGTAGCGATTTCATAGACTTGACCCGAAGATAACACCCTGCTATGTATAGAGTCCCCGGTTAGGGGATCCCTAAACGCCTCGCCTTGAGGTGACGGATAAGGAAGCGTACAAGAATTACAGCCACAGAGTATGGGATTGTAAATACCCCCTGGTGTGGACGACAAAATATCGCTATCCGGTGCCGGGCGGAGATCTGGGCCACCGGTGCTGCCAGTAGCTTAAGAGAGATCGCGCGGAGTACGGAGTCGGTGATCTCGCGGGATCGATCAACCGGGCTTTCAGAGCCATAACCCGAAGTCACCGGCTTTAACCGGTGGCGGATTCACTTGTAGATTCTGGTGCGACCCGCCAGCGGCTGGGCGCGATCGCAAATACTGACGAGGGAGCAAAAAAATGCCTATCGAAATAGATGGTAAGACGCTTAAAACCGACGAGGAGGGCTACCTGGCTGATATCAGCGAGTGGGAGCCGGGCGTGGCGGTCTCAATGGCCCTCAAGGATGGCATTGAACTCACGGAAGCGCACTGGGTTGTTCTCAACATACTGCGTGACTACTATAACGAATACCAGTCGGCTCCGGCAATTCGGGTGCTGAACAAGACCATCGGCAAGAAGGTGGGCAAGGATAAGGGCAACAGCAAA
>JAQYVO010000035.1 GCA_030145425.1 Chromatiales bacterium | reverse complement strand
GCAGGAAAGGCTGGTGATGATCATCAACGAAAACGGTCTCAGCACCGCCGATTCGAACAATCTGGATCTGATCGAAAAGCACATGCTGGGCTTCTTTTTCGGGGAAGGGGATTTCGGGCAGGTGCCGTCGGGATTTCGTAGCGGTGGCGGTAAGAAGTAGAGAGCCCCAAAAACGCTTTTCATCCGTCAGCAGAACCGTAGTTGGCCGAATGAATTCGGCCCTACAAGGGTAATCTACCCGCCTGATCAGTAGGGTCGAATTCATTCGACCATCGGCGTTTCGTCACGACCTGTCATTTAGATGCAGCCCCAATGGGGATAGTCACCAATATCCCGAACAAGATCCGCTCTCAACGGGTTGGCAAAGGTGGCGGTTGGCCGAATGAATTCGGCCCTACAGCGGTAATCTACCCGCCTGATCAGTAGGGTCGAATTCATTCGACCATCGGTCAAGGGAAGCGCCAAAAAAGATTATTTCCCCGCGTTTCGTTCCTCGGCAACTGCTCCATGCGTTGCTCTATCTCCTGCGTCCATGCAGTCGTCAACGCAGGCTACGTTTCTTTAACCCGCTACCAGTATAGGGACAGCCCCGCCAGCGGCCCCTGCTGCCGTGCATTATAGGTGTATCGGTCCGGCCCATAGTCCTCGTTGTCGTAGTCGTAGTCCATCACCTTGTAGCCGGCGAACACGGAGCCCCAGTCCTTGAATCGATAATCGAAGAAGCCGGCTAGATTCCAAACCAGGTCGGATCCGCCCGCCCCGATGTCGCCGCGTCCTTCGAACTTCCAATTGTCCGATATCCGGGTTGTGACGCGACCACCGACGAAACCGTCCCACCAGTCCTCTTTCACATCTACCAGTGTTGTGCCGTTCAGCGCTTTTGTGTGGTTTTGCTGCTTGGTGTAGCGGGCACCGAACAAGAGCTCCAGGTCGGTTTTCTCGAACTGTGCCACGCGGCGTGCGGCACCCAGTTCCACCATCGTGTTCTTGAAGGTCACGTCAACTGTCACCGGTGTGCCCGATATCTTCGTCGTAGGCTCAAGATCCACATACTGAACCTCGGAAAACAGCGTCCAGTCCTTTTTCCTGGCCTCGAAATGCACCGTAAACACAGCGTCAAGATTGGAGAGAACATCGTCTGTAAATTCAAGATCGAGCGGTACGTCCACGGGCCCGATCTGGGAGTCACCCTTCATGCTCATGCCCCAGAGGAACATGGGCGACAGGGCAAACTGCCACTCGTCATCCGATGCAGATGTATCGGCAATTGAAACTGAAGTGGCAAGCAGAAGGGACAGGCCAAGGGTATGGATGATTCTGTTCATGAGCTGTATTGCCTTCGATATAGAGGTCACACTTCCCGCAAGTGCGGGTATGTTACTCCACTTCAGTTTCGAAGGGGACTGGTCGGTTACTGCCTGCGGTTCTTTTTCCCCGGTGAATTATCCATACCGGTTTCCGGTAGAAACAGGGGGTCGATCCTGAAACGCAGCTTTGCATGGGCCTGTCGCAATGATGCCTCAACCTGGGCAGGGGTGTCCCCCGCGGCATAGATGAAACCCAGATAGCCGGATGCCTCCGGGAGCCGCTCCAGCACGTGGCCCGGCTCTACGGTGATTCGCAGTCCCGTAATGCCGGCTGTCCGTGCCGCCTCCGCCTCTCCCTCCACCCGCCGCAACACGCCGGCCGCGGGTACGGGGATCATCAGCACGCCGCTGGCGCCCGGCTTGTGTTTCGCGGGCACAGGTGTGCCCAGCGAGGCTGCCAGAATGTAGGCTTCCAGGGGACGGTCAAGCACCGCATCGAGCATCCTGCTGCATTCACCGCCAATGGTGCGGGCCGCGACCTCCAGGATCCACATCCCTGCGTCATTAAGCCGCAGTTCCGCGTGCACCGGCCCTTGATTCAGGCCATAGGCGGCGCAGGCCTGGGACACGATTGAGGTTATTCTGGTCTGGGTCTCCGCGGGCAGGCGTGACGGGGTTATGTAGTAGGTCTCTTCGAAATAGGGGCCGGTCAGGGGGTCAGGTTTGTCGAACAGCGCCAGCCTTTGCAGTTCTCCCCCGATCAGGAGACCCTCGAAGGCCACCTCCATGCCGGGAATATAGGATTCGGCCAGAACGGTCAGGCGTTCCTGTTCATCGATCAGGGATGCCGTGATGCGCCGGATGGTGTCGATGGCCGAGAAGGCCTCCTCAGCGGAGTCCACCCGAATCACGCCGCGGCTGGCGGAAAGGCTGACCGGTTTCAGAACCAGGGGATATGGCAGGTCTTCGAGCTGTGGCGGCAGGGCCCGGTCCAGGTCAAGGCACCAGTAATCCGGTACGGGCACTCCCTCGGACCTGAGTCTTTGTCTCGCCAGGTCCTTGCGCCTGCTGAGTCTCGCGGACTCGATGGAATTAAATGACAGCCCCAGATCCCCGGCAATTCTGGCCGCGAGTTCCACGGTGGCATCATCGGTTGCCACGATGGCGGAGAACGGTTTGTCTGCCGCTGCCGCGGCGATACCGGCGACGGCAGCGGAAGGATCCTCGGGATCGATGAATATACCCTGGGCGACTTCCCGGGTGAGAGAATGTTTTCCGTTGGAGGCGACGACCAGTTCAACCCCCAGACCAGCCGCTGCCTCCAGATAGGCCGTCAGCCGGTAACTCTGGGGCGAGGTAATCAGCAGCGCACGTCGCACCAATATTGGTTTAGGCGCAGCCTCCGCCACCGCCACCTGCGGCCCCGCAGGTCCCGCAGGTCCCCGCGCCGCCGACGCTCTGGAATGCGTTGCGAAATACCAGGCTGCGGTTAAGCCCCTCGGTCTGGAAATCGACCTCCAGGCCATCAAGAAAGCTCAACGCCACGGGATCGACGTAGAGTTTGAGGTCGCCCTGTTCCAATACGCAGTCGATCTCATTGGGCTGCTCGACGAAGGTGACGCCGTAGTTCATGCCGCCGCAGCCGCCGCCGTGGATGAATATCCGCACGCCCGTGATGTCGTCTTCGGCCGCCACCAGTTGCAATAACTGTTGCGCGGCTTCGGGTGTGACCTTAACCTGGTCCCGGATGACTGTTTCGAACGCCATTGTCATTTTCTGACACCTCTTCAATTTTTAGATGGTTACTATGGTACTCCTTCCCTTTAGACAGGAAAACCGGGCAGGGTTGTGGAAGATTTTGTAGCTCAAGAGGAAAATCGAACAATTTCCTCGACGATCTTCCCCGCTCCCGCGCCGTACAGCATGGTGATGTGGTTGCCCGGTATCTCCGCATACCGGCAGTCTGCCAGGGCGTTTACGGTTTCCATGGCCTGTTCCCGGGGGAGCAGGGGAGGGGCACCCGGCAGCCCGAACGAACCCAGGGCGTTCAATAACAGGGTGGGCTGGGTGATTTGCGACAGGTGTTCGAACCACTCCTCGGCAAGGACGTTGTCCACCGCCTCGATGATGGCCTCCGGCCGGGACCTTGGGATTACTATGCCTCCATCAAGCGTTTTTATGTCCGCCTGGAAATAGCTCTCGATGGCCGGATCCCACCAGTCCCTAAAAAACGGCCACATTTTCACGAAAGCCAGATAATCCTCCCAAGAAGGGATGGCCTTGCCAAGCCTGTCGATGGAGGGCTGGATCATGGCCCGGGTGTCAGGGTGCATGGCCCCGGCGGCATCCATTACCACCAGCCTGCTTACCCGGTCAGGATATACAGAAGCCAGAAAGAAACTCATCAACCCCCCGAAGGAGTGTCCGCCCATGATCACCTGGTCGATTTCAAGCGTATCCAGCAGACCGATGACGTCCTCGGCGTGCTCCGAAAGGCTGTAGCCGGATGCCGGTTTGTCGCTCAGACCCCGGCCTCTGAGGTCGAGGGCCAATACCCGATGGGTCCGGGTCAGGCCGTTCGCGATAAGCCCGTCGAATGAGTTGGCGTTCGCCGTCAGGCCCGGCATCAGCACCAGCGTTGGGCCGCTGCCCTGATGATCGAGGTAGTGCAGGCGAATGCCGTTGACCTGAGCGAATTGCCCCATGGTTTCTCTCCCTTATCCAGGAGGCTGTCGGACTTAACACTGTTTGGCTGCAAATCCCTGGATGACGATCAACTCAGTTTATCGAACTCGTTAAATAGGTCCACTATTGATGCTCGGCGTCCTGCCTCGCCCCCTGCGGGCGGCCTTGCCGTCAAATGGGCTTTCCTGCCCATTTAATCGCCTCGTTCGATAAACTGATTTGATTCGCCCCCAGTGATTTTCGCTTC
>JAQYVO010000033.1 GCA_030145425.1 Chromatiales bacterium | reverse complement strand
GAATTTTGGACTGCCCAAAGCATAGTTGCTGTTCGTAGCAACGCGAATCTCATCGATCATCCCAGGATCAAGCTGGTATCGGAACAGTTCGCGGTATACGGCTTGTCGTGCCTTCTCGTCTTTACTCAAAGCGCTGTATATCGGGTGATGCGTCAGCAGTGTAGAAGGCTCACCCTGTGCATTAGTACGGTAACTCGACCAGAGATACTCTGCCGGATGCTCAACCATGTTCCCACGTACTGGATTTAGCTCAACAGCAATAGGCAACAGCAATAGGGGACAGACCACGGTTTTCTAAGAAACAACGAGGGTAATCCGTGGTCGGAGAGTAAGCCAGGTACTCGCAGAACAGGACTTGGGGTATAAAAAGGGGACGGAGGGATTTAAATTTATTCCCTCCGTCCCCTTTTAAGCATTATTCGTGAACCCCAAGATTCTACAGTTTGCGGATGGATCGTCTGACCCAGGGAAGCAGATTGTCGTAGTTGCATTCGCCGGCTTTGAGCAGGCCGATCAAAAACGGGTGCGCTTCATCGGCGGTTACCTCGAGCTTGAAGCCATTCAAGCGCAAGAAAACATCTGTAGCGAAAAAGGCGATGCGCTTGTTTCCATCGACAAAGGGATGATTCATGATGAGTGATTCGAACAGGGCAGAGCCCATTTCCGCGAGATCCTCATAGTATCCGGTCTGCGGTCTGAAAAGAGCGCTGTCCAGGAGGCCGAGATCTCTGATTCCCGTTTGACCGCCAAATCTCCCGATTAGTCTCGCGTGAATCTCGAGCAATTCGTCGTGGGTTAGAAACTGTACCGAATCAACGGGCAAGCAATTTGCCTAGTTTGTCGTTCTGATCCATCGAGGCATCCAGGTGATTGAGCACGACAGGGCGGACACGCTTTCGTCTCACGTATTCGCTGATCGCTTCGGTTAGTAACCCGGATACGTTCTGGTGGCTTTCTCTGGCCAAAGCTTTTAGATCTTTCCAGACAGCCTCGTCAACTTTAGAACTGATTTTAATATTTTGCATTTCAGTAATATCGTCAAAGAAACCTGACAAGTCAAGTTTCGTCAAGAAGTTGGCGAAAAGGTAGAATAATAGGGGACAGACCACGGTTTTGGTCCGTCAACCCTTGCCGAACAAGTCCTTTGATTCCAACTCATTCCTCTTTATCGGTCGCCCCGATTTGCCTGGCGTCACTCGCCGCCCTAGCATGACAGCAGCTTGCGCCTGGAATTTTTGACTGCCCAAAGCATAGTTGCTGTTCGTAGCAACGCGAATCTCATCGATCATCCCAGGATCAAGCTGGTATCGGAACAGTTCGCGGTATACGGCTTGTCGTGCCTTCTCGTCTTTACTCAAAGCGGTGTATATCGGGTGATGCGTCAGCAGTGCAGAAGGCTCACCCTGTGCATTAGTACGGTAACTCGACCAGAGATACTCTGCCGGATGCCCAACCATGTTCCCACGTACTGGATTTAGCTCAATGTAGCGATAACAGGCAAGGACATAGTCTTCTTCCTGGGTCAGGCAAGAACGAAAACGGCCCTCCCATAGGGTGCCACTACGACGATAGGTACGATTGATGTATTGGACGTAGCGCTGTCCCAGATGCTTCATCAGATCACCTACTCCGCCTGACGTTCGAGGCGTAATAAGCAGGTGGACATGATTGGTCATAAGAACGTAGGCATGGATCGCACAACTACATTTTTCCGCATATTCCTGTAACCAGTTGAGATAAGCCCTGTAATCATCGTCGGAAAAGAAACAGGCTTGGCGATTGTTGCCACGTTGGATCAAGTGGAGCGGTACACCAGCGAGGGTAATACGTGGCCGTCTTGGCATTTCGAGATCATCCTTGATCAGACATTTTTTCCCAAAATTAGCAGAAAAACCGTGGTCTGTCCCCTATTGAGTTCGGTTATCATGGGGACATGAAAACAACCATAGAAATATCAGACAGTATCCTGATGAAAGCAAGGCAGTTGGCTCGCGATCAGCACGTGACGCTCCGCAGTCTCACCGAAGAGGGGCTCAGGAAGGTCATTGAGGATTAATAGGGGACAGACCACGGTTTCCAGATTAGGATTAATAGGGGACAGACCACGGTTTCCAGAGTTATTACAAAAAAGAACAGAAAAAATTGGGCAGCAGCAACTTGGCAATGAAAACCGTGGTCTGTCCCCTATTACGCGCGGTTCTGCTAACAGATGGAATGGGGTTTGTCGAAAATGTTGATTTACCCGCTCAATCTGGGGAGGAGCCCTTTGAGTAATGGAACCTAAAACCCACCTCGATGGCCTGGCGATCTCCGCTTTGATGATCCTTTGCGTGAGCTGGGGTGGGCAACAGGTTGCTATCAAACTCGCGGCAGCCGATATCTCTCCCGTGATGCAGTCTGCCCTGCGCTCCATCGGTGCCACCGTTCTCGTCGGACTTTGGGTGGTTTTGCGCAGAAAACCTCTGATAGTGTTTGATGGAACGCTCTGGTGGGGTGTAGCCGCAGGCTTGTTGTTTGCCTTTGAATTCATGCTGATTTACTGGGGGCTTGAGTTTACCCACGCGTCCCGCGCCATTATCTTCCTTTACCTTTCACCTTTTGTGGTGGCGATCGGAATGCAACTGTTCGTTCCGGGTGAAAAACTGGGAACGATTCAGTTTCTGGGCCTGGGTTGCTCGTTTCTCGGCATCCTGGTGGCCTTTGGGGAGTCCTTCACGTTTCCCTCGAGGCAGATGTTGATCGGTGATTCCATGCTTGTCATCGCGGCAATTTTTTGGGGCGCGACGACGGTACTCATCAAGGCCGGCCCGCTTGCGCAAATAGCCCCGAGCAGGACCCTGCTATATCAGTTATCAGTATCGGCTGTGGTATTGCCGCTGGGTTCGCTGGCACTGGGCGAGCCGGGAATTGTCAAACTGACGTTCGTGGCTATAGCAAGCCTGCTGTATCAAACCGTTTGGATCGCTTCGATAACTTACCTGGCCTGGTTCTGGCTGATTCGGCATTATCCGGCTGCCAGACTGGCCTCTTTCAGCTTTCTCGCACCACTCTTCGGCGTGTTGGCAGGCTGGTGGATCCTCGATGAGCCCCTGACAGCCGGCCTGCTGTTGGCGATGGTACTGGTTGCGGTGGGAATTTATCTGGTTAATCGCCATGACAAATAGTTTTGTGATATTGATAATGAGGTTCTTCCCCTGATTGAGTGGGTAAATCAACATTTTCGACCAAAACGTATTCCATCTGTCAGCAAAACTGTAGGGTCGAATTCATTCGACCAATGCTTGAATTGAATCAACCAGCTATTGGCCGAATGAATTCGGCCCTACAACGGTAATCTACCCACTTGATCATGGGGGGAACCAATAATGAGAATACCAGGCCGAACAACTACCAGTCACGATCCTGCCAGACAGGTACAACATTCTCAGGTAGGGGTGCCAATCTTCCCAACTCCCGATTTGACCTTGGACTGTGAAAATCCGATCCTGCTGAAGCCTTCAAACCATACTTGCGCGCGATACCGGCGAACCGGTTTATCTGATCCGGTTTCAGGTTCGAGCAGACAACCTCTATGCCGATGCCGCCGGACTCGACAAATGCCTCCAGGAACCGATAAAGCAAGGTCTCGTCTATTTTGTAACGCCCGGGATGTGCGACGACCGCGTGACCTCCGGCATCGGTAATCCAGATGATGGCTTCAGCCAATGTCGCCCACTGCATGGGAACATGTCCCGGGGTGCCGGCGTTCAGAAACTGTTTGAATGCCTCATCGACGGAATCAACCCTACCGATCTCCACCAGGTAGCGGGCGAAGTGGGTGCGGCTGAGGATATCCGTGGTTTGATAACGCCTGGCGCCTTCCAAAGCTGAGGGAATGCTGGCCTTTTTCAACCGCACGGCCATCTGCTCGGCCCGATCGTCGCGTCTGTGCCTGAGACTGTCCAATCCCCGGAGCAGGCCATTGTCAGTCTCATCGATGCCAAGACCGATGACATGAATCAGATGTTCCTGCCAGCTGACTGAGATCTCGACCCCTGCAACGAGCCGAATGCTTTCTGCCGCCGCAGCCGGTCTGGCTTCGGCAATGCCGCCGACCGTATCGTGATCCGTCAGCGCCAGCGTATCCACGCTCCGGTTTTTTGCCCGCCTTATCAGGGCTGAGGGTGCCAGGACACCATCGGAAGCGGTCGAATGCGTGTGCAGATCGTAGACTCTCATATCCAAGGACAAGGCACGAGTTCAGGTTATCTTCTGGCGCACAATCGCGGAAACGTATTCACTGATGACGACCACACCGAAGATGGTCAGCAGCATCAGCGAGACCTCATCCCAGGCAAACTGATTGATGGAGGCATACAGCTGAATGCCGATGCCCCCGGCGCCGACGAAACCCAGGACCGTCGATTCCCTGATGTTGATATCCCAGCGGTAGATGCTCGTACCGTATATTACCGGGAGCACCTGGGGCAGCACACCGACCAGCAACACCTTGAGCCGGGACGCACCGGTCGATGCTATGGCCTCCACCGGACCCTCATCGATCTCCTCGATGGCCTCTGCGATGAGCTTGCCCATGAAGCCGATGGACCTGAAAGCCACCGCCCAGATCCCGGCCACGGGACCGGGCCCGAATATGGCCACGAACAGCAGTGCCCAGACCACCGTGTTGACGGATCTGGAGGCCACCAGGATGAAACGCCCGATAAACCAGGTCGCCAGGTTGGGTGTGGTGTTGCGCGCCGCCAGAAACGCCAATGGAAAGGCGATAAAGAAGGTGACGATGGTCCCGAGTGTCGCGATATGGATGGTCTCTATCAGCGGCTGGGCGATGACATCGAAATAGCTCCAGTCCGGCGGAATCATGCGCACCGCGAGATCGGCAACCTGAACGTGGGCATCGAGGAAATAGAACCAGGGAATGTCGAGATGACGCACCGACCAGACGGCGACAAAGACAATCCCCAGGAACCACAGGTAACGCACCAGGGTCTGCCGTGGCGAGAACCGCTTCCAGATATCGGGATAGCCGGCCTCTGCCGTTCCGTCTGTCATCGCAGGCGGCCCCTGACCCAGTTGCTGAAGAACTCACCCAGAAACACCAGGCCTATGATAGTCAGCAGGATGGCGAGGCTGAAATCGTAGTCGTAACGGGAGAAGCTGGCAGAGAGTGTCTGCCCGATGCCGCCCGCACCCACTATGCCCACGACGGTGGAGTGACGGATGTTTGCATCCAGCCGGTAGATGGAGACCCCAAGGTAGCGGGGCAGTATCTGGGGCATGACTCCGTAGATCAGCACCTTGGGAAAGCTGGCACCGGTGGCGCGAATCGCCTCCATCTGCCGGTTTCCCATGTTTTCGATATCTTCGGCCAGCATCTTGCCGATAAAACTGATCGATGCGACCACCAGGGTCAGCACGCCGGCCAGGGGTCCGAAGCCGAAGATCTTCACGAACAGGATGGCGATGATCACCTCGTGAAAGGTTCGGGTCAGCACCAGGATGCCCCGGGCAACCAGATACACCGGTTTCGGGGCGATGTTGGACGCCGCGCACAGGCCGAGGGGTATCGCCAGTATCATGCCGATGAAACTGGCGGCCAGGGCCATCTCAACGCTTTCTGTCACCCCTTTCAACAGCAGGCTCCACCGACTGAAGTCCGGCGGAAACATACGGCTGAAGATACGTCCGGCCCGATCCGCGCCCTGTGCGGTTCGTCCCCAGTCGATCTCCAGCGAACCCAGGGACCAGGCCAGATACATGACTGCCAGCACCAGCAGGCCGTGGCGCAACAGCGGGTTTTCTATCATCGCCGGCGGCCGCCAGCGAATGGGTTGTACCGGATTGTTCAAACGGCGGTAGCCTTTTCGGGTGAACTGATGCCTTCTTCCGGTTCAGGGCTGCCCGCGGTGGCCTCGGGACTCCAGTCCTCCTCGCCATAGATGAAAGTTAGCGCATCCTCTGTGAGTTCGTCCGGGGTGCCGTCGAAAATGAGTTTGCCGTCCTGCATGCCGAGCACCCTGTCGGCAAAACTCTTCGCCAGGGGTACGTCGTGAATATTCAAAAGCGTCGGTGTATTCAGTTCATGGGCCAGTTCCACCAGGATACGCATCACCTGCCGGGAGGTTTTCGGGTCGAGGCTCGCCGTCGGCTCATCCACGAGCAGCAGGTCCGGTTTCTGCATCAGTGCACGGGCAATACCCACCCGTTGCCGCTGCCCGCCGGACAGGGCATCAGCGCGCTGGTCCTGGAAGCCCGTGAGGCCGACACGCTCGAGCAGGTTGAAAGCGTGGGAGATGTCCTCCGCGGGATAGTTGCGGCGCCATGCCCGCCAGAACGAAACGTAGCCGAGCCGTCCCGAAAGCACGTTTTCCATTACGGTCAGGCGCTCAACCAGATTGTACTCCTGGAATATCATGCCCATGCGGCGCCGTGCCTTTCTCAATCCAGCCGAATTGAGGGTGGTGACGTTCTCCCCGTTGAGAATGGCGCTGCCCGACGAGGGTTCCACCAGACGGTTGATACAACGGATCAGGGTGCTTTTGCCCGCCCCGGACGGACCGATGATCGCCACCACCTGGGGTTCGGCCACTTCGAAGCTGACGTTGTCCAGGGCAGGGATGCCAGCCGTGTACGACTTTGACAAGGCCTCAATCTTCAGCATGCCAGATCCTTCTTGCGGGAAAAAAAGCCGCCCCTGAAAGGGACGGCGACATAGTACCGATGAAGATTATTTTTTCTTCTTCTTTTTCTTTTTGACCTTGAGGGCCTGCAGGGCCTCCTCGCTGTATATGGTGCCGTTCACTTCCTGAATGGTGCGAATATCGATCCAGTGTTCCTTGAACGTGATAGGGATAAAGCGGTCGGACTTGCTTCCGAATTCCTCGTCCAGGCCCGTGCCTTTCCAGTCGAAGGTCAGAAACGCATCACGAATCTGCTCCTGCAGTTCGGGCTTGAGATTGTATACAACCCCATAGGAGGTTGTGGGAAACAGCTTGGATTCCCAGATGACTCTCAGGTCGCCCCTGTCGACCACACCCTTTTCAACCATCCGGTCGAGCACGCTGGAGGCCACGGGGGCAGCTTCGTAGTCCTTGTTGGCTACGCCCATGATTGAGTTGTCGTGCTTACCGGAGTATTTAACTTCGTAATCCTTGTCCGGCACCACACCCTGGGACTTGAACAGGGCGCGGGGCGCCTGATTGCCCGAGTTGGACGAGGGGGTGACATGGGCAACATTGCGGCCCTTGAGGTCAGACACTTTTTTAATGTCCGTATCCTTGTGGGTTATCAACTGCAGCTTGTAGCCAAACCGACCGTCATCTTTGCCCATGATGGCAAAGGGTACATAGCCGGCAAGATTGACGGCGAATACCGTAGGCCCAGTCGAGATGCCCGCGATATGCAGGCGGCCGGAGCGCATCGCCTCGACCTGAGAGGCGTAGGAATCCGCTCCATACCACTTTACGCGCTTGCCGGTCTTCTTCTCCAGATAGTCCATGAACTCGGTGAAAACGTTCTCGTAGACGGATGGATCTTCGACGGGTGTGTAAGAGAAGATCAGGGTATCCGGATCCAACCATTGGGCGGGATCTGTGGGCGGATCCGCCACCAGATCTCCGTTGTCGTCGCAATAACGCGTATCAAGGTTGCCTCGGTCCTCGCATTCGGCGGAAGCGCCTGTGCTGAATAGCAGGGAAAGGGCGAATGCGCCTATCCCCTTTATCAGATTTGACCTCCTTAGACCCAGGGTTTTTTTCTTGTTCATATCCTCATCTCTCCTGTTATTGTTGAGCAGGCCGTGTTCGATGCTGCCCGGCCGTGGGTGGAATGAAACTACACCAGTTCACAAACGGATGCCACTATTGGCCCTGAACGACATAGGGTTTAATACCCAGTAACGCTAATGAAAGGAAAACCATGAAACTCAAAGATCAGAGCCTCTGGAAGGCAAGCGCCTACATCGACGGTAGTTGGGTGGAAGCAGGGAGCGAGACACGCTTTGATGTAAGGAACCCGGCGACCGGTGAGGTGATCGCCTCGGTACCCGATATGGGGCAGGGTGAGACCCGCCAGGCCATCGAAGCGGCAAACAGGGCCTGGCCGGGGTGGCGTGGAAAAACTGCAAAAGAGCGGGCGGTGGTTTTACGCCGTTTCTTCGACCTCATAATGCAGAATCAGGAAGACCTGGCACAGATCATCACCGCCGAATGCGGCAAGCCCATTGTCGAGGCCCGGGGTGAGGTCGCCTATGGCGCTTCATTTATCGAGTGGTTCGGTGAAGAGGCAAAGCGCACCTACGGCGACATGATACCCGCGGGATTCACGGATCGACGCATTGCCGTGATCAAGCAGCCCGTGGGTGTCTGTGCGGCCATCACGCCATGGAATTTTCCGATTGCCATGGTGACACGCAAACTGGGACCGGCCCTGGCGGCCGGGTGTCCGATGATTCTGAAACCCGCCGAAGACACGCCCCTGGCAGCATTGGCGCTCGCGGAGCTGGCGGAGCGTGCCGGTGTGCCCGCGGGAGTGTTCTCCGTGGTGACTTCCTCTCAGGGGGCCAAGGTCGGCGACGAATTATGTACCAACCCGATCGTCAGGAAACTCTCTTTCACCGGATCGACGGCCACCGGCAAGATCCTGATGAAAAACTGTGCAGACACCATGAAGAAGCTCTCCCTGGAGCTGGGAGGCAATGCACCTTTTATCGTGTTCGACGATGCCGATCTGGATGCCGCCGTCGCCGGTGCCATGGCATCCAAGTACCGCAATACCGGCCAGACCTGTGTATGCGCCAACCGTTTCCTGGTTCAGGATGGGGTTTACGATGCCTTTGCGGAGAAACTGGCTGCCGCCGTGGGCGGGTTAAAACTGGGTGATGGCGCCCAAGAGGACGTTACCCAGGGGCCCTTGATCAACAAGGCGGGCCTCGGGAAAGTACAGGATCATGTCGATGACGCGGTAAAAAAAGGCGCCCGCATCGTCACCGGGGGCAAGGCCTCGGATCTGGGAGGCACCTATTATGAGCCGACCATACTGGTGGATATCACCACGGATATGAAAGTCACACACGAAGAGACCTTCGGTCCGGTTTCACCGCTGTTCCGCTTTTCCAGCGAGGAGGAGGCGATCCGTATGGCCAACGATACAGAATTCGGCCTGGCGTCCTACTTCTATTCCCGGGATGTCGGTCGCTGCTGGCGCGTCTCGGAGGCACTCGAGTACGGCATGGTCGGATGCAACGAAGGCATCGTATCCACGGAAGTCGCCCCGTTCGGCGGCGTCAAGGAATCCGGTCTGGGACGGGAGGGTTCTAAATACGGCATCGAAGAGTACATGGAGCTGAAATACATCTGCATGGGTGGTATATGAGCTTCCGCGCGATAGAGGCGGCCGCTTGTCTGATTCTGATAGAATTGCGGCAGCGAATGACCGGGATTTGAGTGCATCACCAGAAATACCCAGGAGATAGCCAGTGGAACGAGAAAGCATGGAATATGACGTGGTAGTGGTCGGAGGGGGTCCGGCCGGACTCTCGGCGGCAATACGTTTGATGCAACTGGCCCAGCAGAACTCTGAAGAGATCAGTGTCTGTGTCATGGAGAAGGGTTCAGAGATCGGTGCCCATATACTCTCCGGCGCCGTGATGGAGACGCGGGCCCTGGATGAGCTGCTCCCGGACTGGAAAGCCCAGGGTGCCCCACTCAATGCGCCGGTGACCCGTGATGAAGTCTATCTGTTCAGGAGTCCGGAAAAGGCCTCCAGGATACCTGATGCCCTGATACCCCGGACCATGCACAACAAGGGTAACTATGTCATCAGCCTGGGCAGCCTGTGCCGCTGGATGGCGGAGCAGGCCGAGGCCCTGGGTGTGGAGATCTTTCCCGGATTTCCCGCATCGGAAATCGTCTATCGTGAAGACGGCAGCGTAGCCGGTGTCGTTACGGGAGACATGGGCCTGGACAAGGACGGCAACCAAAAGGACGGATTCGAACCAGGCATGGAACTGCTGGGCAAGTACACAATTTTTGCGGAAGGGTCCCGCGGCCATCTTGGCAAAGAGCTTATCGATCGGTTCAAGCTGGATGAAGGCTGCAGCCCCCAGCATTATGCACTGGGAATCAAAGAGCTTTGGGATACCGATCCCGCCATTCACGAAGCGGGATTGGTTGTCCATGGCGCAGGCTGGCCGCTGGAGGGCAATGCAGCCGGTGGTTCATTTCTCTACCATCTGGAAAACAATCAGCTGGTGGTGGGCATGACCGTGGACTTGAGTTACTCCAACCCATATGTCAGTCCCTTCGAGGAGTTTCAACGCTTCAAACACCATCCTGTGATCAAACGCCATCTGGAAGGGGGTAGAAGGGTGGCCTACGGCGCCCGGGCAATCACCAAGGGAGGGCTCAACTCCCTTCCCAGGATGTCTTTGCCGGGCGGTCTGCTGGCAGGCTGTGATGCCGGCACCCTGAACTTTGCCAAGATAAAGGGAATCCACATGGCCATGAAGTCCGGGATGCTTGCCGCGGAAACCGTTGCGGCGGCACTGGCGGTCGGCGGCGAGGGGGGCAGGGATCTGACAGAGTTCAAAGAGGTAATCAGTAAGTCCTGGCTGTACGAAGAACTCTACACCTCCCGCAACTTCGGTCCCGCGCTGCACAAGTACAAGACCTTTCTCGGCGGCGCGTTCAACTTTATCGACCAGAATATATTCGGGGGGAAAATCCCGGTTACCCTGAAAGACAACAAGGAGGATCATACCCAGTTGAAACCGGCTTCGGAGTTTCAGCCAATCGGGTATGGCAAACCGGATGGGGTGATTAGTTTCGACCGGCTCTCCTCTGTTTATCTCTCCAATACTGCCCATGAGGAAGACCAGCCGGTGCACCTCAAGCTTCTTGATACGGACAAGCCAATCAGCCTGAATCTCAAAACCTATGACGCGCCCGAGCAGCGCTACTGTCCCGCAGGTGTCTACGAGATCATCGAAGAACCGGGCAGCGAACCTCTCCTTCAGATCAATGCGGCAAACTGCCTCCACTGCAAGACCTGCGACATCAAGGATCCCACACAGAACATCCACTGGGTGCCGCCCGAAGGGGGAGGGGGCCCCAATTACCCCAATATGTAAGTTAGGGACTGTTAACAGGCCCTAGATTACTCTTAATCTACAATAAGCCGGAGAGAACACATCAGAATGGGGAAAGCATGGAAACCATAGGCAATCAGGACCTGATAGACGTCTTCCTGAAATTCGGCGTTACCGCGCTGCTGGGGTTCCTGATCGGGTTGGAAAGGGAGATGGCCGGCAATACCAATCCCCATGCCGGACTCAGGGATTTCGTGCTGTTTGCCCTGCTGGGCGGCGTCAGCGCCTTTGCCTCTGCACAATTTGATACCTACTGGTTGGTTATTGCCGGCTTTCTGGGATTTCTGACACTGCTTTTTTCCGGTTACTGGGCGGATTACGGAAAAGACAAGGTTAAGGATACCGGAATCACCACCGAAGCCGCGGCGATTCTGACCTTCTTCCTGGGCGTCCTCGTCATGATGAATGCGATGGTTGTTGCCGTGGCGTTGGCCATAGTGACCTTATCCATTCTGTCTCAGAACAACAAGCTGCAGGCCTTCCGGCAACGGGTCAAACACTTCGAGCTGGAAGCGGCACTGAAACTTCTCATTATCACATTCATCGTTCTGCCCATACTGCCCCAACAGTCCCTTGACGGGTATCTGACCCTGCCGTTCGGCAAACTGGCATCAATTGACCAACCGGCAAAAAATGTGTCCATCAACCTTGAGTTTCCCCAGGACCATGACAAGGGCGAGATGGTAAGGATCTACGAGGATTCGGGCAAGTCGCTGGGAACCATTGAGATTGAAAAAGCCACTGCGAAACGAATTGATGGGATCTATGACAACAAGGATCTGGAACGGGTGCCGGCCGGAACGGACATCAGGGCGGAAATTGGCCTGCCCATCCTGACGGTGATGATGTCGGCACTTCAGCCGTATAAGGTCTGGATTATCGTGATTCTGGTGTCGTTCATCAGCTTCGTGGGTTATGTGCTGGTCAAGATCTTCGGCAGCAGTGCAGGTATCGGGTTAACGGGCCTGGTCGGCGGTTTGGCATCCAGCACTGTGACCACCCTGAGTTTTGCCAAACGAAGCCGGGAGACGCCCGCCCTGAACCGGGACTTCGCCATCGCCATCATCCTGGCATCAACTATCATGTTCCCCCGGCTCCTGCTGCAGATAGCGGTGGTGAATCAGCAGATGATGATGAGAATGGCCGTACCCATCCTGGTCATGGCGGCAACCGGTATTGCGGTAGCCGCATTCTACTTTTTCCGTCCCCACGAGAAGTCGAAAGAGAGCCAGACCCTGACGTTGAGCAACCCGTTCAGCCTGAAGTCTGCATTCACGTTCGCCCTGGTATTCGCCAGCATTCTGATGCTGACGCGCCTTGCCATCACCTACCTGGGGGATGCCTGGCTGCCGCTGGTGGCGCTGGTCAGCGGTCTGACGGATGCCGACGCCATCGCGTTTTCCGTCAGCGATGCCCAGCAGGCAGGTCTGATCTCCGTGGATTGGGCCGCCTTCAACGTGGTTCTTGGCGCCACGGCCAACACCTTCATGAAGCTGTTTCTCGTCTTCACCCTGGGTAACCGGGAACTGTTCAAGAACTTGCTCGGCGCCGTGCTCATTATAACGGCGTCCGGGTTGATCAGTTCTTTCCTCTATTATGATTTCTCTGCGGGGATTTGATCTCCCGGTAAAACGTAAAGATTTTGCCATTTTAGGATACATTCGCCAACCACAATCTGACGAGCCTGGAGTATCAATATGTCAAGCAATTCCCAGTCTCAAGAGCAGGAGATAGAGTCCGGTGCGTTACGCCGGTCCGCGTGGCTCTATCTGTTCATGGCGTTGCTGGGCCTCGGGTTTGCCTACGTCGCCGAGTCCGCTGCGATATTGCTGGACGGCATATACTCATTCATCTCCCTGTTAATGACCTTCGTGGCACAACGTGTCAGCAGGCTGGTACAGACGCCCTACACTGACCGGTTCCATTTCGGTTTTGCCCACTTCGAACCCTTACTCAATGTGGTTCGCATCCTGTTGATCCTGGCGATTGCGACTTTTGCCGCCGCTGCGGCTGTCATTGCCCTGCTCGATGGCGGACGACCGCTGAATGCGGGATCTGCGGTGATCTATGGCGTGCTGGCTGCCTCCGGTTGCCTGGCGATGGCCTGGGTGCAACGCCGTGCATCGAAGCAGGCAGGCTCGCCTATCCTCGCTGTAGATGCGCGCAACTGGCTCGTTGACGGCGTGTTAAGTTCCGGTGTGGCCGTTGCCTTCGTTATTGCCTTCCTTCTCCAGGGAAGCGCATACGCAGACTGGGTGCCTTTCATCGATCCACTGCTGGTAATTACCATGGTCGCTCTACTGCTGCCCGTACCCCTGAAGACCCTGGGTGACAATCTGCGCGAAGTCCTGTTTGCGGCACCTGATCCGGAGATGCAAGTGCATATCCGGGAGCTGGTTGAGGGCACTCTCGATCCGGAGGACAGAGACAGAATCTTCGTACGCATGCTGCCGGTTGGACGCTTTCTCTATCTGCAGGTTCATGTGCTTGTACCACGGGACAACGAAGCCAGACGAATCGATGAATTTGACGCGGTTCGAAACCGGATGTATGAAGCCGTAAAGCATGTTCACCCAAGGCTCATGCTGGACGTGATTTTCACCGGAGATGAACGCTGGCTCGGTTTAGGAGAGGCACTGGCGTAGATTAGTTAGCCAGCAGCCACTGATATCAAAGAGAAACTATGAGCAAACACATCGTTCCACGAGACAACTTCATCTACCTCACCATTGCGATTATATTGCTGCTGCTGTTCAGCGCCATACTCGATCAGTACTTCGGCGATATCGGTGAAAGAATCCTGCTGGCGATTTTTGTATTGACCCTGGCCTCGGGCGTCTGGAGTATCAAAGGCAAAAGGAGTTTTTTTCGCAGTGGCATCGGACTGGTGCTGGGAATCATCTTGGTTACACTGGTCGGGTATTGGCTGGATGAGAGCGGTCTATCAGTCCTCCACATCCTCATAATGCTGGTTTTTTTCGTATTGACCTGTTGGGTGGCTGTCCAGCAGGTCATTTTTTCGGGACGTATCGACGGCAACTCTATTGTGGGTGCCATCTGCATCTACCTGCTACTGGGAATGATCTGGGCGATGCTATACCTGCTGATCGAAAATATCGCTCCCGGCTCTTTCAAGGGGCTACCCGAAACGGGAACATCTGCCAATGTGGATTCCCTGATATATTTCAGTTTTATATCACTGACCACCATGGGATTCGGTGATATTACCCCGGCATTGCCACTGGCGCGTTTCCTGACCTACATGGAGGGGCTTGTCGGACAGTTTTACCTTGCGATCCTCGTCGCCAGCCTGGTCGGCACACGCGTATCGGTCTGGCAGCAGAAAGGGGATGATTCATAGGGGCATCCGGCAGCGACGACTTCAACTCGTCACGAGCACTTCGACTCCCCACAATTCAGGCAGGTCATGCAGCCGTCCATCTGGATCATGGCCTTGGTGTTGCATTTCTTGCACAGTTGGGCACCGTCGGGAAACTCCGAGTCGTGCTGATCATCATTCAAATCGATGGACTTCTCGAACTCCGCACGTTTTTCGGCAATCAGCTTTTTCTGATTCTCGTCCGGACCCTCTTGTTCCAGCATGCCTATCATGACCAGGTGGCAGTGGATGACGTCACCGATCTCGGCGACGAGTGACGGCATGTATTTTCCGCCTTTCTTGAAATAGCCTCCCGCCGGATCGAACACAGATCGCAGTTCCTCAACGAGAAAAGAGAGATCCCCACCCTTGCGAAAAACTGCGGAGATGATCCGGGTCAACGCCACAATCCACTGGAAGTGGTCCATGTTCTTCGAGTTGATGAACACCTCGAACGGACGACGCATTTCG
>JAQYVO010000020.1 GCA_030145425.1 Chromatiales bacterium | reverse complement strand
TTTCAGCGGAACACCGTATCGCTGCCACTCCCGTGTCAGCACAATGTTATCGACTTTCGTCTTGGCCGAATCGGGGTTCGCCGTATCCGTCCCGAGTAGTCCGACACCAATACTTATCTTCTCGCCACCATATTCTCCGCGGGCCCAAAGCTCCAGTTCTGTAGCTCCGGTCAGGTCAAAGCCCCCTTCCATATCACCCCAGTTATTCGGGGGGTTCTGCCAGGCAACGCCGACCCAACCAACCTTGCCTTCGAAACGCATCCTTATGCTGGCTGTACCCTGATGTGGGTTATCAGTAAAGCCGCCATCCAGCGTCAACGACTCAGTCGATCCCATCCATCCAGAGGGGGCCCAGGGCATCGCCTCGAAACTGTCTTCGTAGACGGACACGGGCATCCGCGTCCGCACTTCGCCCTTCACCAAAAGTGGTATGTTCGCCGTCGCTGCATTGCCAGCCTCGTCGTAGACGTACAGAAACAAGCGATAGGGTCCGGGATCTGCGGGCATTCGAACACGTGCACCGTCCAGGCCGCCGTCGAGGATGGCGTTTTCAATGTCTGGAAGATTGGCGCGAAAATCGCCGCCCGTGAGATAGTCGCCAGACTCGGGTCGCAAGAACCACTTCACCGTTATCGGACCACCTTCCGGGTCTGCGACGACAGCGCGGGCACTAATGACGTCGCCGGGGTCCACTTCGGATTCCCCGCCGATCGCTAAGGGTTTGACGGTCGGCGCGAGGTTGCCTGGTGGACTACCCGACCATAACTCGGTCATCGCATCAACGGCAGCGAGCCTGGATCCATCTGCGAGGAACATGCCAAACCAGGTTGCGGTAGCTTCCATCTTGAAGCCCCACGTAAATGCGTAGGCACCGAGCGCCTTGCCCGACTCATTCGCCACCGCATGCGAATAAGCGCGTCGGTACGCAGCCGCCTTTTCGGTGCTGGTCAGCTCTATCGGTGCGCCCCACGACGTCTTGGCAACCTCCCAGGAACCCGGCGGGCCAAACTCCGTGACAACGTAGGGTTTCGTCGCACCTCCAGCGCGCAGTCGCTCGGCCAATGACGGCGCCCCGCCGTAGGAATTGATGCCGTGAATATCAATGGCCGGGCTATGCTTGTGCAGGCTTTCAATGCGTCCGCCACCCAATTCGGCCGTGACGGTCATTGTTGGGTGGTGAGGATCAAGCTCTTTGATCAACGCCGCTACATCATTTACGGCTGACCAGATAAGCGGATCATCACCCGACTCAAAGCCCTCCATTTCGTTGCCGACACCCCAAAGCAAAACCGCAGGATGATCTTTGTACCGGAGAACAGCCTGACGAGCCTTTTCCAGTTGCTCGGCGACCTGAGCCTTGTCGTTGTAATCAAAACCGTGTCGTTCGTGGCCGAGCCAGATGCCGACCGTTACCGACAGTCCGAGGGAATGTGCCTCGTCAAGAAGATCATCGATGTTGTCGGCACCCCAGGTACGAATCGAATTCGCGCCGGCGTCCGCTAACTCTTGCAGCGAATGA
>JAQYVO010000312.1 GCA_030145425.1 Chromatiales bacterium | reverse complement strand
GAACAGGCCAACTGGGCAGTATCCGAGGCCGGCAACGGTCAGGAAGCGCTGGATATTATGGCCAATTTTCAGCCCCGGCTGATCCTGCTGGACCTGATGATGCCGGTGATGGACGGCTTCGGTTTTCTGGCCGAGTTGCGTGCACGGCCGGAATGGCAACAGATACCGGTCATTGTTATTACCGCCAAGGACCTGACTGCAGACGACCGTGACAGGTTGGCTGGAAAGGTCGAGGAAGTGCTTGAGAAGAACGCCTACACCCGTGAAGAATTACTGGAACGCGTGAGCGAGGCCGTTGCCGCATGCAACATCAATTCGTAGCCCGGATAGAGCGTAGCGAAATCCGGGAAAGTTCTTGCATCGCCTCCCCGGATTTCGCTACGCTCTATCCGGGCTACATGGCTTTAAACAATGGACAGTACGATGAGTAAAATATTACTGGTTGAAGACAATGAAATGAACCGCGACATGCTGACACGCAGGCTGGAGCGCAAGGGTTTCGAGATTGTCATCGCAATTGATGGCCAGGCCGGTGTCGACATGGCGTCCTCCAGCAAGCCGGATATCATTCTTATGGATCTCAGCCTGCCGGTCATGGACGGCTGGGAGGCCACCCGCCAGATCAAGGCAGACCCTGCCACGCAGGGTATCCCGGTTATTGCGCTGACTGCACACGCCATGGCGGGCGACGAGAAAAAGGCACGCGCGGCCGGTTGCGATGACTACGATACCAAACCGATCGATCTCAAACGGTTACTCGGAAAGATCGAGAACCTTCTGGGCAGCACCTGATCAAAAAAGAGGTAGGTTGGCGCTGAGCTTGCGAAGCCCAACATGGAAACATAAGCAGGGTTCGATTGTTGGGCTTCGCAAGCTCAGCACCAACCTACGTAAGTACACGTTAGAAAAGAAGGATCCAGCCGCTTGTATTAAACCTGGGCCCACCCGGACCTAGCGACGACCACGACCGCCACCACCACGGCCACCACCGCCAAAGCCACCACCACCTCTCGACATGGCGGGACGGCCCATACCACCCGCTGGTCTTTGTATAGGTTGAGTGCTTGGTCGATCCGGCCTGATGGGCCGATCAGGACGGTCCGGCCTATTGGGTCGATTCGGCCTGTTGTTCTTGTTGTAGTAGTAATAATTGTTATCACCACGACCGTAGTACGGATATCCGTAGCCACTATAGACACCGTAATGAACTGAACTATAGCTACCGCCAGAGCCACTACAGCCTGTCAGGAGCAGGACAGCGGAGAGTGCCAGAAGAATCACAAATGGCCTGATAGATTGATTCATGATCAAAGTCCCCCCGTGGAATTCTGCGGAGGCCATCGTTGTATCAACAACAATGCGCCGGTAGCATCACCAATCAATGCGGTATCACCGTTCCTCGGTGCCTCATCCGGTGCAACCCATACGACACCGCCTAATTCACTCACGCGCTGCGCAATCGCCTCAGGATCTGCAACCCGGATAACCGGCATCCAGAGCATGTACTCCTTGTCATCCCCCACATGACGTATACCTGCACGCCATTCTCCCTTGTGCACGAAGACTTCATATTTGTCTCCCAAAACCATCTCGTCATATCCCAGCACGGATCGATAGAATGCCCCGGTTTTATCCGGGTCGTTGGTCCAGATTTCATCCCACAGCCAGTCACCGATCGCTGCCTCGGCATCGGCTGGATCACCTCCCTTTGCACTGAGCAACACCAGGGCTGCCCGTTGTGAATCACGGATCAGGACAGCCCGGCCGCGTTTATCCATATCAATCGGGCCTTTCAATATCTTTCCGCCATTGGCCTCTACCCGGCTGGCCGCGGCATCCACATCGGCCACCGACACCGAGGGCACCCAGACTCCTTCCCTGCTGCGCCCCTCTGCCGGGTCCACCTGCAGGATTCCTGCAATACGTTTGCCGCCATGGCTCACTACCGCGTACTGTCCCTGGTATTCAATCTGCCAGCCAAACAGCTCCTCGTAAAACTTCCCGGCCAGGATGGGATCCGGTGTCAGCAGATCATGCCAGATAAACTTGCCCGGATAGGTCTTGCCAGTGGGGGTTTCTGTTATCGGGACTTGCGCCATGTCGGCACCGCCCTTCGACAGGGTGCCTAAATTGGCACAGCCGCCCAGAAAAACTGCCGATGCAAGCAAGACACCGAAGAAACGCATTACTGATTTCATAGTATTCATCCATTCATATCAAAGCAGAAACGAAACGTCAGCCCGGGAACCGGATCAGACATCCAGGGAAACTCTGATATGTCATTTCATGTCATTCCGGATCTCCGCTACGCTTCATCCGGAATGACTAATTGACCAGAGTTTCCGTGGACATTGTAATAGGAAGTCACTACCCATGTAACCCACTTACAAGGGGCCGGATGCTAATAGCTCTTACTTAAACCTGAATTGGTTTGGAGGTGAGACTTTAGTCCCACCTATAACGGGGCTAAAGCCCCGTTTCCGGGAGAAAAGGAATCAGAAAAAGTGACAGGTAGCGTTCTTTTATCCCTGGGCCATCTTTGGCAGGTGTGCATCATGGTGCGCCGGAAGGTTTTCTGCTGGTAGCTCACGTTTACCATGTAAACCCGCACATCGATACCAAACATCTGCCCGGCCAGCGCCTCGGGACCAATAGGCTGGCCGTCCGGCCCGAGCGGCAGAAGGATTGCTTGTGCTTTTTGTCAGGCGAATTTTCTTACGTTCCGAACAGGCCTTATTGCTTTAATATCTTTTTCCTCTGTTTTTCTGGCTTTGTATAGATCACAACGCAACTGCAAACTTAACCAGAAGTCTTCAGACACCCCGAAGAATTTTGCCAGGCGTAATGCTGTACTTGGAGTAATGCCCCTTTTCTGATTTATGATTTCATTGACCCTTTGGTAAGGAACATGAATTGCATCGGCCAATTCCCGTTGAGTAATTCCCATGGGCTCAAGAAATTCAGCCAATAGCATGTCGCCCGGGTGGGTTGGTTCTCGATTTGTTGGAATACGCACCATAATTACACCTCTAGTGATAATCAGTTACTTCGACATCTCCGGGACCGGATTCACCCCAAACAAAGCAAATACGGTATTGCTCATTGATTCGGATACT
>JAQYVO010000269.1 GCA_030145425.1 Chromatiales bacterium | reverse complement strand
CCCGATCTGCCGGTGCCTTTGTTGCCCGATGCATGGGCAGGCACCCGGGCCCGCCGTCTTTGTGGTTTCCTTTACCGAGCAATATTGAGCGAATCGGAAAGATTCATTCAGCTGGGCGGGGAGAATCGCGACGGCCGTTTTGCCGACATCGAGCAGCGCTGCCGGCACCGGTTTTCTGAGAACTATTCCTCATATCAAGGGGATAGATCACCACTGTAGGGCCGAATTCATTCGGCCAACAACCTGTTGATTCAACTCAGCCATCGGTCGAATGAATTCGACCCTACAGTTTTGCTGACAGATGGAATGCGTTTTGTCGGAAAAAACTAATACCCACTCAGGTTATGTCATCAACCTGCCTGCCGGCGGGGATTCAGGGGACTGCTGCCGGTGGAAACCTTCCGTGTGCAACAGCGATTCCCTGGCGCCCAGGCCTTTTACAGTGTCGATACAGTCCTCCACGAACGCTGTGCTTCCGGCAATGTAAATGCTGTACTCGGTCAGGTCAGGGAAGATTCCGGGCAGGATTTCCGTGATGCGCCCCTGGTAATCTCCGCTATTTTCACGGGTCAATGTCGTGACAAATCGAAAATTCCGGTAACGCGCCTGCCACAGGGCCAGCCTGCCCCGCTCATAGACATCCGATTCCCCGGGCGCCGAAAACAGCAGGGTCACGGGTTGCCGAAATCCTCGGGCCAGCGCTGCCTCGGCCAGGGCCATAATCGGTGCGAGACCCGATCCTGCGGCAAGACAGAGCACCGGTGTTTCCGCACTGGGATCCCCTATGAAAGTCCCGTAGGGGCCGGATAACTTGACCCTGTCGCCGACCTGCAGATGATCATGGACCCACTGACTGGTGGTGCCGTCATCCACCCGGCTCACCTGGAGCATGATCTCCCCGTCCATTCCGGGCGCATTGGCAATCGAATAGGCACGGGGCGGTATCTCGTTTTCGCTGTCGCCGAGTATCACATATTGCCCGGGCCAGTAGCGCAGCGGATTCCCCAACGGGCACAGCCGCAATTCCAGTATCCGCGACGTGCGCTTTAAAAGATCCACGACCACGAAGGACACGGCCTCCCGGGGGGGGAACAGTTTCGGCTGGGCATCGTCGGTGCCCCATTCGATCTCCAGAACCCCGGCCGTGGGTTTGGCCATGCACATCAGCCCGTAGCCTTCCGCCCGGTCCTCCGCGGACAGCGCCATGTCCAGTACCATCCCCTGATCGAAAGTGCCGCTGCGCACCTTGATCTTGCATTCCCCGCAGGCACCGGCCCTGCAGTTATTGGGCAGCGCGTAACCCGCCTGCTCCAGCGCCGAAAGCACGGTCTCTCCGGTCTTGCACTCCACTTCGTACCCGGAGGGATAGAGTCTGATCCTGCTCGTTTCCATATGCGCTCACGACCTCTCAGAAGACCGGTATTATCTCATCCATTTCCACATCCAGGATCTCTTTGCCGCTGATGCCAACTTCGGGAATCGCCGGGAAGGGCGTATCGTATCGATCCAGGATGCCCTTGAGATTCAACATCGCATTACGCCAGTTCTCGAGTTTCGTTTCACGACTGGGTATGCCAAATCCTGCGGCCCTGGCCACTGCCTCTGCCTGCTGCTGTACCGGGATGAAGTCCTCGGGCAGATCCCAGAATTCCACCGGGGGCTCGAACAATACGGCGGACAGAAAGAGGTAGCCAGCACGGATCTGTTTTGTGATTGTATCCTTGTCCTGGTCCGTGAGATCGGGATAGTCCCGCTCCATGAGTGCCATGCAGATGGCCATGTGACGGCCTTCGTCGCGGCCTATAAGACGGAACGCCTCCTGGAATACGATCTCTTCACAGCCTTTTGCCATCTGGTGAAAAATGGTGGCTGCCGCGATCTCACCCATCAGGAAGGAACTGAACAGTACCGAAAGGTTGTACTTGGGCACTGCCTTTTTGTAGCCCTCCCAGTATCTGGCCCCATTGTAGTAGAGCCACCTGACGTTTCGCTGCAGCTTCATGCCCAGATCGGTTTTCGGCGCATAGGTCAGGGCATCCGGATGATCGAGCAGCCGGGTGATGGCAAGCCCGCACATCTGTTCATGGTTCTGCTCGTCGCGGGTGACCGAAAAAAAACAGCGTCTCACCGGATCCTCTTCATGATCTTCGTAAGTCTTGATCAGGGCCTGCGCGAACACAGGCGGGGCCGAGGCGTCGAAAACCGAAAGCAGGGTCCACCAGTAGGCTATGGACTCCCGCTCTTCCCAGCTGTAGCGGGAGGGATCGAAGGTGTCCCAGGAAAGTTTTGCCGGGTCCCATTGCTCCCGCTGGGACGAGGCCCAGATCTCCTCCATCTTTTGTGTCTTGCGTACCCAGCTCAAAGGATAGATATTGGGCTGGGGCGTATCCGGCGGGAACTCCATCTTTTCGGCCAGCTTTTCATTCGATGCCATAATCCATTCTCCTGAGAAACTCTCTTTTCAACAATCGTAGCCCGGATGAAACGTCAGCGTAATCCGGGGTGTATGTGTCATGCGGGAAGTTGCCTGAATTCCCATTCGTTCCATCCAGGCTACGCCTTGCTGATGGTTCATGCCGCATCGGCACCGCGTTTGGCTACCAGGGTCAATACATCGTACCCGGCCACCAGTTCATCTTTTTGATTGAAGACCTGGCAGTCCCAACGGACTTCGCCGTAATCCTCGGTTTCACGGGGTATCTTCTGTTTGCAGGTAAACTGGACCCGAATTGAATCCCCGGGATAGAGGGGCGTATGGAAACGCAGATTCTCGAGTCCGTAATTCGCCAGCACCGGACCGGGCGAAGGATCGACAAACAGTCCCGCCGCCGCGGAAACGATGAAATAGCCGTGCACCACCCTGCCGTCGAAGAAGGGATTTGCCTTGGCCGCGTCCTCATCCATATGGGCATAGAAACGATCGCCGCTGAACTCCGCAAAGTGTTCCAGGTCTTCCATGGAGATGGTGCGGCTTTCAGTCACCAAGCTGTCGCCGATCCGCAGCGCTTCCAGATGTTTGCGAAAGGGGTGGACGTCATCCCGTTGTTGTTTCGATCCCGCTATCCACTTGCCCGTCACATGAGAGAGGGTCGTAGGTGAACCCTGCAGGGCAACGCGCTGCATATAGTGGAGCACACCTCGAATGCCTCCCAGTTCTTCCCCGCCTCCGGCCCGGCCTGGACCGCCATGGATCAGATTGGGCAGGGGCGACCCATGTCCTGTCGATTCATCTGCGCAATCACGGTTGACGATCAGCATGCGACCATGCCAGCCTCCCGTTTCGAGCACCATCAGCCTTGCAAATTCATCGTCCCGGGTGAAAACGGAACTGACCAGGCTGCCCTGCCCCATCTGAGACAACAGCACCGCTTCGTCGCTGTCCTTGTAGGGAACCACCGTACACACCGGGCCAAATGCCTCAATATCATGGACCTCGCTGTTTGCCAGGGGCTCGTCGCAGTACAGCAGCACGGGTTCCATGAATGCCCCCCTGTCCTCTGCGGCATCCAGCCCGTCCACACTGCCATGCACCATCTCACAATTTCGATTTAACTCCCTTACCCGTCCCACTACCTCTTGAAGCTGTGAGTGGCTGGCGAGGGCACCCATGGTGACTCCTTTTGTCCCCGGGTCCCCCACCACCTCCCGGGAAAGACGAACGCGGAGGGCATCGATCACGGCTTTTGCCACGCCGCGGGGTACGATGGCACGTCGGATCGCCGTGCACTTCTGACCGCATTTGACGGTCATCTCCCGTGCCACCTCGGCCACGTAGAGATCAAACTCCGGGGACCCGGGTTCGGCATCGGGGCCGAGAACGGAGGCATTGAGAGAATCCGCTTCCATGGTGAATCTAATGGACCGGCTCAGAATATTCGGGTGGCTTCGCAGGGCAAGACCAACACGGGAGGAACCGGTAAAGGTCACGGCATCCTGGCAATCCAAGTGGTCCAGCAGATCACCGACACCACCGCATATCAACTGCACAGCGCCCTCCGGCAATATTCCTGAATCGATGATGCTTCGAAATACGGCCTCCGTAAGATAAGCCGTCTGACTCGCGGGCTTGACGATGGCAGGCATTCCCGCCAGCAGGGTAGGCGCCAGCTTTTCCAGCATGCCCCACACAGGGAAGTTGAAGGCATTGATATGGACGGCCACGCCCTTCAGGGGAACATGGATATGCTGGCCGACAAAGGTACCCTGTTTCGATAACACTTCCGGCGGCCCTTCGATATGAATCGTGTCGTTTGGCAGCTCTCGTCTGCCCCTGCCGGAATAGGAAAACAGGGTGGCAATTCCCCCCGCGATGTCTATGTCCGAATCTTTTCGAGTCGCACCGGTCGCCCGTGAAATGGCATAGAACGCATCCTCATGCCCTTTCAGGTGCAAGGCCAGTTCCTTCAGGAGCAGGGCCCGCTGATGGAAAGTCATGCCCCGGAGCGCCGGCCCACCAACGGTTCTGGCGTATGCCGCCATACCGGAGAAATCCAGACCTTCACTGGAGATCTCCGCAACGGTTTCACCGGTGATCGCATGGGAAAGCACGGCCCCCCGGCCATTACCGGAAAACCAGGCACCTTGAGCGAAACTCTGCAAGCGCATCCCTGTCCCTCCGAAGGATTGCATCTTAACTTGATACACAATACTAACAATGATTTGATTTTTTGTAACACTTTTAACAATATGGTTTTCGGAACTTACGGTGAACGAGGATTAACAATCGGCCTGCAATCCCTTAGTCTTGCCACGGACAGGTCCGCAGCAAGGTATCCCCCACAACAGAATGACCTACGCTTACCCCAGCCTTCGAGATAACGGAAAACATCCATGATCTTCGAAAACATCAGCTTTGAATCCAGGGACGCCGTCGCCGTATTGACCCTGAAACGGCCCGAAAGCCTCAACAGCTTCAACGATGCGATGCATGCAGAGGTACGCCATGCCATGGGGCAGGTCTGGGAGGATCCGTCCATCCGTTGTCTGCTGCTGACAGGCACCGGCAGGGGCTTTTGCGCCGGCCAGGACCTCAGCGACCGCACCGTCGCACCGGACAGTGACGCGCCGGATCTCGGGGCCTCGGTCAGAGACAACTACAACCCCCTGATCCGCTCCATCACGGAGCTGGAAAAGCCGGTGGTCTGTGCGGTTAACGGGGTGGCGGCGGGGGCAGGCGCCAACATCGCGCTGGCCTGCGATATCGTGTTGGCCGCCCGCTCCGCGAGCTTCATCCAGGGTTTTTCGAAGATCGGCCTGGTGCCCGACAGCGGCGGCACCTGGACCCTCCCGCGCCTGGTGGGGCGTGCGAGAGCCATGGGTATGACGATGTTGAGCGGCAGAATAACCGCCGAGCAGGCCGAGCACTGGGGCCTGATCTGGCAGATGGTGGAAGATGATGAACTGATGGATCAGGCAACAGCCTTGGCGACACACCTCTCCACCCAGCCAACCCTGGGCCTGGGATTGACCAAAAAGGCGATCAACGCCTCAGCCGTCAACGAGCTTCGACAGCAGCTGGAACTGGAATCTGATTACCAACGAACTGCCGGGCACTCCGGGGATTACCGCGAGGGCGTCGCCGCATTCATGGAAAAGCGGTCACCCGAGTTCAAGGGATCCTGATGGAAAGAGTATTATCTGCGGCCGATACCGTGGCCATCGTGGGCGCCGGCACCATGGGTACCGGTGTAGCACAAGTGGCGGCAACGGCCGGCCACTGGACCCTGATATACGATACCCGACCGGGGGCCGCGAAAAAGTCGGTTGAAGATATCCGTGCAGGGCTGGAACGCCAGCTTTTCCGTGGGAAGATCACAGACCGGGAACTCGAAAAGCTGTTGTCGAGATTGCATCCCGTGGAACTGATTGAAGAGTTCGGTGATGCCCGTCTGGTGTTCGAGGCGATTGTCGAGGACCTTGGGGTGAAACAGTCGCTGTTCAAAAAACTTGAGTCTGTCTGCGGCGAAAATACCTTGCTGACGACTAATACCTCCTCTCTTTCGATAACCGCGATTGCCTCTGCTTTGTCACGGCCGGCCAACCTGGTGGGCATGCACTTTTTCAACCCCGCGCCGATCATGAAACTGGTGGAGGTGGTATCGGGTGTCGAAACATCCAGGGAGGCGGCGGAGGCGGTATACGAGACAGCTGTTATGTGGGGAAAGAATCCCGTGCATGCCAGATCCACGCCGGGTTTCATCGTCAACCGTGTGGCCCGCCCCTTCTATGCCGAGGCCCTGCGGCTACTGGAAGAGGGCGCAGCCGACGTCCCGACGCTGGATGCCGTCATGCGGGATTGCGGCGGCTTTCGAATGGGGCCTTTCGAACTGATGGACCTGATCGGCAATGACGTCAATTACGCGGTGACCTGTTCCGTGTTTTCCGCCTTCCACATGGATCCCCGTTTTCTCCCCTCCCTGATCCAGAAGGAGCTGGTGGACGGCGGTTTGCTGGGACGCAAGACCGGGCGCGGATTCTACGATTACAGCGCTTCCACCGAGAAAATCCGGCCTTCCAGCGCCGGACCTGGAACCCCACCCACCGCCATCCTGGCAGAAGGTGAACTGGGGATTATGGAAGCCTTAATTCCCTTGTGGGAAGAAGCAGGAATCCAGGTAACCCGTAAAGCAGGAGAAGAAGCCGCTTTCATATTGGGCGACGTCAGAATTGCCCTTACGGATGGAAGGACCGCGACCCGAAGAGCAGCCGACAGCGGGAACTCAAACACCCTGTTGTTCGACCTTGCCCTTGATTACCGGCAGGCGACCCGAATCGCGCTGACACCGGCAGCCGGCGCATCCGAGGGCGCGCTGCAGGCGGCCATCGGTCTTTTTGAGGCCGCCGGGAAAGAGGTTTCGGTGATCACCGATGCACCCGGCATGTCGGTGATGCGTACTGTCTGCATGCTGGCAAACGAGGGGGCCGACGCGGTGCTGTACCGGGTATGTGATGCCGCCGCCGTGGACATCGCGATGCAACAGGGTGTGAACTACCCCCTGGGACCCCTGGCCTGGGCCGACAGAATCGGACCGGGACGCGTTCTGAAGGTACTGGAGAATCTGCAGCATGCCTATGGCTTGGATCGCTATCGCCCTTCCCTGCTGCTGCGACGGATTGTGGAAAGTGGTCAATGCTTTCTGGGGCGTAGCGGCTAAAGAGGATACCGGCAGGGACTTACAACTCCGTCTCTCCAGGGTGGGTGTTGGGGTGAGGGAATAATGTAGGGTCGAATTCATTCGACCGATGCTTGAGTTGAATCAACCGGCTGTTGGCCGAATGAATTCGGCCCTACAGGGGGGAAGAACCGGTTGTATTACCCCCTCATCCCCGCCTTCTCCCTCAGGGAGAAGGGGTCTGCGGAGCAGCTGCACGGACAACAACCGAGAAACACAAACGAACCTGGAATACACAACAGTCATGAAAGACGCCTACATCTTCGATGCCGTACGCACCCCCATCGGCCGTTTCGGCGGCGCGCTGTCGTCGGTCCGTACCGATGACCTTGGCGCAATACCGCTGCGAACGCTGATGACCAGAAATCCCGGTGTGGACTGGGAGGCAATGGACGATGTGATCCTCGGCTGCGCCAACCAGGCGGGGGAGGACAACCGCAATGTCGCGCGCATGTCGTCCCTGCTGGCGGGGCTCCCCGTCAACGTACCCGGCACGACGGTCAACCGGCTCTGTGCCTCCGGGATGGATGCCGTGATTATGGCCGCCAGGTCCATCAAGGCCGGTGAAACAGAACTGATGGTGGCGGGCGGGGTGGAGTCCATGTCGAGGGCGCCCTTTGTGATGCCCAAGGCCACGAGTGCCTTTTCACGCAATGCGGAGATATACGACACCACCATCGGCTGGCGCTTTGTAAACCGGCTTTTTAAAAAAGGGTACGGAATCGATTCCATGCCCGAGACCGCTGAAAATGTGGCGGCACAATTTGGCGTATCCAGGGAAGACCAGGACACTTTCGCCCTGCGTAGTCAACAGCGCACCGCCCTGGCTATGGAAGCCGGCCGTTTCGATGAAGAGATTGCGCCGGTAATAATCCCCCCCCGTGCCGGACGCGAATCGAGCCTGGTCGACCGGGACGAGCATCCACGCCCCGACACTACCCTGGAACAACTGGCGGGCCTGAAAACGCCTTTCCGTGAAAACGGCACCGTGACCGCCGGCAATGCCTCGGGGGTAAACGACGGGGCCTGCGCCTTGCTGCTGGGTTCGCTGGAAGCCGGGGAGCGCCACGGACTGACACCTGTAGCCAGGATCGTCGCTGGAGCGGCCGCCGGCGTAGAGCCCCGGATCATGGGCGTCGGCCCCGTCCCCGCCACCAGAAAACTGCTGCAGATGACCGGGATAACTCTTGAAGAGATTGATCTCATAGAACTGAATGAGGCCTTTGCGGCCCAGGCATTGGCGGTTCTCAGAGGACTGGGCCTTCCGGACGATGCCCCCCAGGTCAACCCCAATGGGGGCGCCATTGCCCTGGGACACCCCCTCGGCATGAGTGGTGCCCGGCTTGTAACCACCGCCATGTATCAGCTGAAGCGCTCCGGAGGCCGTTACGCACTCTGTACCCTGTGCGTCGGTGTGGGTCAGGGAGTCGCACTGATCATCGAAAAAGTTTGAGGCGGTGTTGCCGGGGATCCCGATCCCGACGATTTTCAATCAGTTATTAATCGGTAATATTTCCACCCCGGACCTGACACCCCGGGGGCTTTGCTGTATCTTTCCGTAACTTTTCAAGACAACCCGGATCTGGAGGGCTTTTCAGCCACACGCCATGCCGCCTATCAGCCCATATTTCGATATCAAAGAGGAATCACCCGGACGCGAGTACATGGAGGTCTTCCTGGAAGGGATCGCACTCATTCGCCTGGTCCTGACCAACAAGGGCACCGCGTTTACCCAAGAAGAGCGCATCGCGTTGGGTCTGGACGGACTGCTTCCCCCTCAGATAAACACCCTGGAGCAGCAGGTGGAGCGCGTGTACCAAGGCTATCAGCGGGAACCCAGCCCCCTGGCCAAGTATCAGTATCTCCGCTCCCTGCAGGAGCGGGCGGAGATCGTTTTCTACGCCCTGCTGGTCAAACACCTGGAAGAAATGCTGCCAATTGTCTACACGCCCACCGTGGGCGAGGCGGTGAAGGAATACAGCAGCCGTTACCAGAATCCCCGGGGCCTCTCCTTCTCGGTCATCAACATCGACCGGGCAGACCAGGTGATTTCCAACTACCCCTGGAACGACGTGAGAATGATAGTCGCCACGGATTCTTCAGCGATACTGGGCCTGGGCGACCAAGGCTACGGCGGCCTGGCGATCACTATCGGCAAGCTGGCCATCTATACTGCCGGCGGCGGTGTCAGCCCGTTCCATACCATGCCGGTCAAGCTCGATGTGGGAACCAACCGGCTCGATCTGATCAACGATCCCTATTATCTGGGTGTCCGTCAGAGACGTCTGCGTGGCAAGCAGTACCTGGAGTTCCTCGACAAGTTTGTCACCTCCAGCAAAAAACGCTGGCCAAAGGCCATCATCCAGTGGGAAGACCTGGCAAAAGATGTCGCATTTACCGTGCTGGAGCGCTACCGCCACGAGATTCCCTGCTTCAACGACGATATCCAGGGTACCGGTGCGGTGGCTCTGGCCGGTGTGCTTTCTGCCTGTCGCATGAACAACGAAACCATAACGGATCAACGCATCGTGGTGTTCGGAGCCGGTGCGGGCGGCATCGGTGTGGCAAAGGCCATCGTCGAAGGTCTAATGAGAGAAGGGCTGGACAGGGACGAGGCCCATTCGCGGGTGTATGTCCTCGATTCCAAAGGCCTGCTCCTGGACGACCGGGGGATGGACAACTATAAGATGGATTTCGTGCACACCAGAGACAGCATTAAGGACTGGCGCTTCGAAGGCCAGGCTCCCAATCTGCTGGAAGTCATCGAGAACGCTTCGGCTACAGTACTGCTGGGGCTCAGCGGTCAGACCGGCACGTTCAACCAGCCGGTGGTGAACGCCATGGCGAGAAACACCGCAAATCCCATGGTATTCCCCCTTTCCAATCCGACTTCAGCCTCCGAGGCACTGCCGGAAGACGTGCTTGAGTGGTCAGAGGGACGCGCGATCGTGGCCACCGGCAGTCCCTTTGATGACGTAATCTACGAAGATCAAACCTACCCCATAGGGCAGGGCAACAACGCCTTCATTTTCCCGGGGCTTGGACTGGGCGCAATCCTTTGCGAGGCCAGCGAGATAACCGACAACATGGTATTGGAGTCGGCTTACGCCCTTGCCGAATACACAGCTGCCCAGCATCTGGCATCGGGGCTCATCTACCCTCCTGTCAATGAACTGCAGGAAGTCAGCATACGGGTGGCATCGCGGGTGATCCACTGTGCCCTTAAGGACGGTGTTGCCGGGCGCACTGATCTGTCGGAAGTGGACTGCGATACCTTCGTCAGATCACGCTTCTGGCACCCTCACTACATTCCCTTCGTCAAGGGGACGCTGCATTCGGATTAGCACCACAGAGGAAGCCCGGTCACAACAGGGTGATGCGATACCCGAGGGGGTGTTCGCGGGACCGGTCTATGGTGCCTGAGCGGACAATAAATTCGTCGGTTTTCTGATCCTCGAAGTAGAACTTGAGCGTTTCGCGCACCACCTGAAAGGCCAGATCATCCCAGGGTATTTCATTCCCGGAAAAAAGCGCTACCTCCAAGCTCTCCGCACCGGGCTTGAAATCCAAGTCCATGAGCTTTGCCCGAAACAGCGAGTAAACCTGGTCGATGTGGGGAAGATTAAAAAGGGTATAGAGTCCGGTAATACGGACTCGCGCGTTTGCCTCTTCCATGGCTTCCCTCGCCGCGCCCTCGTGGCTGGCCTCGCCGTTTTCCATAAAGCCTGCCGGCAAGGTCCAGTAGCCGTGGCGCGGCTCTATGGCGCGACGGCAAAGCAGGATCTTCCCTTCCCACTCCGGAATACAGCCGGTTACCATTTTGGGGTTCTGATAATGTATGGCGGCGCAGCCGGGGCAGACGTAACGTTGACGATCGTCACCTTCGGGTATGACCAATTCCACCTGTGATCCACATCTGCTGCAATACTTCATCCTAATCGACCTCGGGTTTGCGATCGCCGGGCTTGTCATTTTCAGCCAGCAGGCGGATGAGCATTTTATCCATCCGGTCCATGCGATGCTCCATGAGTTCAAAATGGGTACGGATCCAGTGCACCTCCCCGGCTTCACCTTCACCATGCTCCTTCGGTATTCTGTCACGATGATCTTCCTTGATCAGCAGATTTTTTTTGGAAACGATGCGGTTCGTTCCTCACCACATCCTACCGAATTACAAAGCCAATACCAGGGTCGGATATGGTGGGCTTGCGAACCGCACCGGTCAATTTTTCAAGAAGAGTTTACTCGTCTATCATGAGCTTATGCATCTGTGTTCTGAATCACAGTGAATGATGCGGTGAGCTTGCGAACCGCATCGGACAATCTTTCAAGAAGAGTTTACTCGTCTATCATGGGCAGATGAGGCTTTTCTATCCAATAGCCCTGCTTGGCTTCCTCTCGGTCGCGGAATCGCACGAACTGCACAGTTATGCCCTGGTGCGGGACGATGCCAGCCTGCTGATCAAGGGCAGGGTCGTGCACCTGTACGGCATCCATATCCCCGCAACCGAAAACCAGTGCCAGACCAACATCAGGCCGGTTCGCTGCGCTTCCCGGGCCGCGCTGGCGCTGGAGTTCAAGATCCAGGGTTTCGTTCACTGCTTCCAGGAGAGCACCAACCCTGACAAAAGCTGGAACGCAACCTGCTACGTGGGGCGAAGCCATTTCGACGGGGGTGTGGATCTCGGCGCCTACCTGATCGAGCGCGGCTGGGCGCTCGCCCTGCCCTACGCCCCTTTCGAATACCAGGCCCTGGAGAAAATCGCCCGCTATAACCAGAGCGGGGTATGGGGGTTTTCAGTCGATACCATTCAAAGATAACGCGCAATCAGGCCCATTTTGGGATTTCCCCCGGGCAGTCTGACCCGGACACGATAGCCGCCGCCGGGTGCCTGCCGCATGGGGCCGCCCTCCAGGTCTTCCATGGCATCCAGGCGAAACTCCTCCGATCCCCCGGGGCTCAACAGTTCCAGCCGGTCGCCGACACCGAACTTGTTCTTTACATCGAGCAAAGACATGCCAGAAACGGGATCGTATTCAGAGACTTCGGCGACGAACTGTTGGCGTGAGCTCCTGGAGGATCCGTCCCGGTAGTTTTGCAGCTCCCGGGTCTCGTGACGCTGGTAGAAACCGTCGGTATAGCCCCGGCTGGCGAGACCTTCCAGTTCCATCATCAACTCCGGACGAAAGGGTACCCCTGCCACTGCATCATCAATCGCCTGGCGATAGACGCGGCTGGTCCGGGCCGCATAGTAGTTGGATTTCGTGCGACCCTCGATCTTGAGGCAGTCCACGCCGATCTGTACCAGCCGCCGCACGTGTTCGACGGCCCGGAGATCCCTGGAGTTCATGATATAGGTGCCCATCTCATCTTCGTAAATCGGCATGAACTCCCCGGGGCGTTCTTTTTCCTGCAGCAGGTAGACCTGTTCCGCCGCGGGATGCCGGGATTGCCCCGTCTGGGCCACACCGCTCTCCTCCTCCCCTCCCGTCGACTCGCCCACCTGATATTCCCAGCGACACGAATTGGTACAGCTGCCCTGGTTGGCATCACGATGATTGAAATAGCCCGAGAGGAGACAGCGCCCGGAGTAGGCAATACAGAGTGCGCCGTGCACGAAGACCTCAAGCTCGGTTTCAGGGCATTCCTGCCTTATCTCTCCGATCTCATCCAGGGAGAGTTCTCTCGATAGAATGACCCTGCCGATACCTGTCTTCCGCCAAAATTGCACTGATGCCGAGTTGACGGTGTTGGCCTGAACCGAGAGATGAACTGCTATATCCGGCCAGCGCTCCCGCACCAGCATGATCAGACCAGGGTCGGACATGATCAGGGCATCGGGTCCGAACGCGACCACCGGTTCGATGTCCTGAAGAAAGGTTTTGAGCTTCGCCCCATGGGGCATCAGGTTGCAGGCGAGATAGAAGCGCCTGCCCTGGGCATGCGCCTCCCGGATGCCTGATTGCAGGTTCTGTTCCAGAAAGTCGTTGTTTCGCACCCGCAGACTGTAGCGGGGCATACCGGCATAGACGGCGTCCGCCCCATATGCCAGGGCATATCGCATGTTTTTCAGCGTTCCGGCCGGTGAGAGAAGTTCAGGTCTTTTCATGAGCCGCATTCAGGGAATCTGGGTGACATGGCATTTTATATCAGCCACCGGCAACCATACACAGACAACATGCATAATGCCCATAAGAATGCCCCGGATTTAACGGGGTTTATGGAAAAGACCTTCAAAGTTACCTATCCTTGTTGACCTGTTTCTGGTCGGGAATCAACAAGAATGAACCTACGCACATCCTCGACAGGCTTGTCACTGTTCCGGGAACGCCGAACCCTAGTACCGATCGTCAGTCTGGCGTTTATCCTTATTGCCCTCCCGGCCCTGGCTGCAACCGCTAAGGAGAGTTCTGAGATCGATTGGTTTCAGCTTTGCATGGGACTTCTGGGCGGGCTTGCGATGTTCCTGTTCGGCATGGAACAGATGTCCGGCGGACTCAAGGCGGCAGCTGGAGACACGCTCAAGGATGTCCTTTCCCGCTTGACCAGGAACCGGTTTTTGGGTGCCCTTACCGGCGCCTTCGTCACCGCAGTCCTCAACTCCTCCTCGGTAACCACGGTACTGGTTGTGGGTTTCATTTCCGCCGGATTCATGTCTCTCTCCCAGTCCGTGGGCGTGATCATGGGCGCCAACATCGGGAGCACCTTCACCGCCCAGATCGTGGCATTCAATGTTACCCAGTACGCGCTGGTCATGGTGGCCGCGGGTTTTTTCATGCTGTTCACTTCCAAGCAGGATAAAACCCGCCACTACGGATCGATGATCATGGGCCTGGGCCTGGTTTTCTACGGTATGGGTGTAATGGGTGAAGCCATGACCCCGCTGCGAAGCTACCAGCCTTTTCTGGATCTTATGGTCAAAATGGAAAGCCCTTTGTTGGGCATACTGGTGGGTACTGTCTTCACAGGCCTCGTGCAGTCATCGGCAGCAACCACGGGTATCGCCATTGTGATGGCGGCGGAGGGATTGATCAGTCTCCCTGCAGGCATAGCGCTCGCCTTCGGTTCAAACATCGGCACTTGCGTAACCGCAATCCTGGCAGCCCTCGGCAAACCCGTCGAGGCGATAAGGGCGGCGGTGGTGCACGTTCTCTTCAATATCGCCGGCGTGCTGGTCTGGGTGCTGTTCATCCCCCAACTGGCCGAATTTGTCATTGCGATATCGCCCGCTTCGCCGGGACTGACGGGTAAGGCACAAATGGCGGCGGATGTACCGAGACAGATTGCCAATGCGCATACGGTATTCAATGTCGCCAATACCCTGCTTTTTATCGGCTTCAGCAACTATTTTGCACGGCTGGTGGAGCGATTGGTGCCCGACAGGCCCCTGCCGGAAAAGGTCATTATCAAGCCACGCTACCTAGACCCGGAGCTTGTACAGATACCCTCGATGGCCCTGCAGCAGGTGCGGTTCGAAATCGCCCACATGGGCGGCATCATCAACGACATGTTCGGAAGGCTTAAAACGGCCATCGAAAACGCGGACAGGGAAGGCTGCAACAGTGTGGTCGAGATGGATGACCAGGTGGATATACTGCATGATGCCATACTGAACTATCTCAGCGAGATTCGACAGGTAAGCCTAACCGATTCCCAAAGCCACGAATTTCAATCTCTGATGAGTTCCACCATCAATCTGGAAAATCTGGCGGATGTCATTGAATCCGAACTGGCCGATATCGGCAAACAGATCCTGGACCTGGGAGACAAGCCCAGCGAAAACGCCCAGATGCTGCTCGGAGGGCTCGCGGACAAGGTGCAACAGTCCATCACGGACGTCGTCAGCGCCGTGGGAGAACGGAACGAAAAAGCCGGCGAGAACGTAATCACGGCGAAGGACGACGTGAGGCGTCTCTCGGACGAATTTCTCAGTCATCAATCGGAGCGCATCGGCATCCAGACAGAGACCCATCTGAATCTGGTCAGACTGGAGCTGGAACTGCTCGATAAATTGCGCCGGATATATACCCTGGCGAAGCGCATCGCCAAGGACCAGGTCCCTGAAGAGGTTGCCCGACGCGCTTGATCGGCCCCGGCGACGTCGCTATCTCTATAATCTCAGCCTGGCCGGAGCCACGGTAAGCCACCACAAAGGTGTTCAGTTTTTTCATAGACAGCCGATGTGGGTTGATGTGAGTTAGAGAAGTTTGTGGAAGTCAGGATGTTACCCACCATAATCGATATTGAAGCATCGGGTTTCGGGCGTAAGAGTTATCCGATAGAGGTGGGACTGGCTATGCCCGATGGGAAAAGCCACTGCTTCATCATAAGCCCCCCGGATCATTGGACATTTTGGGACGAAGAGGCTGAAGCCGTGCATGGGATCACCAGGGAATTGCTGATGGAGCATGGGCGGGAACCGATTGACGTCTGTAACAGTCTCAATCAGCTTCTGCTGGGACAAAGGGTGTACAGCGACGCGTGGAGTCACGATATCTCCTGGCTGGGAAAGCTTTTCGACCTGATCCAGGTACCGCAACTTTTTCAGATGGACAGCCTGCGCACCCTGATGTCGGAAGAACAGGTGATCCATTGGCACCCCACCAAGGACGTGGTGATAGGGGAGCTGAATCTGAACCGCCACAGGGCGAGTTCGGACGCGATGATTATCCAGGAAACTTTCAAGCGCACCAGCACCCTGGTTGACCTGGAATCGGCGGTTCAACTGTGAACGGAAAAGGACCGAAAGAGATACAACCGGATTGATTCAGTGGCCATGACACTCAACTTCGCCTATCCCCAGCTGTTGGAGATCCTGCAGGAGCTGATCGATAAAAGAGAAACCGGGACCCTGTTCATTCGATCCGAAAGCAACCGCCTGGCCACTTTTACGCTGCAGGACGGCCGGGCCATTGCAGTCAGTTTCGGGCCTAGAAGGGGTGATCGCGCCATCCCCCATATCAAGGAAATCAGCAGCGGAACCTACCGATTTGACAAGGAGTCCCCTGTTGGCACTCCCCAGCGGTTACCGGACACCAGCGAACTGATGAACCTGTTGAAATTCAACGGGGAATCGACTGAGATTGTAAATACGGCGGGGACCGGATCAATCGGTGGAGGTGCTCCCGACAGAAGCAGCCGTAAATTCGGCAAGGAATTGAAAGAGCTGCTGACCGATCATCTCGGCCCGATCGCCGACGTGATTTACGACGACACCCTCGAGGAGCTCGGGGGCGTCTGCTCGAACACGCACCAGGCCCAGATTCTCATAGACAGGCTGGCAACGGACATCGACGATGCCGAAATCTGGCAATTCCGGGAAAAAGCCGGAAACATCATCGGAAGGACCCTAAACGAAGGGAACCTCTAATCACGTTGACGGATTATTGGTGTTCCGAAAAACGCCAACCCACATGCAACAGTACACTGAACCTGCCATTGTAGACTGCCCCTGCTGCGGCGAGGCCGTTGAGGTTCTGGTGGATCTCTCCGTACCGCTGCAGGAATATACCGAGGACTGCCCGGTCTGCTGCCGGCCCATGATTCTGAAGGTAACCAGCGGGGAATCCGGGCTGGCCGGGGTTGAGGTTCGCGGGGAGAACGACTAAGCCTCGACAAAGTCAGGACTGACCCTGTTCAAGCATGGATTCGAGCTCCTCCCAACGCCGGTAGGCCTGTTCCAGTTCAGATTCCAGAATTTTCAGCCGCTCCTGGGTAGCGGCAATTCCGCTTCCGGCCCGCCGATAAAAGGCCTGATCCGCCATCTGTTCCAGAAGCCCGTTCTTTTCCCCCTCGAGCTCCTCGAGGTGCGCCGGCAATCCATCCAGCTCCCGTTGATCCTTATAACTCAGCTTTAGTGTCCGCGACCGGTTTTTTTGCGCCACAGGCTTCGGTTTTCTCGACGGTGCCGGATCATCCCGGGGAGTGCGTTGATTCAACCAGTCGTCATAGTCACCGACATACTCCCTCACCCTTGCCCTGCCCTCGAAGACAAGGGTGCTGGTAATGACGTTATTCAGAAACGCCCTGTCGTGGCTGACCAGCAGCAGCGTGCCTTTATACTCCAGCAGCCGCTCTTCCAGAAGCTCCAGGGTCTCCATGTCCAGATCGTTGGTGGGCTCGTCCATGACCAGAATATTCGAGGGCCGGGTGAACAGCCGGGCCAGCAGCAGCCGGTTTCTCTCGCCCCCCGAAAGTGACTTTACCGGCTGGCGTGCCCGATCCGGGGTGAAGAGAAAATCCCTGAGGTAGCTGATCACATGCCTCGGGCTGCCGTTTATCTCCACCTTGTCACTGCCGTCGGCAACATTCTCCTGCACCGTGAGATCATCATCCAGAACCGCCCGCATCTGGTCGAAATAGGCGATCTGCAGGCCCGTTCCAAGGCGAACCTGACCGGAGCCCGGCTCCAATCGCCCAAGCAGCAGGTTCAGCAGTGTGGATTTACCGCATCCGTTCGGGCCGATGACACCGATCCGGTCCCCGCGCAGAATCGTGGTCGAAAAACCCCGGATCACCGGCTCTTCATCCCAGGCGTAGTCAAGGTGCTCCGCCTCCACCACCAGTTTTCCCGAGCGATCCGCCTCCTGAAGGATTATGCTCGCCTGTCCGGTCTGCTCCCGGCGGCGGCTTCGTTCGCTCCGCATGCTCTCCAGCGCCCGGACCCGGCCTTCGTTCCGGGTGCGCCGCGCCTTGATCCCCTGGCGAATCCAGACCTCTTCCTCCGCCATTTTCTTATCGAATCGGTCTTCTGCCTTCTCCCGGGCGTTGAGCATCTCCTCCTTGCGGCGCAAAAAGTTGGCATAGTCCCCGGGCCAGTCGGTCAGTTGCCCCCGGTCCAGCTCGATGATTCGGGTGGCGAGACGCTGCAGAAACATCCGGTCATGGGTGACGAACAGAAGCGTGCCGCCGAAACCGAGCAGAAATTCCTCGAGCCAGTTGATGGACTCTATGTCCAGATGATTTGTGGGTTCGTCGAGGAGCAGCAGATCGGGTCCCTGCACCAGGACCCGGGCCAGCAGCACCCTGCGCTTGAGACCGCCGGAAAGGGATTCGAAGGGGATGTCCGGATCCAGGGAGAGTCGTGAGATAACGGTCTCCACCCTTTGTTCCGTATCCCAGCCCCCAGCCGCCTCCAGCTGGTGCTGAACATCTGCAAGTCTGTCAAGCACACCGTCCTGCCGACCGGATGCAAGTTGTATACTCAGCTGATGATAGCGGCGCACCAGTTCTCCCTGTGCGCCCAGTCCTCCGGATACCACCTCGAATACCGTTCCTTCCAATCCGGTGGGCACCTCCTGGACCAGCCGGGTGATCAATGCTCCCTGCCGGATGGTAAGTTCCCCCTCATCGGGCTGCAGTTCCCCGGCGATCAGCTTCATCAAGGTGGATTTTCCCGCCCCGTTGCGCCCAAGGAGACAGACCCGCTCACCCTTTCCGATGGAGAGGCTCAAATCTTCCAGCAGCAGCGGTCCGCCAAAACCCAGCTGAACATTGTGTATTCTGACAAGTGCCATCGGATAAATCTGTTGGAGGACTCAATGATTTAGGAGCGCCAATGATACCAGTACCTGTTTGCACAACGGGAGGTTTCGGACTGGTCCCCCAATTCTTAATATGTGAAGATTGTCTACCGGCCGCTCAAGCCGCAAATACAACAGATTTCCCGGGCATGCCCCGGATACGGGAGAACATCAGTTGAAGACCAAGATCCTGCTGAAAGAAGCCGATATGCCGACCCACTGGTACAACGTCATGGCGGATATGCCCAATCCCCCGGCCCCACCGCTGGGGCCTGACGGCAAACCGGTGGGGCCTGAGGCCCTCGCCGCCATATTTCCCGAGGAACTGATCAAGCAGGAGATGAGCGCTGAACGCTGGATAAAGATTCCGGACGAGATTCGGGAAATACTGCGATTGTGGCGCCCCTCGCCCCTGTACCGGGCCCACAGGCTGGAACAGGCGTTGAAGACACCCGCGAAAATCTATTACAAGAATGAGGCGGTGAGCCCCGCGGGCTCCCACAAGCCCAATACGGCGGTGGCTCAGGCCTATTACAACAAGCAGGCCGGCATAAAGCGCCTGGCTACGGAAACGGGCGCCGGACAGTGGGGAAGCGCCCTGGCACTGGCGGGCCAGATGTTCGGGCTCGAGGTCCGGGTCTTCATGGTGAAGGTGAGCTATGAGCAGAAGCCCTATCGCCGCTCCATGATGAAAACCTGGGGAGCCGATGTGTTCGCCAGCCCCACAGACATGACCAATTCCGGCCGCTCCATTCTAAAGCAGCATCCGGACTCCCCGGGGTCCCTCGGAATCGCCATCTCCGAGGCGGTGGAAGAGGCCGCCGGCCGTGAGGATACCAACTATGCCCTGGGATCCGTGCTGAATCACGTCCTGCTCCACCAGACGGTGATCGGCGAAGAGGCCAAGAAGCAGTTGGAGCTGGTGGGGGACTACCCGGACATGATCTTCGCCCCCTGCGGCGGCGGATCCAATTTCGGCGGCATCGCCTTCCCGTTCTTTGCCGACAAGGCTGCCGGAAAAGAGGTGAAACTGGTGGCGGTGGAGCCCACATCCTGTCCGACCCTGACCAAGGGAATCTATGCCTACGATTTTGGGGATGCCATCGGCCTGACACCCCTTCTGAAGATGTACACCCTGGGGCATGATTTCGTTCCGCCGGGCATTCATGCGGGTGGATTGCGGTATCACGGTGACTCGGCCCTTGTGAGTCAACTGCATTACGAGGGGCTCGTGGACGCAGTCGCCGTACCCCAGCTGGAAACCTTCGAAGCCGGCGTGCTGTTCGCCCGGCACGAAGGCATCATCCCTGCCCCCGAAGCCACCCATGCCATCGCGGCCGCCGTGCGTGAAGCCAGAAAGTGCACCGAAACGGGTGAGGCCAAGACCTTGCTGTTCAATCTCTCCGGCCACGGACACTTCGACATGTCCTCCTACGATCGTTACTTTGCGGGTGAACTGGTGGACTACGATTACCCGGATGAGGCGATCAGGGAGTCCCTTGCGCATCTGCCCAAGCTGAAGTTCGACTTGGAATGAAGTTCGTATCCGACAAGGATGCGTGGGAAGGGCAGGCCGACTGCCTGAGTTGCACGCTGCGCAACTCCGTGCTCTTTGCCGGACTGGAGGGGCCGGATTTTGATCTTATTCATCAACCCATCGATCTCTATGCCCTGCCGCCCGGCTCCACGCTTTACCGGGCAGGCGACACGGGCGATCGCATGTATACGATAAGGACCGGCATCCTTAAACTGGTGCAATATCTGCCGGACGGCACCCAGCGCATCGTGCGCCTGCTGCGCGGCACCGATGTGGCCGGTATGGAGGCACTGCTGGGAGAGCCCTACCAACATGACGCGGTGGTATTGCAGCCAACCGAAACCTGCAGCCTGCCCGTGAGCGTGGTCAAGACACTCTCCCAGACCAACCCAGTGCTGCACAAAGAGCTTTTGAAACGCTGGCAGAAGGCCCTTACGGAGGCGGATGCCTGGTTGACCGAACTATCGACGGGTTCTGCGAAACAGCGGGTCGCCCGGCTGCTGCTGCGGCTGGTCTCAAACGAGCAGAGCAGTGAATGCACGCTGTTTTCCCGGGAGGACATGGGCGCCATGCTGGGCATCACCACGGAAACAGCCAGCCGAACCATTGCGGAATTCAAACGCCAGAGCCTGCTGATAGAGACCCAGCCGAATATCTTTCTGCTGGATATCCCCAACCTGAAGCACATCGCAACGGATTGATCTCCCGTTTGTCTCCCCAGAATTCCACCCATTGAGAATTTTCAATGCCGCCGGCCGGCACTTAACTTAGCCTTTGCCTCTAGTGCGCCCCGCCGCCAATCCTGTAACGTTCAGCGAGCCAGGAAGTGGTTAGCCGCAAGGCTTGCCTCGCAGGGAATGGCCCAGCCCTTTCCAAGAGGCATAACGCAGCGGATGACCGCTTCCTGGCTCGCCCGAAGGGAGCGTGCTTCTGCCGCCATTGCGGCGTTGCGCTCCTTGTAAAGGGCGGGCCATTCACTGCGGAGCGCGCCTTGCACTGCCGGCAGAGGCACGCTCTGAATGTTACAGGATCGGTGGCGGGGCACACTAGTATGCGGCTGCCGGGGATCGGGTTTTACTACCCGCCAATGGCTTGCCGCGGAGGAACAGGTCACATGAAACAAACGCGGTTACAGGAACGGTACCCGGTTTTCACCCTGGAAGTGGAGAAGCAGGAAACCGACTTCAGTACCACTGACGAAATCATAGCGTATCTGAAGCAGTGCGTGGACGGGCATGGTGTCAGCCGTTTCATCGCGGTCTTCGATCACTTCAGCCATACCAATGGGCTGAAGAACGGATGGATTGACGAGAGTATCCTGGATGCCAAAAATATCGTCTTCTGTTTCGGCATCACCCTGCCTAACCCTGAGGCAATGGCCACGCGGCCAAAATCCATCGGCGTGGTCGAACTGGCCGACCGCTTTGTCATCACTTTCCTGGAGGCACCCATGCCTATGGCCAACAGCACCATGGAGTCATGGGTCAGATCCATCGGTGACCGGCGGGAGCTGAGTACCGCCCGAACCGGCACACAGGTTTAAAACGAATCAGCCCTTTTCGTCCAGTACATCGGTCAACGCACGGAACAGGTCGGTCTCGGTCAGGATGCCAAGCACGTGCTTGCCATCCTCCATAACGGGCAGGCAGCCGATGTGGTCTTTCATCATCTGCTTTACGGCAAGAGAAAGGGGAGCATCCGGTGCGATGGACACCACGGGCGTGTGCATGACATCCGATATCTCCGCCGGGCCTTCTCTGAAATAACGGGCGGCCATCTGCAGGTCACGGCGTGCCAGGATGCCCACCACTTCATCATTGTCATCCACCACCGGCAAATGGTGCATGCTGCCGTTGTCCATGATATCGAAGGCCACGTTGTAGTCGTCGCTGCTCTTCACGGTCACCGGTGATTTGCTCATATAGTCACTTACTCGCATCAGGGAACTCCTCTGGTATCGATCCGGATGGATTATGGTCCATCTTTAATTATTTCCTGGTAAAAAATATCGGTGATCTGCTCAGTGCCTCCGATAAATCCGGGTACCGGGACCCGGTAGTTCACCATTTTACTCCTCAAACTCCCGATTTAAACCGGATTTTGCAGGATAATCCGGGGGTACAGCTGAACTTCCGACCGGCTCAGCGCATGGGGTGATCAGAACTCTACCTCCAGGGCAGCGCACAGATAGCGCATAAATGGCGCTGCCTGCCTGAACCGTTTGGCCGCGAAACGATGGAAATCGCTCTTCCCCACCTCCGACTCCCCGAACACGCTGCAGGCGATAAAATCCTTTCTCTTCAGGTCTTCGATGAGCGGATGATCTGCGGGATAACCGCGGGGAGCTCTTTTCAGGGATTCCCCCTCGAGTAAAAAATGGGTTTTGAAGGGTCTGTAATTTTTTGCCCCTTTCCATGATGCGGGATTGTCCAAAATGAAGTCCCTTATCCTGGTCAGTGCCTTGGATTCGGGGCGCCAGATACCCACACCGATGAAGCTGCCACCCGGCTGTATATGGACGTAGAAACCGGGGGCATGGACGTCCCTGCCCAGTTCATGCCTGAACTGAATGCCGATATTCGTCTTATAGGGTGTCTTGTCTTTGGTATAGCGGGTGTCCCGGTAAACCCGCATCAGGGAACCGCCCACCTTTTTGGGGATAGTGCGAAAATGTGGTGAGATCTTATACAGAGACGGCGCCATTGTTTCTATGAAGGCCAGAGCGGGTCTGCGCACCTCCAGCTCATAGCGTTCCTTGTTTTCTTTGAACCACTCCCGGTCGTTGTTTTTGCCCAACGCCTCGAGAAAAGGCAGGCAGCCTTTTGGAAAGCCGTCGAACTCAGTCATTGGGAGCAACCCCGTGACCATGGGAGTGCACGGAAGCCTTTGGTCCTTCACTTCCGACATTGGAGAGACGATGGATAGTCAGGCTGTATGGAAAATCCAACAAGGTCCTCCTTTCCGCCACCTCTGAAAGAAGTGCGGATCTGCAAGTCAGATTCTCATTGCGTTGCAGCCTGTCGCACATGGCTTCGGGGTTGTCAATAAACTCACTTTTTTCAATACGTTCGATCAGGAGTGTGGCACCATCCGATGACCCGCTGGGTGGCAAAACGAAGACCGAGAACTTCCTGTAGCAGATCAGCGTAACCGTGATCGCCACTATTACGGCAAGTGCCGCCATTTCCGTCTTTACCCCTTTTTTCCTACGCAACAAGGATGCCTCTAAGACCGCTTTATCATTTCCATGAGGGGGCCTCTATGGAGATACGCACCTGCAGATAGCGTATGGGCTGCTATTTTGCGATTTGATGCAGCTTGGCCAGGCAGGCCATTACCATCAACGCTATTCCTCCGATAAACAGGGTCTGTGCTTCATAGCCGAAAACGTAAAAACTCCCACTCAGCCGGAAAATCCCAGCCACTGCACAGACCAGGATACCCAGTGCTCCGGCAATATTCCCGACAATTCCCAGCATATTGTCCATATCCCCCCCTCCAAAAAAACCTTGTCAGATAAACCAGTATACTCATTCCTCGTTACAGATAGCCATCGGCCGCGCACATGGTCTGCTTCCTGTGTTTCAGCTGGATCCGGCTGGGTCTGCCCGGCAATGTGGGCACATCCGATCCAAAGGCTACCTTCGAAGACGGGGTGCTGAAGATCACCCTCGACAAGGTGGAGGAATCAAAGCGGCGCAGCGTGAAGAACCACTGAGTGGTAGCCAGTGTTGAGTTGCGGGAGATAAATTATTTAGTGCCCATCCATAAACAGCATCTCCCGTCATTCCGGCGAATGCCGGAATCCAGTAAGTCGCTGAATTCCCTGGATCCCGGCATTCGCCGGGATGACGTGGTTTCTGGAAAACACACGTTTCTGAACGGATATTATTTAATGGGCTTTCAGGCTCATCCGGTCTTCAGCGTCCGCACCCGCCAAGGCGTTCGCTCTTTCAACCATCTTATCAACAATCGCATAGATCCCTACATGGCGGTTCGGGCTTAAGTGTTCTTCCAGCCTGAGGCGCGTGAACAGGCTGTCAACGTCCAAATCATGGATATCTGTCAGGCTGCGATTGGACATCAGGTCAATCAAAAGAGCGAGCACACCCTTGATGACGGCTGTGTCGCAATCCCCCCGGAACCGAATCAATCCCGGGCTGCCCGGTACTGCTTCGGCGGCCACGTGCACCGTACTCATGCAGGGCCTTACCCAGTTTTCCTCCGTTTTCAGCTCATCCGGCAAGGGTTCCAGATTCTCGCCGAGTTCAACCAGATACAGATAGCGTTGATCCCAGTCATCAAGAAACTCGAAGTTATCCACGATTTCGTCGATATCTATCATACCTCGCTCCCGAGTGGGCCGGTGGTCTTCATACGTGGAAGGATTCTCCACAGCCGTACATCTCCCGTTACAACAGGCCCAGCTCCAGACGAGCCTCCTCGGTCATACGCTCCTGTCCCCAGGGGGGATCCCAGACCAGTCTCACTACTGCCTCCGATACACCGGGTACGGTCTCGATCATCCTTCCCACTTCGCCCGGCAGTGTACCCGCGACAGGACAGGCCGGTGCCGTGAGGGTCATATCCACCTCCACCACGCCCGCCGGATTGACATCCAGGCTGTAGATCAGGCCCAAGTCGTAAATGTTTACCGGGATCTCCGGATCGTAGATCTTGCGCATCGCCTCCACGATCTCTGAACGTTCGGGCAATATGGGATTTTCTGCATTCATTACTGGTATACCTATTGTTTACGAAGCCCCTTTCGTTTCGGATCCAATCTTCTGTTGAATCAATTCCGCCAAATGATCCTGGAGGCTTCCGGACTCAAACTGCTCCAGAATCTCGCTGGCAAAACCCAGGCAAAGCAGCCTTCGCGCCCGTTCCTCGCTGAGACCCCTTGAACGCAGGTAGAAAAGCGCCTGGGGATCAATTTGCCCCACGGTGGTGCCGTGGCTGCACATGACGTCATCGGCCAGTATCTCGAGCTGTGGCTTGGTATCGATCTCCGCGCGTCGCGACAACATCAGATTTGCATTGGACAGATGTGCGCTGCTTTTTTGCGCCTGCTTTTGAACAAGAATGCGGCCGTCGAATACGGCCCTGCCATTGCCGTAAAGGATGCCCCTGAAGTTTTCACGGCTGTCGCAACCGGGAACCCCATGGTCGACATCGAGGTGAAAATCCACCAACTGTCCTTCACCGGCCAGGTAGAGCCCGTGGAGTTCACAACTGGCACCCGGTGCCGCGAAGCTATTGCCTATCTTGGTGCGTGACCAGGCGCCGCCGATGGCCAGATTGACTCCCCGGTAACTGGCATCGGCCTGAAGCTCTATATGCAGGTCGGCCAGATGGTAGGCGGACGGGCTCTCCTGCTGAACCCGTTGATGAACCAGGCTGGCCCGCTCCTCCAGCAGAACCTCACACACCAGGTTAGTGAAGTAGGCGTTGTCGCTCGTCGACAGATAACGTTCTACCAGCGTTGCTTCGGCATCCTGTTCCAGGACTATCAGGTGACGCGGCCTCATGGCCCTGCCCGATGCCGATGACGTGGATATGCTGACCAGGTCGATGGGCGCGTCGAGCCTCAAACCGGCACTCACACGGATCAGGGCACCGTCCCGCATGGTGGCCATGTTCAGCGCAGAGAAACCGTGGGTGCCGGGACCGGACAAGGTGCCGACAGACTTCAGCGTCTCCAGATCCGAGGTCTCCATGGCACTGCGGAGATTGTTGATCCGCACCCCGGGAACATGGGTGTCCGACAACGAGGGCTGAAAGGCTCCGTCTACGAAAACCACTCTTCCGGCTGTCGGGCCATCGAGAAAATGATGCTCGAATTCGGTCCCCACCACCTCCATGTCGCTGTCCGAAGTGACGAATCCCTGTTTGAGCAGACCTTCTATGCTCGTATACCGCCAGGCTTCCTGTCGCTTGTCCGGGAAACCCAGGTCGGAAAATCGCGTCACCGCCGACCAGCGATGATCCGTCAACCAGGCACCCCGATCCAGGGGAAGCCCTGCGATATAATGCTGTGTCGCCTTTTGAAAATCGGAAACCGCCTGTGACTGCAGAGTCATGCCGCATTCTCCTCCAAGAGCCATCCGTAACCGCGCTCCTCCAGTTCAAACGCCAGCTCCTTACCGCCCGAATGCACGATTCGGCCGCCGGCCAGCACATGCAGATGGTCAGGCTCGATGTACTCCAGTAGTCGCTGATAGTGGGTTACCACAATCAGCGCCCTCTCCGGCGAACGCATCATATTCACCCCATCCGCCACGGTCCGCAGGGCGTCGATGTCCAGTCCCGAATCGGTCTCGTCAAGAATGGCCAGCCGAGGCTCGAGCATCGCCATCTGCAGAATCTCGTTGCGCTTTTTCTCCCCACCGGAAAATCCGGCGTTAACGGAACGTTTCAGGAGTTTGTGGTCCAGCTTGACCTCGTCCGCCTTCCTGCGAACCAGTTTCATGAAACCGACCGCATCCATTTCCTCTTCTCCACGGGCACGGCGCACTGCGTTGAGGGATTCGCGTAAAAACGTCAGATTGTTAACTCCCGGCAGTTCAACCGGGTACTGCATTGCCAGGAACAAACCCTTGTGCGCCCTTTCCTCAACCTCAAGATCAAGCAGATCCTGTCCCAGGAATTCGACATCGCCACCCGTGACCTGGTAACCGTCCCGGCCGGCCAGCACATGGGCCAAGGTGCTTTTTCCGGATCCGTTGGGTCCCATGACGGCATGAACTTCACCCGCTTTGACCTCCAGATCGATACCCTTGAGTATCTCCTTGCCTTCAACGCTTGTTCTTAAATCTCTTATTCTCAACATTTCCAAAACCTCGTTCGGGTAAGCCAATCCGGCAGATCATCAACCCACAGCGCCTTCGAGGCTGACCGCGAGCAGCTTCTGGGCCTCCACAGCGAACTCCATCGGGAGTTCTTTGAACACCTCTTTGCAGAAGCCGTTGATGATCATCGACACCGCGTCCTCTTCTGAGAGACCCCGCTGCCGGCAATAAAAAAGCTGATCTTCCCCGACCTTGGAGGTGGTCGCTTCGTGTTCCACCGTGGCCGTTGGATTCTTCACCTCGATGTAGGGGTAAGTGTGGGCCGAACACCTGTCACCAATGAGCAAAGAGTCGCACTGGGTATGGTTGCGGGCATTCTCGGCACCGGTCGTCATACGCACCAGGCCCCGGTATGCGTTGGAACCCTGCATGGCGGAAATGCCCTTTGAGACGATGGTGCTGCGGGTGTTTTCACCGATGTGAATCATCTTGGTGCCGGTGTCTGCCTGCTGTCGGCCCTTGGTTACAGCCACGGAATAGAACTCTCCCACCGAATCCTTCCCCCTGAGAATACAACTGGGGTATTTCCAGGTGATGGCGGAGCCGGTCTCAACCTGGGTCCAGGAGATGTGGGACCGGTCGCCCCGGCAGTCACCCCGCTTGGTGACGAAATTGTAGATGCCGCCGCGTCCCTGGGCATCGCCGGGGTACCAGTTCTGTACCGTGGAATACTTGATCCGAGCGTCTTCCAGCGCCACCAGTTCCACCACCGCGGCGTGCAGCTGATTTTCGTCGCGCATGGGCGCGGTACATCCCTCCAGATAGCTGACATGGCTTCCCGCCTCAGCCACGATAAGGGTACGTTCAAACTGTCCCGTCTTTGCCTCGTTTATCCGAAAATAGGTGGAAAGCTCCATGGGGCAGCGCACACCCCTGGGTATGTAAACGAAGGTGCCGTCGCTGAACACCGCGCTATTGAGAGCGGCGAAATAATTGTCCTTGTGGGGAACCACCTTACCCAGGTATTGCCGTACAAGATCGGGGTATTCCCGTATCGCCTCGGACATGGAGCAGAAAAGCACACCCGCCTCAGCCAGAGGCTTGCGGAACGTGGTGGCCACGGATACGCTGTCGAACACGGCGTCCACTGCCACTCCCGCCAGCGCTTTCTGCTCGTCGATGGGAATGCCCAGTTTTTCATAGGTCTCCAGCAACTCCGGATCGACTTCGTCGAGATTCTTTGGCCCATCCTTGGGCCTGGGAGATGAAAAGTAGGAGATGGACTGAAAATCTATCGGCGGATGGTGCAACGAAGACCACTGGGGCTCCGGCATGGTGAGCCAGTGTCGGTAGGCCACGAGCCGCTTTTCCAGCATCCACTCGGGCTCGCCTTTTTTCTCGGAAATGGCTCGAATGACCCCTTCGTCCAGGCCCGGGGGCAGCGTATCGGACTCGATCGGCGTAATAAAACCCTGTTTGTATTCTGACCGAACCAGTTCATCCATCTGCTGCTCAGGTACACTCATTTTCTGGCTCCGGTCATTTAACCAAGCAAATTACTATGTTATTAAGACAAAAAAAATCAGATCAAAGCATGGGTCTGCAGCGACTCTGTCCGAGCAACAGACACATTGCCTCCGCCAGGAAACCCGTGGCGATGAAAACCAATCCGGGTATCAGGGCACCGGTAAAAGCGAACAACACGCCCAATGCCAGACACAACAGCCACAGGGCAAGCACCGGTCCGCCGCAGCAGCGGCGTGAAAACAAGCTCGAAAAGCCCATCGGAAGAACCCTCCATCGGTTTAAGACCGACCGTGAATTTCAATAACCTAGTTATATAGTCAAGTATTGCCGAATGCAAGGGGGTAATTCCAAGGAGTTTTTGTGGGAAATGATCACTTGAAACCAACCGCGTGGGACCGGGGTTTCTCTTTCCCAGGAAAATAGTAGGATACAGACCAATCCATGAAATCGAGAAACGATCTGTTGAATACCGAAATGCCAGAGAGTCCCGCGAGCCGGGCAACATTTCATCGAAAGATTCTGATCCTCTTCGCACATCCCTCCGTAGAGCGCTCCGAGGCGGGCCAGCCCCTTGCCCAGGCGGCGGCCCGGACAGAGGGCATTACCCTGGTCGACCTCTACGCAGAGTACCCGACTTTTATCATCGACGTGGACCGGGAACAAGATCGCCTGCTGGCACATGATGTGGTGGTGTTTCTTCACCCCCTGTACTGGTATTCCACGCCGGCGATTCTCAAAGAGTGGCAGGACCTGGTTCTCGAACATGACTTTGCCTACGGATCGAAAGGTACGGCGCTGCATGGCAAAATTTTCTTCAGTGCCATCACCGCGGGCGGCACCGAAACCGCATATTGCGACAAAGGCTACAACCACTTCTCTATCCGCCAGCTGCTTCATCCTCTGGAGCAGATGGCAATGCTCTGCGGCATGGTCTACCTACCGCCCTTTGCCCTGTTCGGCGCACGCACGGCCTTGGAAGAGGGACGCATCGATGCCCATGTCGCCGACTGGGTGCAAGTCCTGAGGGCACTCAGGGATAACCGCCTCGACATCGAGGCTGCCCGTGAGCTGCCGAAGCTCAATTTCAAACTCAACAGTATCCTGCGGGAGGGCTGATCCAATGGAAGGATTCCTGTTTCAGGCCTTCGTATACTTGTGTGCCGCCGTAATCGCGGTCCCCATCGCCAAGCGATTAGGTCTTGGTTCCGTGCTGGGCTATCTGATAGCCGGCATCCTGATCGGTCCGGTTATCGGGTTGGTGGGATCCGAAACCCGTGAACTGCAGCACTTCGCGGAGTTCGGCGTAGTTATGATGCTGTTTCTTGTGGGCCTGGAACTGGAGCCTCGCATGCTCTGGGAGATGCGTGCCCGGCTGCTTGGTCTGGGCGGGTTGCAGGTAGGCATCACCACCACCCTGATCGGGATTGCCGCCTCCCTGCTGGGTGTGCAGTGGAGCATTGCACTCGCCATTGGCCTTATCTTCTCACTCTCTTCCACGGCCATCGTACTTCAGACCCTCAACGAGAAGGGCCTGACCAAGACCGAGGGTGGACGGGCCAGTTTTTCCGTGCTGCTTTTTCAGGACATTGCCGTCATACCCATGCTGGCATTGATCCCCCTTCTCGCTCTGCCGGAGCTGGCTGGGTCGGGTCTGGTGGAGTCAGCTCACGACGCCGCGGCTCTCGGGGGCGAACCCAATGCACAACATGGAACAAGCCTGGTCGAGGGACTCCCCGGATGGGGCTATGCACTCGTCGTCCTGGGTGCGGTAGCCTTCGTGGTGCTCGGGGGACACTTTCTCTGCCGTCCCATGTTTCGCTATATCGCAGGGTCGAGACTGCGGGAGATCTTTACCGCCAGTGCACTGCTGCTCGTGATCGGTATCGCCTTGCTGATGACCCTGGTGGATCTGTCGCCGGCGCTCGGTACTTTTCTCGCAGGGGTGGTACTGGCCAACAGCGAATTCCGCCACGAACTCGAATCCGATATCGAGCCTTTCAAGGGTCTTCTGCTTGGTCTCTTCTTCATCACCGTGGGCGCCGGGATCGATTTCGGTGTGCTTTTCGCCGATTTCGGAAAGGTGCTTGGCCTGACACTTGGCGTGATGGCCCTGAAAGGCATCGTGCTGTTTGCGCTCGCCCGTCTGTTTCGGCTGGCACCTGGGGACGACTGGCTGTTTACCCTCGGACTTGCCCAGGCGGGAGAATTCGGTTTCGTGCTGCTGAGTTTCAGTATCCAGAACAGCGTGGTACCACCGGACCTGTCGAAGATACTTGCGCTTGTGGTGGCCCTTTCCATGATGCTGACACCCGCTTTTTTTATCATCTATGAAAAGCTGATTCTGCCGAGACGGGGCGGTGGCGATGAGAAGCAGGCCGATGCTATCGACGAGAAGGGAACTGTCGTGATCGCAGGGATTGGCCGCTATGGGCAGATCGTAAACCGGCTGCTGGTAGCCAGCGATGTCTCCACCGTAGTACTCGACCATGAAGCAGCGATGATAGAAACCCTGCGGAAAATCGGGATCAAGAGCTATTTCGGTGATGCCACCCGTCCCGACCTGCTCCACGCCGCCGGCATCGAGAGTGCGAAACTCTTCGTCATCGCCATCGATGACCGGGAACGCGCCGTGCAACTGGTAGAGCACGTACGCCGCCACTACCCACAGGTAAAGATTCTCGCCCGTGCCTTCGACGTCAACCACCTCTATCTCCTGAAGCAGGCGGGTGTGGACTTTGCCGTAAGGGAAACCTTCGACGCCGCCCTCGGGCTGGGCGCCGAAGCACTCAAGGCACTCGGGCACCACCCGTTCAGGGTGGAGAAGATGACCCAGGCGTTCCGGCTTCACGACGAAGAGGGATTGGAACAGATGTATGAACTGTGGGATGAAAACCCGGATTTTTCCCGCAACCGTGCACTGCTGGCCAGGGCGAGGGAGCATGGCGCGTCCCTGAAAGAGGCCATGACATCCGACCGGCTGCAGTTGCACGATAGAACGGAGCGCGGCTGGACGCCGCCGCCAAAGGGCTATAACAACGAACTGCGTGAAGAAGACCCAGCCGGTCTATAGATTCCGCGGAGAATTGCCGACGATACAGCGATCTTTACCGGCGAACTTTGCCTCGTACAGGGCTTTGTCTGCAGCTTCCAGCAAATCGACAACCTCCTTCCCATTGTCCGGATAGCAGGAGATGCCCCCACTGAAGGTGGCCCGGTTATCTTTGAAGAATTCGTCGTCACGCATTTCCGAACGCAGTCTTTCCGCAAAGGTAGAGGCACCGCTGGCATTGGTCTCCGGCAGAATAACCACGAACTCCTCTCCGCCGAATCGACAGGGTATATCCTCTTCCCGGCTGATCGAGGACAGTATCTCTGAAAGCCGCGTTAGCACTCTGTCGCCGAACAGGTGGCCTTTCGTGTCGTTGATGGTCTTGAAATCGTCCATGTCGATCAATAACAGGCTGAGCCTCTTGTCGTATCTCAAAGCCCTTTTCAGCTCTTTTTTCAGGCTCACATCGAAGTAGCGCCGATTGAACAAGCCCGTGAGCCCATCCAACATGGCGAATTTCTCGGCTTCCTTGAAGACGTGGATCTCCACCATGATGGGGCTGGAAACCACTTTATTGAGATTGACGAAATAATCGAAAATAGCAACCCGCAGGCCCACGTCATGGTTGAGCTCAGTCACATAAAAATCATAGTTCTCGAAGATCTTATCCCAATGATGCTCGGCCTCCGCCTCGTCAAATGAAGTGTGCACAAAAAACTTGAGTAGCTCGGCACAGAAATTGCTGCTCTCAGGCGATTGGGACAGGAGTTCTATCTCCCGAAGCACGGAGCTCTCCCAGATATCCTGATCCGGCAGAAGCGCCAACACCCTCTGCATGGTTTTCAGTTGTTTGTCATTCATCTTGTTGCGCTTCGGATCCCCTCATGCAGCGGAATCCTTCGCTGGGCAATGCCCGTCCCTAGGTAAATGATGCGGTCGGAGATCGGCGGTTATAGTTATGGTAATAAAATAAGCACTGCGGCAAACTTTGCCAAGAGTTAAAGAATACTCATATATCAGACAGTATATCAAGCGCATTTAATTCCCAGTCAGGTCCAGCGAACAGCTACAGAGATCTTGAAATGAGTATAATCGCAACAGCGCTCGCGCCGGTTCTGGCGCTGATATTGCTCGGCTTTGTTCTGAGACAAAGCCGATTCCTGCCGGAAGAAGCCTGGGCGGGAATGGAAAAGCTGACCTATTTCATACTCTTCCCCGCGCTGCTGGTGGGCACTCTGGGTGATCAGAAACTCACGGGAATACCCTGGCCGGCCATGCTTCTGATAATCATCCTGGCACTGGGCAGCGCAGTTGCCTCGCTGGTCTCATGGCACCGGTTCGGGGCATCAGCTTCCAATCCCACTTTTACATCGATATTCCAGGGCGGCTTGCGCTTCAACACCTATATCGCCCTGGCCGTGGCACAGGCGTTTTACGGATCTGCAGGCCTGGCCATGGGCGCAGTGGTGGCAGGTTTCATGATCGTCCTTGTCAATCTCCTCTGCGTATCCGCCTTTTCACTGTGGAGTGATACGCCGTCAAAAGGCCTTGGGAACCTCGCCCGTGACATTATTGGCAATCCATTGATTATCGCCTGTTCCCTGGGCTGGCTTCTCAGTATCAGCGGTATCGGTCTGCCCGGAATTACCGGATCAATTCTGGAGATCGCGGGAAGAGCGGCCCTGCCCTTCGGACTCCTGGCAGTGGGTGCAGCGCTGCGGCCAGGCGCACTGCGCGGACACGTCCGCCCCATGATGGTCGCCTCGGCTGTACAGTTTGTCTTAAAGCCCGCCGTGGCCGCACTGGCTATTTCGATCAGCGGACTCAGCGGCATACCGGCCGGCGTACTGATGATCTTCTTCGCAACCCCCACGGCACCATCCGCCTACATTCTCGCCAGACAACTGGGTGGCGATACGGAAGCGATGGCATCGATTATCACATTTCAAACCATCGCTGCCTTTATCGTCATGCCGGTTATTATCCTTTTGACCCTGGATTGACTTGATCCGAGACCCCTTAATCTGTTGTAAACTACAATATTAGGGTGCATGCATGTTCGCGCCACCAGCATCGGGACCTCCCGGGGCGGAGCAGATATGGAACAAGAGATCGCTGTCTGTCCGATAATGCCATGGCTGCGGGCAGCGATTGACCCGATGACGCCGTTTACCCGATGCAAGCCGGGCTCAGATGTTGAACGGGAGCACCCGCCATGGTGAGGTCCAGAATTTTGGCACTGGCCATGGCCATCGAGATGTTGTTTATTCGAAAAACCGCTTTTCTGCGCAGCATTCCGCTTTTAAAAAAGATCCATCGGGGCATCACGGCCCGCATATACCTCCATGACAGCGAAGCTGACCCAGGTTTGTTGCTGCAGGTTGATTTCGAAACCCCCTTCCTGCATCTGCCGGTTGAAATAGACGAAACCCAGATAGGCATACACGAGAATACCGGGGCTTTTCACCCAGAATCATTCCGTTTCTTCGACTGGCATTCGGGGCTTCACATAGGGGGCATGATTTTCGGTCAAAGTGAGCGCAATGCCATAGTCGATGGAAAACAGACAACCCTTGCGTCTGGATTCAGCTACCTGATCGCGTCACCTCCGCCCAATATGGGAATTCTCGGCCTGCGAATAGCGGAAGGCATTCCCGGCAGCATCAGATTTCTCTGGAGAAACGCCCTTGTCACCATGCAGTTCGATCCCGGCTACTGGATGCTGGAAAAAACAGATGAAGGCTACCGGGTACTGGCCATCCGCGACGATGCGCTGCTGCAGCTGATTGTTTCCCTGTCCGAGATAGGCGGTAAAGAAGAAGCGCTGCGCAAAGAAGCGATACAGCAGCTGTGGGAGTGGGTGGAGTTCCACAGAGGCAGCATGGACCTGGAGCTTCGTATGCTCGATTTGCTTTGCCACATCAGGGATTGGGGGCCCGTGGGAAAACCGGAACTTTACCCCGGACTCGGGGAGGTCCTCGAAAGACTGCAGGTCCGCAGGAAAGAGAAGATCCTGTTTGAGTTTTTTGCAGACAACTGGGGCATCAGGGACAACAGGAACGGCAGACTGCTTGCCATTGGGCTCCTTGAACAGCTGGGAACAGATGCAGCCGGGGCCGCCCTGTGGGAACTGCTTCGCTACGCCCGGAACCGCACGTCAGATCCCGAGGAACTTGCCTTGATCCAGGGTGCTGCCCAGCGGATATCTCCAACCTTTGGGCAAGACAGTGAGGAAAAAGCACCTGAACAACCGCGCGCACGTCACCTGCAGCCCCTCTCCACGGAGTAATCCGTAACAGGATAGATGACGTGGAACCGGAATCCCTGACGTTAGCGGGCTGGCTTGCGGTGGGAGCCGTGTTTCTTTTCGCAGGTCTTGTTCACGGCACGCTCGGCCTGGGCTTTCCCATGCTGGCCACGCCCCTGTTGGCTATTGCCTTCGACATCCGCGTCGCGATCCTGCTGACGCTTCTGCCCACCATCACGGTTAATGTCATCAGTATCCTGCGCGGCGGCCAATGGTCCGAAAGCATCGGTCGCCACTGGCCGCTCGTAATCATGATCCCCGCCGGTACCATTGCGGGTACCTGGCTGCTGGTTTCCGTTGATCCGGCGCCATTTCGGTTGCTGCTCGCCGCCATTATCCTGCTGCATCTCTTCAAAGACCGCCTGACGGCCCTGAATCTTGATTGGATAAAATCACGCAAGGGCATGGCCTACCTGATATTCGGGCTGGCCGCAGGCTTCTCCGCGGGTACGGTCAACGTGATGGTTCCCTTGCTCATCATTTTTGCACTTCAGGTCGGTATGACGCCGCTGGTCATGGTGCAGGTATTCAATCTCTGTTTTCTTGCCGGCAAGACCGTCCAGATGGGCGTCTTCGGCTATTCGGGCATCATGACGCCGTCTCTGCTTATCTCTACCCTGCCTTTCGCCGCCCTCTCCGCCATTGCGCTGCTCGGCGGCATGGGAGTCCGGGAGCGGGTGGATGCGGAGACCTATCGCAAATGGCTGCACAGAGTACTCGTCGTGATGGTGGTCGTGTTGACCGGCCAGTACCTGCTGGAACTGGTATCCTAGGTACGAACGGCCCGCATCACAGCACGCTATCCAGGTTATGTCATCGAAAACTGAACAACTCAAAGCCCTGTTCGAGGATGAAACGCTTCATCTGACACCCTGCTGCTGGGACGCCCTTTCGGCAAAGCTTATCGGTCAGGCCGGTTTTTCGCTGACTTTCATGAGTGGCTTCGGCGTTTCCGCATCCCGGCTGGGCATGCCCGACACCGGATTGATCTCTTTCGGTGAAATGGTCGATCAGGCACGAAACATAGCAGGTGCTGTTTCCATCCCCGTGATAGGTGATGGGGATACGGGCTTCGGCAATGCCATGAATGTCAAAAGAACCGTCAAGGCATATGCCGATGCCGGTATGGCCTGCATCATGATCGAAGACCAGGTGGCGCCAAAACGTTGCGGCCACACCCGTGGCAAGCAGGTCGTATCCCGCGACGAGGCACTCCTGCGAATCCGTGCCGCCGTGGACGCAAAGGATGAAGGTGCCGATATCCTGATACTGGCCCGCACCGATGCCCGTGAGGCTCATGGACTGACCGAAGCCATAGATCGGGCGGTTGGATTCCGTGAAATTGGTGCCGACATCACCTTCATCGAGGCGCCCTGCAACGAGAAAGAACTCCACCGGATCTGTAATGAAGTTGACGGGCCCCGAATGGTTAACATTGTCGAAGGCGGTAAAACGCCCAGCCTGTCGCCTGCGGTGCTTCAGGATATCGGCTTCTCCATTGCGACCTACCCCCTGACCGGCCTTATGGCGGCTATCGCCGCGATTAACGGCACGCTCGATGAGTTGAAGGCCGGCAGGCTTCCCGAACCCCCGATGGGTTTTGAAGCGCTGCAGCGCCTGGTAGGGTTCGAGGAATATTTTGAAGCAGAGAGGCGGTACCTTTGAGGCATTATGCAGGATGTGACCGGACATGACCTTGCGTATTCACTGCCTGTTTCATAGCCCCCTGGGTGGTGAAATTCACCTGCCGGTCTGGGCCGCGAGCCGTGGGTACGAATTTATCGAATCCCTGGCCACAGAAACACCCGGTTTGCCTACACCTCAGCAGGCAGATTGCCTGGTGGTGCTCGGCGGCCCCATGAGCGCCTGGGAGGAGAAAAAATACCCCTGGTTGAATCAGGAAATGCGGACGATGGAGGCGTTCATGGCGGCAGGCAAACCGGTGCTTGGCATCTGCCTGGGGGCACAACTGCTTGCCAGAATTCTGGGGGCAAGGCTCTATCGAGGTTCCTGTTCCGAAATCGGCTGGTTTCCCGTTGACGCGACACCCCAAGCCCGAAATCATCCCATAGGCGAGGTGATGCCTGATCGATTCGAGGCCTTTCTGTGGCATGGAGATACCTTCGATATTCCCGAAAGTGCCGTTCACCTGGCTGAAAGTGCTGCATTCCCGAACCAGGCGTTTGCCTTGGGCGGGGTTCTTGCCTTGCAGTTCCACCTGGAGGCCAGACCCGACTGGGTGAAAAGACTCAGCCTTCGCGACGCCGATCAGCTGGAGATTTCTAATACGGTACAGTCTGCGGAAGCGATGCTCGCAGTACCCGAGGAAACTTTTCGTGAAAACAACCTGATCATGGAACGCCTGCTCGATCGTTGGCTACTAGGGCCTGTTCCTGCCGCAACTTGAATATGGGCAGCTTACGGATAACAATGAAGTCATTTCGCGATTAGGTGAATACTTTGAATGAAACCATGACCGCCACCAGGATACGTGAAGTGTCCACTGAGCACGTCTGGCAATGGTTGTCCGCGGGCTGGCGGGATCTCCTCGAGGCACCGCTGCAAAGCCTGTTCTATGGATTCAGCCTGGCTTTGCTGAGCATCCTCATCTCGGCAGGGGTCATAATTACGGACACCTACTATGCACTTCCGCTGCTTTTGGCCGGATTCCTGCTGGTCGCCCCGTTCTTCGGCATTGGCCCCTACTCCATCAGCCAGCAACTGGAACAGGGTGAGAGTCCTAGTCTCAGAAGCACCCTGCTCTCCTGCTCGCGAAACAGCTTCCACATCCTGAACATGGGACTGGTGCTGCTGGTGTGCTTTCTGATCTGGGCAATGCTCGCCATCCTGATTTTCATTTTTTTCCAACAGGGGCTCACCCCTTCAAGTTGGCAGGGATTCGTTTCCATGCTGCTGGGTACCTGGAGCGGCATTCAGCTGCTCGTGGTGGGGACCTACGTGGGCGGGGTCCTGGCCTTTATTGTATTCACACTCAGTGCAGTCTCCATTCCCATGCTGATGGACAGACCGGTCAACATCTTCGAGGCCATTCAGACCAGCTGGCGTGCGGTCTGGCGCAACATCGTCCCGATGCTTCTCTGGGCGGGGGTGCTCGCTAGCATCATCAGCGTTGGTTTTCTGACACTTTACGTCGGCCTGATCATCGGGTTTCCCCTGGCCGCCCATGCCACCTGGCATGCTTATCGGGACCTGGTGGAGACCGCCGATGCCTGAACTCTGAAGACTCCCAGTTCAGCTCACTGATTCACCGACCGACTTTTCACGTACTCTCCGACGGGCGAATGCTGTTTTCCACCAATTTGGGGGGTGATGCCATGTCGCTCCTCATGGATTTTCTACCGCCCCGGGGTATTCGCGTTCGCCTCGTCCAGCCAGCTCAAAACGCGGGCCTGCATGTATGAATAGAAGGGGTTGTGCCTCTGGCGAAGCAGCCAGGTTCCGGGGATTTTAAGCAAGCCTCTCTCGCCCTTGATCGCCAGATTTCCCAGAAATACCATGTCCCCGTCGGTGGGGACGGTTTGGCCATACAGCGGATCCTCCGGAGAAAACGGCAGAGCGACATGAGACAGGGAAACCACATTCCAGGGCCAGGCAACGCCCAGCTTTTCGGTATCGGTCTTCTCCAGGGAATACGACACCTTTCTGCGCGCGATCACGTTTGAGCTGTGGGGGCTTTCGTTGGTGATAAAGGTCACCGCAAAGGGTAGATCCTTGTCCGCCATGATGCGATCGGTCAGCGGTGCGGGATCTGATACCAGCAGTGTCGACTTGACGGCCTCGTGCCTGTTGATATCAAACAGAATCAGCTCGTTGCGTTTTGCGGGAAGCCACATCAGCAGATTATCGACCACCGCCTCGGTGGTTACCGTAGCGTCAACCGTGGATTTTAGCACCAGGATGGGCGGCAGCCTTTTCACCGTAGCTGGATCCTGAGCCAGTTCCCGAATGCGTCGATCAACCTGGCGCGTCAAACGGTGCACCTGGGCACCGGCATTGGTCGCGAAGGAGTTGTATTTGTAAGGATCGAATTCATCCATGACCAACAGATAAGCCAGGCCGCCCAGCCCCGGCAGGGCCGCCATGGAATTTTTGAAGCCAGCCAGCGCACCGGCCGGGTGCACCCTGATGGCCGGTGAGATCAAAATCAGGCTCGCGGGCAATGGAGCAGCCTTGCCTTCCAGTACATCAAGGCTGAAGTTCAGGGCCAGAGAAGCACCTGTGGAATATCCTATGACGTGTATGGGCCTGGATCCCAGCTTGCTCTTGAGGTGCTCCATGGCCAATCCGACCGCGGCTGCCATATCCCGCCAGGTCACATGTCTCAGGCCCGAGGGCGCCGTACCGTGACCCGGCGAGCGCAGACCGATCACCAGATAACCGCGCCGATTGAGTTCCAGGGCAAGGGTACGCAAACTGTAGGGTGAATCAGACATGCCATGGAGCAAAAGCACACCGCCGACGGCATGATCCCGATTCAGCTCAAAGGTGCGATTCCAGTTGGGTGTCCGGTGTTGCGGATCTGCCAGACTCCCCGTACTGTATCGCTCCAGCACATGTGAGGGACCGGTCTCCGATTTGGCGTAGATCTTCTCGTCCAACTGCTTGAACAGCCGCTGCTCAAGTGCCAGGTAATCATCGAAACTGCGAACCCTGCCATCCCTCAGCATGTCCGCGGAAAACTCTTCAGTCAGCGTCTCGGTATGCCAGGGTTTGAGCAAAGGACCACTGCCGCACCCGGAAACAACCAACACCAACACTGCAAGCACCAGTCCCGCGGCACTGCGTGCCGATGAACGGGTCGACCAGCGGCTCGACAAATGCGTATGCAAATTTAGCGCCCCCGTGTCAGCACGAAATAATGGGCGCCCTGGGGTGTTTGCAGCAGATAGAGTTCCCGGCTTTTCGGCATGACCGAGCCGGTGAATCGCAGGAACAGATCGTCGAAGAACTCAGGGGTTTCCAGGCTGAAGTTGTGGAAATTGCGCGTCCGGTTCACCGGTGTGACATCCACCAACACAACCCTGTCGTTGTCCTTCTCCAGCAGCTCAGACAACTGAACGGTCTCTTCCACCTGGCCCGGGTTGCTTGGATCCAGGGTGCTCTCACCAAGCCTTTGTCCACGATTGATCACACGACTGACTAACAGCGCCCGATCATTGGAAGAGACGTACACCGTGACATTTTTTGCCAGGGCCGTAATCTCTTTTTTGAACTGATCGTTGAATTCCTCGTGGCCCACGTCGGGCGCGGTGAGCATCACATTCTCGATCTCGGTCTGGGAATCTCCAAATTCGGGGTCCTGGTACAGGTGGCTGAAGGCATCGGCCACCACCTGGCCGCCCATGCTGTTTGCCATCAGCCACAACCGCTCCGGCTTCACTTCTTCAACGATCAGCCTCAGGGTATCGGCGAGTTCCGCACCAGAGGCCTGGGCCACCCCGTGCGCCCTTCGATAGCCCCTCAGCGAGGAACCCTGATCGCCGGGCCAGTCGAATACCAATACCGGCGTATCGATATCCAGCACATGGGCCAGGAAAGCGGTCTTTCGCAGGGCCGATGGATACGCCTCGCGAAAACCGTGTACCACGATCAGCAATGAACGATAAGGAGATGCCTGCACCTGTTTACGCAGCGCCTCGACAAATACCTCCCGCTCCTGAGCCTGAACATCCTGCAGTTGAATCTCCTCATTGAGGAACCATTCACTCGGATCGATGATCATGCCCAGGCCGAGCGTGGGCTGAATGCTGGTATCGAAGAATCCAAACTTGAGGGCTTCATCCCGCTCGGACTTGAAGCGCTCCTCAGGACTTCCATCCGCTTTACCCGGGAGGCGGTTGGTAACATAGAAGAAGCGAAAATCCCCCTGATCGGCGAGTTGGGCCACATTCATGCGCCGAAAAGAGAAGGCCTCCGCGTGATTCAGGAGTGCGCGGGTACCGATGAAGTAGGCGTAGGCCGCCAGACCAATGAGAACCAGCGTCGCCAGCCCCAGTATCCATATCATTCGTCGTTTGGAAAAAATCATTCCGGACATCACTCCATCTAGTCATACAATTATCGGACGTTTGGCAATCAACCTGTGTCAGGTGGCAATCACTGTAATCGACAGCAGCAGCCCGAGAATTTTCAACCCATTCACAGCACCCATGTTCAAATAATAGCTTTTGTTATCCGTCAACAACATAGCACGTCGGACGAAAAAACTGCCCACCGGCGTTACTGGTGTTAGTATTGTCCCGCTTTATCGACGCAAAATGATTCGAATAATCGAAATAGGAAAAATACTCCAGTGCAAACAATTAGATATATAGTGATCGTTATCCTGACCATGGCAATGGGAACCGTGCAGGCAGATGTACAACAGACGGAAGGCGCAGCTGAACTTATGGACGACTACCATGAGGTGGGATTCCTGAGTGATTATTCCAGACTCAAGCCCGATGAGATGGATGACCATGCCCTGATATACCGTGATCCGGCGGTGGATGCTGCAAAGTACAATAAGCTGCTGATCGATCGCATAAAGATCTTTTTCGAAGACGAAGCCGCATACAAGGGGATCGATCCGACGGAACTCAAAGCACTTACCGACTATTTTCACGATGCCATCGTTAAAGCTGTATCCGCAGAACCGAACGGCTACCCGGTGGTGACGGAAACCGGCCCGGACGTAATTCATCTGCGGCTTGCGGTGACAAATGTAGTACCGAACAAACCCGAAGCCTCAATGGTCAGCCTGGCGGTTCCCTTCCTTTGGCTTGCAGATGCCGGTACGGGCGTTGCAAAGGGTGAAGCCGGAAGCACCGCCTTTGTTGGTGAAGCATCAGTTGAGATGGAGGCGCTTGACAGTATGAGCAACGAGCAGGTTGCGGCCTACATCCAAACCCGGATACCCAAGAAATACAACTATACAGAGGGAGTAACGAAAGGCGTTACGAGTTATGCCAATGCCTATTCCACCTGGGCCTATACCAAGAAAGCAATGGATGGTTGGGCGCAATTCATACGCCAGCGTCTCGATGCGGCTCATAGCGTGGCACCGAAAGCAGATTGAAGGAATAAGTCAAAAAAGTGCTGTAACCGGGACGGCCATAATGACCCTGTTCAAGCAAGTCTTGAGTCTTCCCCTGATGCTGGTGATCCCGGTTGCCGCCTGTATCACCGTCTCCTGCGCACCCCTGGTTCCCGGTCCTTCGTCACGGATATCGGCGGGAGACCCCGCCTGGCTCAGCACGGAGAGCCTGGAAGGGGGACTGCTTTCCGACGAAACCCTGGCCTTGAATGCATCGGCAGCGCCTCTGGAGGTAAAAGCGGGCCGCATTCTTCTCGACAACGACAGCGCCTTCGAACAGAAGCTGGAAGTGATCCGGGGCGCCCAGGAAAGCCTCGATCTGGCTTACTACATATTCGAGAACGATTACAGTTCCTCACTGCTCGCGACGGAACTCATCGCTGCCGCACGACGTGGCGTACGGGTTCGGATCCTGCTGGACTATTTCAACAACTACCTGCGACTCGACTATCTGCGTGCCCTTTCAGAGGCGGCGTTGGGCGGTAAAGGAACATTGGAAATCCGCCTCTATGGCCGGCCCACGGACAATATTATCGGGGACGCCGTGTACATGACCCTTGGTTGCGCCGAACTGGGTCTTGAGGACGATCTGGCGGCCTGCGCCGAGGAGAAAACCCGAGTGGTTCAGGAGCGGATCTCGGCAGCCCGCACAGATCTCCCGCCGGGGCAGCCCGTGGATTACAACAGCGGTGATTCGGGTATATTCCTGTCCGGCCTGTACGGCATGAATGCCGGCCTTCTGGCACACACCGTCCTGAATACCCAGGATATCAGCCTCGGCTCATCCAGCGAGGATGACGGCAGCAACACCAAAAACAAGGAAAAGAATCTGCGAAGCGCCATTGCCTTCGCGAAACTTTATTGGAAGGCCCGGGCCTCGAACGACAAGACGCTCCAGCGCACCACTTCACAATTCAAACTCGATCTGGCATTTTTGATGTTCGGTAGTAAGCTCAACCCCCTGTTCGATGCCTTGAGCGCCTATCTACCGATCCGTCAGCTTGAAGACCCGGACGCGGCCCTCAGAGACTGGGGCAATCTGACGGATTTCATGCACCACAAATTGCTGATGGCGGATGGCCGGTCACTGATTCTGGGTGGACGTAATATCGCGGACGCCTACCACATGCAGAAGAATCCCCTGGTGGATCACTATGTATTCCTGGATACAGACCTTCGCATCGATCTGCCGCAGCCCTCTCAACCATTGAGCACCGCGTTCGAGGACCTGTGGAGTTTCCACCCAATGGTGGCGACACTCGATCAGGTTGATCTCCATGCCCCAAACGATTTTCTGATGGCGACCCTGGCGGCAGATGCCGCCTGTGGCAAGCAGGATAAGACAGAGCCTGGGGTGGATTCCTGCCGGGAGCCGGTGTTCACCCGGGCTATGAACCGTGAGGCCAGGATCACCCATGCGCGTGCCAGGATACAAACGAAAACAGATGATTTCCAGCGGGATTACCAGGCTGAAAGGGTAACCCCGGATATTCTTCTGAAGCCAGGTGTAACTGCCTACTACCTGGAGAACCTGCCTTTTGACCGGTCTGTCCCGGCCGGGAAGCGGGAGCGATTGTTTGGCGCCGCCAACGGTCAGGAGGGACACTACGGTAAGTATATCCATAACGTCTGGCTCAGCGGCCTGGCCAACAGCTGCAGCATCGCCTCCAGTGAGCACCCCGTAAGGATCGTCCTGCTAAATGCCTATCTGCTGCCTCCCTCCAATCTGATGGGCCGACTGGCCGAAATGATCGATGGCACTCTGCCATGCGGCAATGTACATATCGATGTTTTAACCAACTCTGCGGCGTCCACTGACCTGAGCATTATCAATTTCTTTGCCCGTTACTCCCTGAAGGCAGTCGCCAACTACTACCGGTCATACAGGCATACGGACCGGGGAATAACCCTGCGCTATCTGGAGTTTCGCCATCAGGGCCCAAACCCCGAAGCCTCCGAGCTTTCCCTTCACAGCAAGGATATGATCCTGGGACCCGACGTCTTCATAGGATCGGCCAACCTGGACGCCCGCAGCCTGCTGATGGACAGCAACAACGGCTTGCTGCTGCGGGGGGCGGATGCAGCC
>JAQYVO010000222.1 GCA_030145425.1 Chromatiales bacterium | reverse complement strand
CCCTGCAACAAGGTATACGAAGACGAATATGCCCTGGCATTTCATGACATCACCCCTCAGGCACCGGTTCACGTGCTGGTGATCCCCAAGGGGGAGTATGTCTCTTTCGACGACTTCTCCAGTTCCGCACCTGCCGAGGCGATGGCGGGTTTTTACCGGGCGGCCCAGAAGGTAGCCGAACAGCTGGGGCTGCAGGAGAAGGGTTACCGGGCCCTCGCCAACAGCGGGGCCGACGCCCACCAGGAGGTCATGCACTATCACCTGCACCTGTTTGCAGGCTGCGATCTGGGATCGATGATAAAAAAGGGGCTGGTATAGACAGCCGGCCCGCTGAACCCCGCCGGAGAAGCCCCGCGGGGTTCAGCTATTGCGGCGAACCGAGATCTCAGTCCGCGGCAAAGCAGTAAAACTTACCCGCGCCTCCCGTGCTCTTGAGGTCTTTCTGGCTGCATCCGCGGCTTGCGTGTGCAGAATTCCAGGAAAGGTTGCCCCCGCCGTGCCTGTCGAAATGCCCTACTTGAGCGCTCCCCTCGTTGCTGCTGGTCCAGTTGTTGCAGGTGTGGTCCTTGTCATCCGGCCAGTATGCCGTACCGTCCTCCTGGGTTCCGGTCAGCATGTCGTGCTCGTTGGGCTTGTCGTAGCGGCCCTTGATGCGTTCGCCCTTCTCATCCAGGGCCGTCTCCAGGGCGATGGTCTTGTTGTAGAGATGCAGATCGCTCAGATTGGTGGCGATGAGAATGCCTTTGGCGTTGTACCAGGGACCGTTTCCGATGCGATGGCGGGCAAAGACGCCCCGCTTCTTCGGCGCCTCCGTGCTCAGATAGGCCCGCCACTCCCTATCCCCTGCACCTGCATCCGCTGCAAGTTTTTCACAATAGGCATCAGCACCTTCCAGTCCGCCCAGATTACCGCCATTACCCATGCCCACGCTGGTGACAAAGAAACCCATCGGCCTGTCGTCAGCGGCGTTAACCAATAAAGGCACAACCAGTGCACCGATACCCAGCATTGATCCAATCACCTTATTTTTCATCGGGTTATCTCCTTGAGTTTAAGTATCAAGCGGAATAGTAGAGCATAAAATCACCGATGTCAGTGCAGAATCCCGGCTCTCGAACAGTAAGCCACCGTAGGAACAGAATTATGCAGAGATCAAGGCAAAAGGATAATATTCCGCCATTGGTGTCAGGCGGGACCCCCGGATGATCAACCGCAAACTCTGCATCGCCCCCATGCTGGATTGGACCGACCGGTATTTCCGTTTCTTCGCCCGGTTGATCTCCCCCAATGCCCTGCTGTACACGGAGATGGTGTCCACGGGCGCCCTCCTGCATGGGGACGTGCAGCGGTTCCTGGAGTTCGATGCCAGCGAGCACCCCCTGGCGCTGCAGCTGGGGGGGAGCGACCCGCAAGACCTGGCCCATTGCAGCAGGCTTGGCGAACAGTGGGGCTACGATGAGATCAATCTCAATGTGGGCTGCCCTTCAGACCGGGTTCAGGAGGGACGATTCGGGGCCTGTTTGATGGCCGAGCCGCAATGGGTGGGGGATTGCGTCAGGGCCATGAAAGATGCGGTTTCCGTGCCTGTATCCGTGAAACACCGTCTGGGTATCGACAACCGGGACAGTTACGAGGAGCTGTGCGATTTTGTAGGCACGGTATCCCGGGCAGGCTGTTCGGTCTTTATCGTCCATGCACGCAAAGCCTGGCTGGAGGGACTCAGCCCCAAGGAGAATCGTGAAATACCGCCCCTTGACTACGGCAGGGTACATCGGCTGAAGCAGGACTTTCCGGCACTCCAGTTTGTGGTCAATGGGGGCATAACCACGCTGGAGGCATGCAGGGATCACCTTTCATGGGCGGACGGTGTCATGATCGGGCGGGAGGCCTATCAGAACCCCTGGATACTCGCCGAGATGGACCGCGAACTGTTCGGTAACCCGGCTCCACCGGCGACCCCCGAACTGGTTGTGGAGAGGCTGCTGCCGTTCGTGGACCAGCAGCTGGCCAGGGGCGTACCCCTGAAAAGAATCACGCGCCATATTCTGGGTCTGTTTCGCGGACGCCCGGGTGCCCGTAGTTGGCGCCGACACCTCAGTGAGCACACGGGTAACCCGAATGCCGGGGCATCAATCATAGAGACAGCTGCGGGATTTATAACCTCGGACAGGGAGCACATCAAGAAGGAAAGTT
>JAQYVO010000203.1 GCA_030145425.1 Chromatiales bacterium | reverse complement strand
TTTCCGACCAAATACCATGCGATTCGACTGTTTCAAAACTGATAATCTGGCCCGCAGAGGGCGTCTTGAGTTCGAGCGCGGCACCATCGAGACGCCTGCCTTCATGCCGGTTGGGACCTACGGAACGGTCAAGGCGATGACGCCTGAGGAACTCCAGGATCTGGGTGCGGAGATCATTCTGGGTAACACGTTCCATCTGATGCTGCGTCCCGGCACCGAAATTATTCGCGCCCATGGCGATCTGCACGATTTCATGCACTGGCATCGACCGATTCTCACGGATTCGGGTGGCTTTCAGGTCTACAGTCTCGGCGAACTCCGCAAGATCACCGATCAGGGCGTGCATTTCCGATCCCCGATAAACGGCAGCAAGATATTCATGGGACCGGAAGAATCCATGGAGGTGCAGCGTCGGCTGGGCTCCGATATCGTGATGATCTTCGACGACTGCACCCCTTACCCTGCCGGGGAGCGGGAGGCGGAGCAATCCATGGAGCGCTCCCTGGGGTGGGCCAGGCGAAGCCGTGACGCCCACGCCGACAATCCGTCGGCCCTGTTCGGGATTGTCCAGGGCGGCGTCTTCGAGGAGTTGCGCGAACGATCCCTCCAGGGGCTGATCGAGGTCGGGTTTGACGGCTATGCGGTGGGTGGACTGTCGGTGGGGGAACCCCCGGCGGATCGCTGGCGGATACTGGACTTTCTGTCAAACCGCCTGCCGGCTGACAAGCCCCATTACCTCATGGGGGTGGGAACCCCCGAGGATATTGTCGCGGCGGTTGCCCGGGGCATCGACATGTTCGATTGTGTTCTTCCCACACGCAATGCCCGCAACGGACACCTGTTTACCCACACGGGCGTGATACGGATTCGCAACGCGGTGCACGCGTCCGATACCGGCCCGCTGGACCCGATGTGCGGCTGTTACACCTGCAGCAATTACAGCCGCGCCTACCTGCGCCACCTGTCCCGCTGCAACGAGATTCTGGGGGCACGCCTGTGCACACTCCACAATCTCCACTACTATCAACGACTCATGGCGGAAATCCGGACTGCCATCGAGCAGGGCCGGTTCGAGGCTTTCGTTCGGGAATTCCACGCCATGCGGTCATCCAAAGCAGATGCTTTGAACAGCCCAACTGTGTCATAATCCCGCGCTTAAACAAAAACCCATTACTAGATTTCAGGTGGAACGACCATGAGTTTCTTTATCTCAGATGCTTTGGCACAAGCAGCAGAAGGGGGCGGAGGGTCGCCCGGCCTCGAAGGTTTGATATTGCCAATCGGGCTTATCATCATGCTTTATTTTCTGATGATCCGTCCCCAGATGAAAAAATCGAAGGAACATAAAAAGCTGGTGGAGGCCCTCGCGAAGGGAGACGAGGTGCAGACCCAGGGCGGCTTGATGGGGAAGATTTCGGACATCAGCGATAATTTCATCACGCTGGAGATTTCCGATGGCGTCGAGGCGAAGTTTCTCCGCGATTCCATCGGCGCTGTGTTGCCCAAGGGAACCCTGAAGGATATCTGACAACCGCAGACAGCTTGGTCGGCCGCGTCCGACCAAGTCTCAATGCGGTGTTTTACAAACTGCGGCGACCTGCCTCTGAGCCCCTCTAGCTTCTCATAAAGTATAAAGATGAACCGATATCCTCTCTGGAAAAATCTGGTGGTGCTGGCAGTTCTGCTGGTTGGCCTCTTTTTCGCGTTCCCTAACGTGTTCGATCAGGATCCCGCCATGGAGATCTCCGGCACCCGCCGTGCCGAGGTGAACGAACAAACCGAATCCCGGGTCAGAGAAGCCCTCAAAACGGCGGGCATCGAAGCGAAAGGCATTGAACCGAAGACAGGAAAACTCCTGCTGAGGTTTCAGGATTCCGAAAGCCAGCTTCAGGCGAAAGAGGCCCTGGAAGAGGCACTGGGCTCTAACTACACCCTGGCGCTGACACTTTCCACGGATGTCCCGGGTTGGCTGAGGGCCGCAGGGGCGCAGCCGATGTATCTCGGGCTGGATCTGCGGGGCGGGATACACGTGCTCATAGACGTGGATATGGATGCGGCAGTGAAAAAGTCCATGGAGCGTTATGCCGGCGATATAAGAGGCCTGATGCGCCAGAACAAGCTGCGCTACACCACCGTTTCACAGGATAGTGAAGGGGTATCGGTCAAGTTCAAGGATGCCGCGGTGCGGGATGAGGCATTGGAGGTCATAGGAGATGAGTTCCGCGATCTGCTGGTGGATACCGCCGACCAGGGAGGGGACTTTCTGGTGACAGCCCGAATGGGCAGGCAAGAGCAGCAGGAGGTCAAGCGATTCGCGCTGGATCAGAATATCACCACCCTGCGCAACAGGGTGAATGCACTGGGTGTGTCCGAACCCATCATCCAGCAACAGGGCGAGCGAAGAATCGTGGTGCAGCTGCCGGGTGCCCAGGATCCCGGCAAACTCAAGCAAATACTCGGAGCTACCGCCACGCTGGAGTACCGTCTGGAAGACAGCGAGCGTAGTGTGCAGGATGCCCTGGATGGTAGGGTGCCGCCCGGCTCCAAGCTATACCGGACCCGCGACGGCCAGCCGATTCTGCTCAAGAAACGGGTTATCGTAACCGGCAACCAGATCACCGATGCCTCCTCGGGCTTTGATCAGCGTTCCGGTCAGCCCGCGGTTTTCGTCAGCCTGGACGGGCAGGGCGCACGCCGCATGCGCAACGTCACCACTGAAAACGTTGGCAAACCGATGGCTGTGGTCTTCATAGAATCCCGGACCGAAACCCGGTATGTGGACGGCAAGAAAATAACACGCAAGATTCCCGTCCAGGAGGTGATCAGCGTAGCCAATATCCTGGAACCCTTTGGCAAGCGCTTTCAGACAACCGGTCTGGACAGTCCCGGCGAGGCCCGTGATCTGGCCCTGCTTCTGCGTGCCGGCGCACTGGCTGCACCCATCGATATCGTTGAGGAGCGGACTATCGGTCCCAGCCTGGGGCAGGACAACATCGACCAGGGTTTTCAATCAGTGGTCATAGGCATGATCATGGTAATGATCTTCATGGCCGTCTATTACCGGGTGTTCGGCCTGGTGGCCGATCTGGCGCTGGTTACCAACCTGGTGCTGATCGTAGCCATACTCTCGATGCTCCAGGCCACTCTGACCCTGCCCGGCATTGCGGGTATCGTCCTGACTGTGGGCATGGCGGTGGATGCCAACGTGCTGATCTTCGAACGAATCCGCGAGGAGATTCGGAACGGAAGCACCCCCCAGGCGAGCATCCACTCAGGTTATGAGAAGGCGCTCTCAACCATCATCGATGCCAACATCACCACCCTGATCGCGGCGGTGGTACTGTTCAGTTTCGGTACCGGGCCGATCAAAGGATTTGCTGTGACCCTGTTCATAGGTATTCTGACCTCGATGTTCACCTCCATCATCGGCACCCGGGCCGTGATCAACCTGATCTACGGCGGCCGCAAGGTCGAGAAACTGGCAATCTGAATAGTGTTAGCAGGCCCTAATTTAAATCCACAGAATGAGACGAGTTAGATAACTGGTATGCAGCTTTTCAAGACCCCAACCAAGTTTGATTTCATGGCCAGGCGCAAACTGGCCATGATCTTATCCGCATCAGTGATCCTGCTGCTGCTCGTCACCCTGGTTATTCGCGGTCTGAGCCTGGGTATAGACTTTACCGGCGGGACCCTGGTGGAAGTCGGCTACCAGGAGTCGGTGGAGCTTTCCGGGATCAGGCAAACCCTGTCCGGATCTGGTTTCCAGGATGCGTTGGTGCAGCATTTTGGTACCTCCAGGGATGTGCTGGTGCGTCTGGCACCAAGAGCCGAGGAAGACAGCGCCGAGTTGAGCACGCGGGCCTTTGAGGCCTTAAACGCGGCAGCCGGAGGCGCGGCAGATCTGCGTCGGGTGGAGTTCGTCGGTCCCCAGGTGGGTGATGAGCTGACCCAGGATGGCGGCCTGGCCATGCTCTATGCACTGATCGGTATCCTGATATATGTCATGCTGCGTTTCGAATGGCGCTTCGCCGTGGGATCGGTAATTGCCCTGATCCACGACGTGATCTTTACCCTCGGCATCTTTTCTTTGCTTCAGATCGAGTTCGATTTGCCGGTGCTGGCAGCGGTTCTCGCGGTAATCGGTTATTCCCTGAACGATACGATCGTGGTCTACGACCGTATTCGGGAGAACTTTCGTAAAATGCGCAAGGGGAATTCCGAACAGATCATCAACGCATCTCTCAATCAGACCCTGTCCCGCACCCTGGTGACCTCCCTGACTACCCTGCTGGTGTTGTTTGCCCTGTTTATATTCGGTGGGAAGATCATCCACGGTTTCGCCCTGGCGTTGATCATAGGTGTGGTAATAGGTACCTACTCGTCCATCTACGTGGCGAGTACGGCAGTGTTGTCGCTGGGGATCAGCAAGGACGATCTGATGCCGGTAAAGAAAGAAGGGGCGGAAACCGAGGGGCAGTCCTGATCCTGGGTGGATTGATACCGTCAGCCGGCGGCCTTGCGGAGTTGTGGAAAGCTGATGATGTCGGCTGAATAAGCGTCGGGTTCCTGGTTGGCTGATGCCGCACGGCGATCCTCGTCATGCGCCCGTTCTATGGTGACGACTTCAAAATCGACACTGCGCTCGCTGTAGGCGCTGACAAGGGATAATTCCATCATACCGTCGAGCACGTCCCGCATTACCATCTCGAGGGCGCGATCGCTGACGCGGGTGGGATGCTGCGTTTTGTCCGCCATATTCGACTCCGCCTTCAATGCTCCGGGTAGATTTTCACCGTAAAAAATGCGGGCTTTGTATGCCCGCCTGACTTAACTGTTTTAGCGTTCGGAACCGGGCAAACTTGAGCTGTAAGGAGCAGGCGGGAAGCCATTGTGACCGCCGATGAACAGGCTTCCTTAAATGCGGGAAAGTATGCGATTTTCAGGAATTTCGTTAACCACAGAGGACGCAGAGGTACGCAGCAGAAATTAAATTCTGCCCCGCCCCTGATTGGGCGGATGACTCAACAAGTTGGACAAAGCGATTCCGTCTGCCGGCAGAAACGTAGGGTCGAATTCATTCGATCGATTCGCCTTGATGATGCGGGAATGGTGACCTCCTTGTCTCCAATGGTAATGATGATTGTTGGCCGAATGAATTCGGCCCTACAATGGTAATCCGCCCAATTGATCAGAGTGAGATTTTTGATTTCTTGTAAGAATTGCTCTGCGTTCTCTGCGGTAAAGAATCCATGTGCCGATTGGATTTGGGCCGATGCAGTTCGCTGTGCGCACCACATCCTACGGGTCTCATCAGAGCGAGCCGTAGGGTCGAATTCATTCGACCAATTCGAGCGGTATCAGGCCTGGAGGTGTTCGTTCAGGTGGGGCTTTATGGTTTTCAGCAGGATATTGTGCAGTTTCAGGTTCCCGGCGAGAATGTTCCCGGTTTCCTGATAACGCTCTCCTCCCGTAATATCGGTCACGATGCCGCCTGCCTCTTTGATCAGGAGACTGCCAGCGGCTGTGTCCCAGGCTGACAGGCCCAGTTCCCAGAAACCGTCGAGGCGGCCGGCAGCCACATAGGCCAGATCCAGTGCGGCGGAGCCGGGCCGTCGAATCCCGGCTGTTTCCAGAAGCAAAGCCTTGAACATGCCCAGATAGGGATCGATCTGTTCATGAACACGGTAAGGGAATCCGGTGCCCAGAAGCGCGCCTCGCAGGCTTTTTCTGTCCGTTACCCGAATGCGACGGTCGTTCAGTTGGGCCCCCGCTCCACGGCTTGCGGTGAACATCTCTTCCCGCAACGGATCGTATATCAGGCCGTGTTCCATGACACCCCGGTGTGCCAATGCGATGGACACGGAAAACTGGGGGAATCCATGCAGATAGTTGGTGGTGCCGTCCAGGGGGTCGATGATCCATTGGAAATCGTTTCCCTGGTGTTGCCCACTCTCTTCAGCAAGGATGGCGTGGTCGGGAAAGGATCGGTGCAGGATCTCGATGATGGCCTGCTCCGAGGCCTTGTCAACTTCAGAAACGAAATCGTTCAGGCCTTTGGAATGAACGGCCACGGTATCGACATGGTCGTAGTAGCGCAGCAATATATTGCCTGCGCTGCGGGCGGCACGAACCGCAATATTCATCATGGGGTGCATGGGTGCAGAAGGTTACCATACACTGCTGCGGTTAACCCGGAAAATGCACAGGCCCCGGGGAATGGGCGAATTTAGGGCCTGTCTTAACAGTCTCTAGGCCATGCCCGCCTGCTCCTGTTCCTCTTCCTCCTCCGCGGTTCTCGGGGTCAGGGACAGGCTGCCGTCGTCCATTGTTCCCACCTTCTTGCCGGCGTTGGCGGTGCGTATCTGAATCTTGACGTTGCTGGCGGAGTCCGCATAATCGCAGGCCACCTCTTCCGATATCATACCCTCGTGGTAGAGTCGGACCAGATGTTGGTCAAAAGACTGCATTTTGTAGTTGCCGCCGCGCTCGATGGCGTCCTTCATCCCGCCCACTTCGAGTTTGGCGATCATGTCGGCGATATAGCTGGTGTTGACCAGGACCTCCACAACCGGAATTTTCCCGCCGTCCAGTGCCGGCGCCAGGCGCTGGCAGATGATGGCCCGCAGGTTCTGGGAAATCCTTTTTGCCTGGGCCTCCCGTGCGTCTTTGTGGAAGAACCCCAGCATACGCTCCAGGGTAGAGGTGGCGTTGTTTGCGTGAAGCGTGGACAGGGCGAGATGTCCGGTGTTGGCAAACTTGAGTGCGTATTCCATGCTTTCAACATCCCGTATCTCTCCCATCAGTATCACGTCCGGGGCTTCACGCAGTGCCGACTTCATGCCACTGCTGAAGGATTTTGTATCGGTTCCAATCTCCCGCTGGGCCACGATGGATTTCTTGTGGTTGTGCATGAATTCGATGGGGTCCTCCAGGGTCAGGATATGACCGCCGGCATTGGCGTTGCGATGATCGATCATGGCCGCGAGCGTGGTGGATTTGCCCGAACCGGTGGCGCCCACCACCAGGATCAGTCCGTTGCGGTTCATCACCAGTTCTTCGAGGACCTTGGGAACCCGCAGATCATCGATACTGGGTACGTCCGTATTGATGTGACGCAACACCAGAGCGGCTTCTCCCCGCTGGCGAAAGGCATTGCCCCTGAAACGGCCGATTCCCCGAAACGACAGGGAGAAATCCACTTCGCCATTGGAATCGTATTCTCTGGACTTGTCGTCGCTGAGCAGTTCCCGGACGATTTTCTCCGTGGTTCCGGGACTCAGAGCGTCCCCCATTTGCGCAAAACCATTTGCGGTTTTCATGGAGATTCGGGCGCTGGTGTAGAAGAAGACATCCGATGCGCTGTTTTTCACCATTACCTGCAGGATCTGCGGAACATCCACGTGCTGCATGACAGGATTCCTCTGAAAGTTTGCTGTTGTTATCCGGGCGGTTGAGCCCCGCATCTTCAGCCTGCCGGGCTGGAGTGCGCAGGTTCGAGCTTTAATGGCTATCGGCGCCGTGGAAAAGAACTTTATCGCCGGATAAAGAGGGAACAACGGTCTGAGCAGGGGCAGGATCGGGTAATATAACCGAGTTTTCAAGCACCATGCCCGATTGTGAACACCGCGATACAGGTAGGATGTGCTGAGCTTCGTGAAACGCATCATTTTGCAATCGATGCGGTTTCTTTTACTCACCGTATCCAGCCATCGGGGCTGGTGAGATATGCGGGTTAATGGTCATCGGATTATGTTGAGTAACGTACGAATAGTTTTAATCGGCACTACCCACCCCGGCAATATCGGTGCTGTTGCCAGGGCCATGAAGAACATGCGCCTGGAACAGCTATGTCTGGTCCGGCCCAAGCAGTATCCAAGTGCCGAGGCAACCGCCCGGGCTTCGGGTGCTGATGATCTGCTGGCAAAGGCGAGGGTTTTCGACGATCTCGATGAGGCCCTGGAGGGTTGCCGCATGGTGGTTGGGGCAAGCGCGCGACTGCGTACGGTGGAGTGGCCTCAGCTTACACCGAGGCAATGCGCTGCCAGGTTGCTGCATGAGGCGGGTGGCGGCGAAGTCGCCCTGCTTTTCGGCCGGGAGAGTTCGGGCCTGTCCAATACCGAACTGGATCGCTGTCATTACCTGGTCAATATACCGGCCAACCCGGAATACCCCTCCCTGAACCTTTCCCAGGCGGTACAGGTACTCAGTTACGAACTCCATGTCGGAACCCTTGATAGTCCGTCTGCAGAAACCGTTCCGGAGTTGGAAGAAGTGGCGACGGCGGACGGCTTGGAGCGTTTTTTCGACCACCTTAGTCAGACCATGGAAGAGACCGGCTTTGCCGATGCCAAACAATCAAAAACCCTCAATCGAAGGCTGCGAAGGCTGTTCCTCAGGGCCCGCCCGGACGAGGTGGAACTCAGTATCCTCCACGGAATACTGAGTGCCGCCCGGGGTCGTAAATCCATGGGGCGGCCATGAGAGCATTACCCGGTTCTGAACATCGATCGGAGTCGGGAAACCGGACAATCTGATCAGGGTCTGCAGATTACATCTTCCCGAATAATCGAGTATAATGCTCAGTCTTTAAGAACCGGTAGTTAGATCGAGATGTTCACCCGCCTCAAAGAGGATATCAGCTGCGTTTTCCAGAGAGATCCGGCAGCGCGCACCACTTTTGAGGTCATCACCACCTATCCCGGGGTGCACGCCCTGTTATTCCACAGGCTGTCTCACAGGCTCTGGAATATCGGACTCTGCTGGCTGGCCCGCGCGGTTTCAACCCTGGCACGCTGGTTGACGGGTATCGAGATCCATCCGGCGGCCACCATCGGCCGGCGTTTTTTCATTGACCATGGAATGGGTGTGGTTATCGGGGAAACGGCGATTATCGGTGAGGACTGCACCCTTTATCACGGTGTCACGCTGGGCGGCACCAGCTGGGCCAAAGGCAAGCGGCACCCTACGCTGGCCCGTGACGTGGTAGTGGGTGCCGGGGCCAAGGTTCTGGGGCCCATTGAGATAGGAGAGGGGGCCAGAATAGGTTCCAACTCCGTGATTCTCAATCCTGTGCCGGCCCACACCACCGTTGTTGGTGTCCCCGGGCGCCTCATCCAGACTCCCTCAGAACAGGAAGCTTCCCATCGTACCCGGATGGCGGAGAAGATGGGATTCGATGCCTACGGCGCGACCGCCGACGCACCCGACCCGGTGGCCGATGCCATAAACCGCATGCTGGACCACATGCACGTCATGGATCAGCAGATGCAGACGCTCTGTGAAAGCATGCAACGCCTCAACGGGAACCAGCCTGATCTGGATATCCCTGAAATCGAGTCCTGTGAATTGGTGTCGACGGCCGAAGAACTGCTCAAGATTCAAGCTGAAAAAGAGAAGCGGAAGAAGTCGGGTACGGAAGGCTGATCAATACTTGATTAAATCACTCAAGTATTATAAGTTACCGGCATACGACACACTCAGGGAGTCGCAGACGTGAGATTAACCACCAAAGGGCGCTATGCCGTCACAGCCATGCTGGATTTGGCTTTCCACAACGGTGGAGGGCCCATAACACTGGCGGATATCGCGAAGCGTCAGGGCATTTCCCTCTCCTATCTGGAACAGCTGTTTGCCAGGCTCAGAAAACAGTCCCTGGTCAACAGTGTGCGGGGTCCGGGTGGAGGTTACATCCTGGGCAGGAGTACTCAGGACATCTGTGTCGCTGAGGTCATTTCGGCGGTTGACGAGTCCGTGGATACCACGCGCTGCGGGGGGGCTCACAATTGCCAGGATAACGAGCGATGTCTGACGCATGATCTTTGGCACGATCTCAGCGACAAGATTTACGACTACCTCAACACCATCAGCCTGCACGATCTGATGTCCCAGGGCGGGGCCCGCAAGGTTGCGCAGCGCCAGGATGAGGTGCAGAGCACGGTGGAAGTCCACCTGGAGAAAGATATTCAGGCAGCCCAGCGCGCCTGAGGCTGGATTTGGAGCAAGTGATGAAGTTACCGATCTACATGGACTATTCGGCCACAACGCCGGTTGATCCCAGGGTGGCTGAGATGATGTGTTCGTTTCTGACCCCGGACGGCACATTCGGGAACCCTGCATCCCGGTCCCACCAATTCGGTTGGGATGCGGATGATGCGGTGGAGGAGGCCCGTCGGCAGGTGGCTTCACTGATCAATGCGAACCCCAAGGAGATCGTCTGGACCTCCGGCGCCACCGAATCCGATAACCTGGCCATCAAGGGTGTCGCCCATTTCTACAGCAAGCGCGGCAAGCACCTGATCACCTGTAAGACAGAACACAAAGCGGTGCTCGACACCTGCCGCCAGTTGGAGAGGGAGGGGTTCGAGATCACATATCTGGATCCCGAACCGAACGGGCTTGTGGATCTGCAGAAGCTTGAGGCGGCCCTGCGCGAGGACACCATCCTGGTGTCCATCATGCACGTCAACAACGAGATCGGCGTCATTCAGGACGTTGCAGCCATCGGCGAACTTACCCGCTCCCGCAAGATACTTTTTCATGTCGATGCCGCCCAGAGCGCTGGCAAGGTCCCGATCGATATGGATACCATGAAAATAGACCTGCTATCCGTATGTGCCCACAAGATTTACGGCCCGAAAGGCATCGGAGCGCTGTATGTTCGGCGCAAGCCCAGGGTCCGCCTGGAGGCCCAGATTCATGGCGGTGGACACGAGCGGGGCATGCGTTCCGGAACCCTCGCAAGCCATCAGATCGTGGGCATGGGTGAAGCGTTTCGCATTGCCGAAGAAGAGATGGCGCAGGAAAATGCACGTCTGATGACTTTGCGCAGTCGCCTTTGGGATGGTCTTAAAGACATGGAAGAGGTCTACCTGAATGGCGATCTCGAACATCGCGTGGCCGGCAACCTCAATGTCAGTTTTGCCTTCGTGGAGGGAGAGTCCCTGATCATGGCGTTGAAAGACATCGCCGTATCGTCCGGTTCCGCCTGTACCTCCTCCAGCCTGGAGCCCAGCTATGTGCTGAGGGCGCTGGGGCGGGAAGACGAACTGGCGCACAGCTCGATCCGTTTCACCATCGGCCGCTTCTCCACCGCCGAGGAAGTGGACTATGTGGTAGATCTGGTACGGGATCAGGTGACCCGTCTGCGGGAAATGTCGCCGCTGTGGGACATGTTCAAGGATGGTGTGGATTTGAAGACGGTGCAGTGGGCGGCGCATTGAATACAGGGCCTAGGGCCAAGGAAGAGAAAATCTGGAAACCGGAAATTAGTGGGACAAGAGCATTCTTCCTCGGCCCTTGGCCCTCGGCCCTCGGCCCTTGTTAAATTACATAGAGGCACCAACAGCTAGCACTACACGTATTGTTGGCACATAGTTTGGAGATACGACAATGGCATATAGCGAAAAGGTCCTGGACCATTACGAAAATCCGCGCAACGTCGGCAAGATGGATGCCAAGAATCTGGATGTGGGCACCGGTATGGTCGGGGCGCCGGCCTGCGGCGATGTGATGCGTTTGCAGATTAAGGTCAATGGGGAAGGTGTCATCGAAGATGCCAAGTTCAAAACCTATGGTTGCGGTTCGGCCATTGCCTCCAGCAGCCTGCTTACCGAGTGGGTGAAGGGCAAGACGCTGGAAGAGGCGCAGCAGATCAAGAATTCCCAGATTGCGGAAGAACTGGCCTTGCCACCGGTCAAGGTGCACTGCTCGGTGCTTGCGGAAGACGCAATAAAAGCGGCCGTCACCGACTATCATGAAAAAAGAAACCAGGGTGAATCCTGAACTGACCTATCGTGAGTCACGCCGGGCACTGTGTTAGTGTGCGGCGGAAGAATTACTTCGGAGTAACAGACAATGTCTATAACCTTGACAGAATCGGCAGCCAACCATGTGTTGAAGTTTATGGAGGGTCGCGGGACGGGGCTGGGCATACGGCTTGGCGTGCGCACGTCAGGTTGTTCGGGCATGGCCTATGTCCTGGAATTTGCGGATGAGTCCGAGGCGGACGACGTGATCTTCGAAGATCACGGGGTGAAGGTGCTGGTGGACCCCAAGAGTATGCTGTACCTGGACGGTACGGAACTGGACTTTACCCGCGAGGGGCTGAACGAGGGGTTCAAGTTCAACAATCCCAACGTGAAGGATGCCTGCGGGTGCGGCGAAAGTTTTAACGTCTGACCTTTGGTTTTCCCCCGGAGTCGTTCGTTCCGGAATCCCGGAACTCCAGGATAATAAGAAAAAAGATATGCTGGATTTCAAGAAGAACTACTTTGAACTGTTCGGGCTCCCTGTGAGTTACGTTGTCGATATGGATCGACTGACGACCCGCTATCGCGAATTACAGCGGGTCATGCATCCGGACCGTTATGCGAGCGCGTCGGATTATGAGCGCCGACTCTCCATACAGGGTGCCACCCAGGTCAACCAGGCCCATGAAACCCTCAAAGATCCGATACAGCGTGCCCGCTACATGCTCTCTTTGAGCGGCATGGATATGAGCGCCGATAACGAAACCACCAAGGATGCGGTATTTCTCATGGAGCAGCTCGAATTGCGAGAAGTGCTGGAAGAGGCCCGTGGCGCACCGGATCCCTATGCCGCCATCTCAGAGTTCATGGAGGGTATCAACAAGCGCATCACCAGCATGGTGGGGCAGATGGCCGTGCAGTTCGAAACGGGGGCACCGGAGCAGTTGGAGGCGGCGAAGGAGACGCTGCGCAAGATGCAGTTTCTGCGGAAGCTGCGGGACGATGCCGAGTCCATGGAAACCGAACTGGACGAAGCACTCTAACTGACCTGCTTGTACCCTATGGCCCTGCTACAACTCTCAGAACCCGGTCAGACCGCCGCACCTCACCAAAGAAGGCTTGCGGCGGGCATCGATCTGGGAACCACCAACTCCCTGGTAGCCACTGTCCGCAGCGGCAATGCGGAAACCCTGCCGGACCCGGAGGGAAGACATTTACTGCCTTCGGTAGTTCGTTACACCGAGGCGGGGATCATCGTGGGAGACGAGGCCAAGGCCCGTGCGATCGATGATCCGCTCAATACCATCCTGTCCGTCAAGCGGATGGTAGGCAGGGGCCTGGAGGATATCAAATCCCTTGGTGGCCGCCTGCCCTACAGCTACAAACAGGAACAGACGACGGTACCCAGGATCCATACGGTGGCGGGTGACGTGAGCGCCGTTGAGGTCTCCGCCGAGATACTCAAGGCCCTGGCAATACGGGCGGAGGAGACACTGGAAGGCGATCTGGAAGGTGTGGTGATCACCGTGCCCGCCCACTTCGACGATGCCCAGAGACAGGCCACCAAGGATGCCGCCCGGGTGGCGGGGCTCAAGGTGATGAGACTGCTCAACGAACCCACCGCGGCTGCCGTGGCCTATGGGCTGGACAGCGGATCGTCGGGTGTTCACGCCATCTATGACCTGGGCGGAGGGACTTTCGACATCTCCATACTGCGGCTCAACCGCGGGGTATTCGAGGTGCTGTCAACCGGCGGTAATTCGGCGCTTGGCGGGGACGACCTCGACCGGGTGGTGGCCGAATGGATCATGCGCCAGGCCGGCATCAGTGATGACGCGGGGCACAGCCTGCTGCGCCAGCTGATGCACGATGCCTGCGCCGCAAAGGAGGCGCTCACCAGGACGGCGGTCACTGAACTCGACGTGGATCTGGGCAATGGTGCACGCTGGCAGGGCCTGCTCACCCGGGAACAGTTCAACGAACTGGTGGATCCTCTTATCAGGAAGACGCTCGCCCCCTGCCGCCGCGCCCTGCGGGATGCCAACCTCTCCAGGGAGGAGATAGAAGACGTGGTGATGGTGGGCGGGTCCACCCGGGTCCCGCGGGTGAGGGATCTTGTCGGGGAATTTTTCCAGACCCCGCCGCTGGTGGAAATCGATCCGGACCGGGTGGTGGCGGTGGGTGCCGCCATTCAGGCCGATATCCTGGTGGGCAACAAGTCGGACGAGGAGATCCTGCTGCTGGATGTCAATCCCCTGTCCCTGGGGATCGAGACCATGGGCGGCCTGGTGGAAAAGATCATTCCGCGCAACACCCCCATTCCCGTGGCCAGGGCCCAGGAGTTCACCACCTTCAAGGACGGCCAGACCGCGATGGCGGTTCACGTGCTCCAGGGAGAACGGGAGCTGGTAACGGACAACCGCTCCCTGGCCCGTTTCGAACTGCGGGAAATCCCCCCGATGGTCGCGGGCGCGGCACGCATACAGGTTACTTTCGCCGTGGACGCCGACGGTCTGCTGAGCGTGGAGGCGATGGAGCAGAGCAGCGGTGCCAGGGCCAGCATAGAGGTCAAGCCATCCTATGGACTCACCGACGGCGAGATTGAGACCATGCTGCGGGAGTCCTTCGAACATGCCCGGGAGGACGTGGAGGTGCGCCGCCTTCGGGAGGTGCAGGTGGAGGCCAGGCGGGTCATCGAGGCACTCGGCGCGGCACTCTCCGAGGACGGGGACCGGCTGCTCGATGCGGCTGAAAGAAAACAGGTGGAATCCGCCCTCGCGGAGCTGGAGGCCATCGCCGAAGACCGGGACCACCATGTTATCCGCAAGGGTATGGAAAGCCTGGAGAAGGTCTGTGAGTTTTATGTTGAACGGCGCATGAATGCCAGCGTGTCCCAGGCCATGTCGGGGCACAAGGTCGACGAATTCGAGTGAACTCATGACCCAGATTATTTTTCTCCCCCACGAAGAGATCTGCCCGGAAGGGGCGATGATAGAAGCCGAGCCCGGGATCTCCATTTGCGATGCCGCCCTCCAGAACGGCATAGAGATTGAGCATGCCTGCGAGAAATCCTGCGCCTGCACTACCTGCCACGTGATTATCCGGGAAGGTTTCGATTCCCTGGAAGAGGCGGAAGAGGACGAAGAGGATCTGCTGGACAAGGCGTGGGGTCTGGAGCCCGAGTCCCGCCTGAGCTGCCAGTCCCTGGTGGGTGACGAGGACCTGGTGGTGGAAATCCCCAAATACACCATCAACATGGTTTCAGAGCATCATTAGGAGACTGGCATGAGCCTGAAATGGACTGACATCCTGGATATTGCCATTGAATTGGACGAGGCCCACCCAGACGCGGATCCCATGCACGTCAATTTTGTCGATCTTCGCAATTGGGTGCTGGCGTTGCCGGGTTTCGACGATGATCCAGGCCACTCGGGCGAAAAGATCCTGGAGGCGATCCAGCAGGCCTGGATCGAGGAACGGGAGTAATAAAGTAATAGGCAGTGTCCGTCCACAAACGCGTGCTTTCCTGAAACCACGTCATCCCGGCGAAGGCCGGGATCCAGGGAATTCAGCAACCTTCTGGATTCCGGCATTCGCCGGAATGACGCAAGGTATGGTTTCCGGATGGCGCGTAAGCGTAATCCGGGGTTCATCGTTCATAGAAGGGTCCCTGGATTCCACTTCGTTTCATCCAGGCTACATTTTCAGTGCTTTTTCGGGCTGTTCCAACAGCTGCTTCATATGACCGAGAAACCGTGCCCCGTCCGCGCCGTTGATGAGTCGGTGGTCGATGGCCAGGGTTACCGGCATCAGCAGTCGTTCGACCCACTCACCCCCGTCGTTTCGCGTGCGGCCCCAGCGCGCCGTTCCCACGCCGACGATGGATGACTGGGGCCAGGCGATGATGGGAAAGATGCTGCCCACGCCCAGACTTCCCAGGTTGGAGAGGGTGATGCCCGCCCCCTGCAGTTCGGGGATTTCGAGCGCGTCTTCGCGCGCCCTGGCCGCCAGGTCCCTGAGCTCCGCCGCAATTGTCGACAGATCCTTCTCCTGCACATTTCTGATAACAGGCACTACCAGTCCCCGGTCGGTATCCACCGCCACGCCTATGTCTATGTAACGGCGTTGGACGATTTCATCGTTGAGGATATCCAGGGAGGCGTTGAACAGGGGAAAGGCCTGGAGCGTCTGCGCCAGCCCCTTCAGAATGAAAGGCGTGATCGAAACGGGGATTGCCTGGTCGGTCCCTGATTTCTTGAGCTGCGAGCGGTGGCGTTCGAGTACCGTGATATCGAACCGGTCCTGAATCCAGGCGTGGGGGATTTCCCGCCAGGCACGGGCCATGTTGCGGGCGGTGGCCCGCTGGACGGCCCCGATGGGCCGGCGCTCAATCTCTCCAAACGGGCTCAGGTCAGGTAGTGGACTGTTGGGTGGGGCGGTTGATCCGGGGCCGGGCCTCGCCCGGAGGAGCCGGCCGGCATGGTCTATCACGTCCTGTCTGCTGATGCGTCCCCGTCCGCCTGTGCCGGGGACGGAACGGATATCCAACCCCAGCTCCCTCGCCATGCGTCGTGCGGCAGGCCCCGCCGGGGCGGGGTGATCGTCAGCCTGGGTAGGCAAAGTTGCGGCGCTTTCGCTTGACTGGCCAGGCTGTTCCTCGACGGTGTCCGAACGATTGACCGGTATGGGGTCGGTTGGCGCCCCATCTGTCTCGACGGTCTCTCCGGAAATGACGTCTGTCGTTATCCCTGCGCACTCGATGTCCGCCATCCTGTCACCGACCCGCACCTCGGAACCCATGAGGGCAAAGATTTCCCTGATTCGACCGTCAACGGTGGCGGGGACCTCCACGGTCACCTTGTCGGCCTCCAGTTCGAACAGGGCCTGGCCGGCAGAAACCTGGTCCCCAGGTGCGACCAGGACACCGACGACCACGCCCGATTCGATGCCTTCACCGAGATTCGGCAGGCGCTGTGTTTCTATCATGGCCTCATACCCCGGCCGGGGCGCGCTTCTCCGGATCGATGGCGAAATTTCTGATCGCCGCTTCGACCCGGTCCGGGGCCACCGCACCCTCCTGGGCGAGCGCCTGCAGCGCGGCCACCACCATGAACCGGGCGTCGATCTCGAAATGGTTTCGCAGATCCGGCCGCGATTCGCTCAGGCCGTAACCGTCTGTCCCGAGCACCTGGCAGCGGCCGGGCAGCCAGGGCGTGATACTGCCGGGCAGAGATTTCATGTAGTCGCTTGCCGCGACGAAAACCCCGGATTCGCCTTCCATGGCCTGGGTCAGATAGGGCTTGCGGGGCGCCTCTGTGGGATGCAGCCGGTTCCAGCGTTCAGCCTCCATGGCGTCCCGGTAAAGTTCATTGAAGCTGGTGACACTCCAGACATCGGCATCGATCCCCATCTCCAGCAGCATCGTCTGTGCTTCCAATGCCTGTTGCATGATCGGGCCGCTCGCCAGCAGGTGCACCTTGGGATCGTCACCCGGGGCGAGCGAACCTTCGCGGTACCGGTAGATGCCGCGGAGTATGCCTTCCTCCAGATCATCAAGATCTCCGATTGCCGGCATCCGGTAGTTCTCGTTGTACAGGGTGATGTAGTAAAAGAGATTCTCCTGCCGTTCGTACATGCGGCGGATGCCGTCGCGAATGATGACCGCCAGTTCATAGGCGAATGCCGGGTCGTAGCTTCGAAGGCCGGGCACGGTGCTTGCGAGGATATGGGAGTGCCCGTCCTGGTGCTGCAGCCCTTCACCGTTAAGCGTGGTTCGCCCCGCCGTGCCGCCGAGCAGAAAGCCCCGGCACATGATGTCGCCACAGGCCCAGATGCTGTCCCCGACCCGCTGGAAACCGAACATGGAGTAGAAAAAATAGAAGGGGATGGTCGGTATACCGTAGGTGGCATAGGCGCTGCCGGCGGCCATGAACGAGGAGATGGCGCCGATCTCGCAGATGCCCTCCTGCAGTATCCGGCCGTCTGTTGTCTGCCGGTAACTCAGCAGGCTGTCCTTGTCCACCGGCGTATATCTCTGGCCGTCCGGGGAGTAGATGCCCGCGGAACGGAACAGGGCATCCAGGCCGAAGGTCCTGGCCTCGTCCGGCACGATGGGTACGACGTAGCGGCCGATGGCCGCGTCTTTCAGGAGCAGACCAAGCATGCGCACCATCGCCATGGTGGTGGAGACTGACCTCTCCCCCGTCCCATCGAGGAACTCGGAAAACAGGGTTATGGGTGGTGCCGGAAGTGAATCGCATGTCACCTTTCTTTCCGGCACGAAACCGCCCAGGGCCTTCCGGCGTTCCCGCAGATACCGGATTTCCGGGCTGTCTTCGGCGGGGCGGTAGAAATCCGCCCGATCCGCCGAGTCCGGCGAAAGGGGGATCCGGAGCCGTTCCGCATAGGCCCTGCGTTCTGCGATGGTCAGCTGTTTCTTGATATGGGTGGTGTTGCGCCCCTGGCTTCCCGTTCCCATGCGGTCGCCCTTCACCGTCTTGATCAGGATGACCGTTGGCCTCCCCGTGTCTTTCAGTGCCCGGTGATAGGCGGCATGGATTTTTCTGCGGTCCTGGCCGCCCCGCTTCATGGTCTCGAGTTCCCGGTCTGTCAGGGAACGCAACAGCTGCTGCATGCGCGGGTCTCCCTTCGTCCAGAAGGCCCTGTGCACCTCTCCCGGCGAGACGGACAGGTACTGGTAGTCTCCGTCCAGTGCCTGGTCCATGCGTTCCCGCAGCAACCCGTCCCGATCTCTGGCCAGCAGCCCGTCCCATTCGCCGCCCCAGATCACCTTGATCACGTTCCAGTCGGCGCCGCGGAAACTGCGCTCCAGCTCCTGGATGATCTTGCCGTTGCCACGCACCGGGCCGTCCAGACTCTGGAGATTGCAGTTGATGACCAGGATCAGGTTATCCAGTTTCTCCCGGGAGGCGATGTTCAGCGTTCCCAGCACCTCGGGCTCATCCGCCTCGCCGTCACCGATGAAGCACCATACCTTGCCGCCGTTGGCCGGCTTCAGTCCGCGATGCTCCAGGTATTTCGCGAAACGGGCCTGGTAGATTGCCACCGGCGATGCCAGGCCCATGGAGGCGCTGGGGATTTGCCAGAAGTCGGGCAGCAGGAGCGGATGGGTGTAGGAGGGGAGGCCCCCGCCGGGCTGCAATTCGCGCCGGTAGTTCTCCAGCTGCCCGGTACTGAGCCTCCCTTCGAGCCAGGCACGTGCGTAAATGGCGGGTGACGTAGCCGGCTGCAGCATTACGATGTCGCCGCCGTATTCCGTGTCACGGCAGCGGAAGAAATGATTCTGTCCCACCTCCATCAGGGTGGAAGCGGAGGCGTGGGTGGCCAGATGCCCGCCAACACCGCTTCCGCTGTCGGCGGCTCTTACCACCATGGCCATGGCGTTCCAGCAGACGAAATTCTCCAGCTGCTTTTCGATCACGGGGTTGCCGGGGTAGGGCGGTTCGTCCTCCGGAGGGATGCTGTTGACGTAGGCTGTACCCAGTACGGACTTGTTGAGGGGCATGCCCCGTTCGAGCACGCGGTGTTCCAGGGACCGGAGGATCTCCCTGACACCGTCTTCACCGTAACGCTCATGAATGAAGTCGATGGAATCGAGCCACTCTTTGAGCTCGTTGTGGAAATCGTCGTTATTTTCCGTGTGCATATTTCAATGGGGTCAGACTCGATTGATTTTTCGGGAAAATCAATCGAGTCTGACCCCATTGAAATATGTCAGGGTCAATGATGCGGCGTGCTCTGCTCACCGCATCCTACACAGAATGTGGCTTACGTGTTAACTCTTGTCTCTCAGCACCTTGATCTGGAAGAGCATGTTGCGCTCCTCCTCTTCCAGCGCCGACTGGATATAGCGGATGGTGTTGTGGTAGCGGGGGATGATGTTGTATTTGAGGGCGTTGACCTGCTTGCGGGCCTTTCTCTGTTCGTTCATCAGCCGTCCCAGGGCCATCTCGGCCTCCCCAAGCCGGGTCAGCTGCAGCGCGGCGCCGGTCAGTCTGCTCCGGGTGGTGTCGAGGCTGGCATCGGTCCCCAGCAGGCCCACCGGCTGCATCGGGAGTTCTTCCGCGGTGATTGCCGGATACACCACGCCGAGGCTGCGTTTGGGGATGATGTCGATGCGCAGGCCCGGCGGCATCCCCAGTCCGGCCTGCTGCAGGGCGCGGCTACCCATCCTGAGGGAGGATATGCTGAGCCAGTGATAGGCCTCCTTAATCGCTTCGTGGGTCAGATCGCGCTGCCTGCGGTATTCTCCGATACGCTGGTAGACAAGGCGGGTAAGCAGCTCCCGTTTGCGCTCCAGCAGTTCGTGTCCGTCTTCAAGAAACCGCACCTGCTTTTTGAGATTCAACAGGGTGTTCCTGGTGGGCGGTACCTTGAGCAGTCGCTGATTCATTGGAGGCTGTACCCGGTCACTTTTTCCCGCTGTGATGGTATTTGGCGATATCGGTTTCGCTGACCCGCGACAGGGCATCGTTGGGGAACCGGCTCAACAGCTCCCAGGCGAGGTTGAGGGTCTCGATGATGGATCTGTCTTCATCCTCGCCCTGGCTGACGAACTGCCTGTCGAAGGCGTCGGCAAAGGCGAGGTAACGGCGGTCTCTTTCCGACAACTCCTCGGCCCCTATGATGGATGCCAGATTGCGGGCCTCCTGGGCTCTCGCATAGAGGGCGTACAACTGGCTGGCGACCCGCGGGTGGTCCTCCCGGGTATCGTCCTTGCCGATACCGTCCTTCATCAGGCGCGACAGGGAAGGCAGTATATGTATCGGGGGATAGACACCCTGGTTGTGCAGCTCCCGGCTCAATACGATCTGGCCTTCCGTGATGTAACCGGTCAGATCCGGTATGGGATGGGTGATGTCATCCGAAGGCATGGTCACCACGGGCACCAGGGTGATGGAGCCGTGGCGGTCGCGGATGCGGCCGGATCGTTCGTAGATCTCCGCCAGATCCGAATAGAGATACCCCGGATAGCCCTTGCGCGACGGCACGTCGCCCTTGGCCGTGGACACCTCACGCAGGGCCTCGGCGTAGTTGGTCATGTCCGTCATCACCACCAGCACATGGCGGTCCATATCGAAGGCCAGGTACTCTGCCGCCGTCAGTGCCACCCGGGGCAGGGCCAGACGTTCCACCGGTGGGTCGTCGGCCAGGTTGATGTACATCACCACGTTGCCGAGCACCCCGGATGAGGCGAAATCCTCTTCGAAAAAGCGCGCATCCGAGTAGGACACGCCCAGGGCGGCGAAGACGACGGAAAATCCACTCTCCTCGTCCATCAGCCGTGCCTGGCGTACGATCTGGGCGGCGAGCCGGTTGTGTGGCAGCCCGGAGCCGGAGAAGATCGGCAGCTTTTGTCCCCTCACCAGCGCATTGAGGCCGTCGATGGTGGATATGCCGGTCTGGATAAATTCCCTTGGGTAGGTTCGGGCCGCCGGGTTGATGGCCGAACCGCTCACGCTGCGGCGCACGTTCGAGACGATGGGCGGGCGGTCGTCCCTGGGTTCTCCGATGCCGTTGAAGACCCTGCCGAGCAGCTCCGGTGACAGGCTGATCTCCAGGGGTTCGTCCATGAACCGGACCCAGGTGGTCTCCAGGTCCAGGTCGTCCGTCCCCTCGAAGACCAGGATCAGGGCTTCGGAACGGGAGGTGCGTATCACCTGGCCGTTGCGCTGTCGGCCACGATGATCACGGATCATCACCCGGTCGCCGAAGGCCACCCGAGGCACCTGTTTCACCACCAGCAGTCCACCCCTGGCGGATGCGACGGTTCGATACTCCCTGGCGCTCATCGGGCATGCTCCTCGAACTTGGCGTATTCCAGCCGCACCTGTTCGAACTCCAGCACGATCTCTTCCAGCATCTCCCGCAGCTTGTCGGTCTGCCGGCTGTTATAGGTCTGCTTGGCCCGTCGGGCCCGGGTCAGCATCGGCAGTGTCATCAGTTCCTGCACCGGCACCCCCAGTTCGATGAGCTCTGCCCCCTTGTGGTAGATGGTCAGCATCAGGTTCAGGAGCAGGAACTGTTTTTCCGGGGAGGCGAAACTGTCCACCGGGTCCAGGGCGCTTTGCTGCAGTACCCCCTCCTTGATCAGCGCGGCCCCCTCCAGTTCCCAGCGCTGGGCCGAAGAGAGGGCCTCGGGGCCTACCAGGTTGACGATGCGCGAAAGCTCGGCGTCGCGCGCCAGCAGCGCCAGCGCCGACCCGCGCTTATTTTCCCAATCCCTGTCCACTTCCCGGTGCCACCATTCGGCGGCGGTGTGGACGTGCTCGGAAAAGCTGCCGACCCAATCCACCGCGGGATAGTGCCGGGCATCCGCCAGATCCTTCGAGAGTGCCCAGAAGGTCTGGATGATCTCCTTGGTGTGTGCCGTCACCGGCTCCGAGAAATCGCCCCCCGGGGGGGACACCGCCCCCACCAGGGTCACGGACCCATTGCCGCACCCACCGGTTTCAACGCGGCCGGCCCGCTCGTAGACGGCTGCCAGTCTGGATGCCAGGTAAGCCGGGTAGCCTTCCTCCACCGGCATCTGCCCCAGGCGACCGGAGACCTCCCGCAGGGCCTCGGCCCAGCGGCTGGTGGAATCGGCCAGCACCAATACGTCGTAACCCTGATCACGGTAATATTCGGCGATGGTCAGTCCCACGTAGACCGATGCTTCCCGGGCCACCACCGGCATGTTGGAGGTGTTGGCCACCAGCAGGGTGCGCTCCATCAGGTTGCGCCCGGTATAGGGGTCCTGGAGTTTGGGAAAACTCTCCAGCACGTCCACCAGTTCGTTACCCCGCTCGCCGCAGCCCACGTAAACGACGATGTCGGCATTTGACCAGCGTGCGATCTGCTGCTGCACCATGGTCTTGCCGGCGCCGAAGGGTCCGGGTATCGCTCCCTTGCTCCCCTTCATCAGGGGAAAGAAGGTGTCGAGGATGCGCTGGCCGGTAATGAGCGGTGCGATACCGTGGTCGCGCCGCCGGAAGGGCCTGGGCGTGCGGACCGGCCAGCGGTGGTACAGTTTCAATTTCCGGGTTCGGCCGTCAGGTGTCCGGACGCGGCCGATGGGCTGCTCCAGCCGATACTCGCCTTCCGGCGCCAGTTCCAGCAGGTCGCCGAAGCGATCCGGCGGTACCAGGATGCGGTGCTCGATGGTGTCGGTCTCCTGCACGGTGCCGAGGCGCATGCCGGTGACCAGTTCGGCACCGATTTCCAACTCCGGGTCGGGAACGAAATGCCAGCTGCGTTCACGATCCAGGGAGGGCAGGGTAAGGCCCCGGGGTATATGGTCTCCGGCCCGCAGGAAAATCTGCTCGAGGGGCCGCTGTATACCGTCGAAGATACCGCCCAGCAGGCCCGGGCCGAGTTCCACCGACAGGGGCCAGCCCAGACCCTCGGCGGGTTCACCCGGGCGCAGACCTTCGGTGGATTCATAAGCCTGGACGATGGCTTCCTCGCCGTCGAGGGCGATCACTTCGCCGACAAGACCCAGCTCACCGATCTTTACCTGTTCGCCGTTGCGCGCGCCGGGCAGTTGAATGGTGACGATGGGGCCGTTTATCTCCTGGATAGTGCCGCTTCGGGGATTTGTACTCATGATATGCCGTTCTCGATGCCGCCCGGCAGCAGCCGCTCGATGATCACCTGGTGCAGCTTTCCTTGAAGCCGCTCCATGCGTCCTTCAAAGGTGTTGTTGACACGGACCCGATTGTCGTTGGTGCGCACCAGGACACCGCCCAGTACTTCGATGGGCGCACTCGACAAGAGGATCTTCCTGTCCGGGGCGGCGTCCCGGGAGAATCGGTCCCATACGGGTCTCAGGCGCTCCAGATCCCGGGCATTGACCTCCGCCGTGAGCTCCCGCTGTTCCATCGCTTCGGCGCCGCGCCCCAGAAGGGCCGACAGGAACGGCAGGTATCGCTCGTCATCCCCGGTCAGTGATCGCATCAGATCGCCAAGCCGATCGCACACCCCCTCGACCAGGTTCCAGCGCAGATGATCCATCTCCTTGTGCAGTTTCAATTCGTTCGCCTGGACCATGCGGCGATAGGTGCGTTCGGCCTGGGCCTTGGCCAGCAGCACCTCACGATCTTCCCGCAGCCTGAGCCGTTCGTGGGCATCTCTCAGGATGTTGTCCCGACTGCGTTCTGCACGCTGCCGGTATTCCGAGGCCAGGCGATGGGCCCGCTCGAGGATGGCAGTTTCGAGTGCTTTGACCTGGTCCATTATCCGGCCTGTTCCGATCCAAGCATGCGCTTGACCTGTTTGTCGATCTGACTGCGAAAACGGTCGGGTTCGTTGAGGGGAGGTACCTCCGTGACGACGATACGCCCGCCCTCGGCCCTCACCCTCTCCAGGATCC
>JAQYVO010000170.1 GCA_030145425.1 Chromatiales bacterium | reverse complement strand
GGCTACCGGTTACAGGACAGCTACCGGTTCGAGGAAAAGAACCTGCATGCGCGAAGCTATATCCACGCAATGGAAGGTCAACCCAAAATCTTCATTTCCGAACTCCATTACGGCCATCTCTCCCGGGCATGTCGTGAGATTATCGGGGGATACCGGGAGCGGATTACCGCGGAGCTTTTGCAGCCGTCGGTATTCTGGTCGGGGCGGCACTGGCCGATGCCCGACTGGGATGCGTACAGCCGGGTTGCACAGGAGAGCGAGTACGGGGCCTGGCTGCTGGTGATGGGACTGAGGGTCAATCATTTCACTATCTGCATCGACTGCCTGAAGACGGTGGCGGGTCTGGAGGAGGCGTTGGATGTGGTCAAGGCAGGGGGATTTGAGATCAACAGGGCCGGAGGGGAGATAAAGGGCAGCCCGGCGCTGTTTCTGGAGCAGGCTGCCACCATGGCGGACCGGGTCCCTCAAACCTTCGCGGACGGGGTGACCCGTGATATCAGCAGTTGTTTCTACGAGTTCGCGCAGCGTCACCGGATGCCAGGCGGTGGAAGATATGAAGGTTTCGTGACCGCTAATGCGGATCGGATCTTCGAGTCGACGAATGTGGCTGAATAGTAATTGTCCGGAAACTCCCCGTAAATGCCTTCTCCTCTCACGGAGAAGGTCAGGATGAGGGGATAGCAGATAATTGGCTCTTCCCCAGCTGGCCGAATGAATTCGGCCCTACAGGGGGGATCGAAACAAGTAGGGTCGAATTCATTCGACCAATGCCAAAGGCGTGGGCGTAGGATAATGATCAGGGGAGGCGCCGTATAGGACGGACCCACATAGTGTACTTCCATAAAATCCCAGTGGGCTTTTTCGGCCTTCCACATCTGTTAAATCAAGGAAGGTTGAGAGATAATCCGCAGCCCCCGGGAATATGTCCCGGAATAAAAAACCTATTAAGGAGAGAATTCTCGATGTATCTGATATCCAGAAAGTCTGCCGTATTGATGGCGGGCGCCCTGTTCACCACACTGCTTGCCATCGGCGGCGCCCAAGCCCAGGACCGGGATCCCACGCCGGGATACACCGGCGACGCTGATGGCAACATCACCCGGACCGGTGACGGCGGCTGCCTGCGCACCGGCGGTTGGAACCAGGACAAGGCCAATGTGGTCGGTTGCGACGGTGTTACGCTGGACGTCGAGATAACCATGATCGAGGGTGAGCCCTCCGGGCTGGTCACTGGGATCCTGATTCCCGCTGCCGCCTTGTTTGACTTCGACAAGGCCAAGGTGACCAACGAGGGTCGGCAGGCCATCGAGGAATACCGCAAGGGTCTGCGTCCCGAACTGACCGATGCCTACATGGCAGTCGTTATCGGACACACCGACAGCGTGGGCGATGCCCAGTACAACATGGGCCTCTCTCTCAGGCGCGCCGAGGCGGTCCGTGACTACCTGGTCAGCACGGGGGGGCCTGCGGAGAAGCTGCGGGTGGTGGGCCGGGGTGCCAATGACCCGATCGCCTCCAAC
>JAQYVO010000166.1 GCA_030145425.1 Chromatiales bacterium | reverse complement strand
TGCGCATCGAAACCGACGGGCGAGTTTCTCTGGATGACCTGATGAGGGCTTTGTGGGAAAGGCACGGAAAATTCGATAAAGGCGTTGCCGAAGGTGATATCGAGACGCTTGCCGAAGAGGTTTCAGGATGTAACCTGAAGGTTTTTTTCGATGACTATCTTCGTGGCACCGATGATCTCCCCCTGGCCGATCTATTCCGGTCAGTGGGTATAGGCATGGCATTCAGGCCGGCCAGAGACCGGGATGACAAGGGTGGCACAGGCGATGTAAAAAATGGTGCGATGCCATCGCGCCCGGTACTGGGCGCCACATATGCAACCCGGAACGGAGATATCAAGCTGATCTCGGTATTGGATGGTGGGGCGGCCCGGAAAGCGGGGTTGTCTGCCGGTGATGTGCTGGTTGCCGTGGATGGACTGCGTGTAAAGCAGGAAAGGCTTGATAAGTATCTGGCGGGAACGCCGCCCGGAAAGCAGGTTTCCATACAGGTATTCAGGCGTGATGAATTGATGGAGTTCATGCTCGAACCGGAGCCCGCCCCCAGTGACACCTGTGATCTGTGGATTCTTCCTGACATGGGTGAGAAAGTGGAAGGGCGTCGAAACCGATGGCTGCAATATCCGCCGAAAATACCTGAATAATGAATCGTCGAGCCACCGGATCCCTGACTTTGCATAAGCAGCTGAGGATCGTTCGCATGCTCGCAGATGGGCAGTTTCACTCAGGTGAAAAGATTGCGGATTCCCTGGGCGTAAGCCGGGCGGCAGTCTGGAAGCAGCTTTCACAAATCAGGGAGAGGATGGGCATCGAAATCTTTGCCGTCAGAGGCAAGGGGTACAAGCTGTCTGCACCCCTGGAGCTACTGGACTACGATCTGATCCATTCGAGGCTCGGTGATACTGCAAGGGAACTGTTATCAGAGCTCGAAATTCTGGATCGTATAGATTCCACAAGCAGCTACCTGATGGCCCGATTACCGGAAGGCATCGGCTCCGGACATGTGTGTATGTCGGAGCAGCAGACCGCGGGGCGGGGCCGTATGGGAAGGCATTGGGTATCCCCTTTCGGCAACAATATCTATCTGTCAATACACTGGCGATACCACTTGCCGATAGCCGAACTCAGCGGGTTGAGTCTGGCTGCCGGTTTAGCCGTTGCCCGTTGCCTCGACAGCCTGGGGCTTGAGGGAATCGAGTTAAAATGGCCCAACGATGTTTTGTGGCAGAATCGCAAACTTGCCGGGTTGCTGCTGGAGGTCAGTGGGGAACAGGGCGGACCCAGCCGTGTCGTCCTCGGTCTGGGGTTGAATTGTAGAATTGACCGGGAGCACGCGGTCGATATAGATCAGCCATGGGCAGACCTTTCTCAGGTCCCCGGGGGTGACGGCCTTTCCAGAAATACTCTCGCGACCGCATTACTTGAGCATCTCCTGGATACCCTGAACCGTTTCGAGCAGGAGGGCCTTACACCCTTGATCCCTGCCTGGAAACTGTATGATAGTTATCTGGGAAAATCGGTAGTGGTGCAGATGGGCGCCCATAGTATAGAAGGTGTACATCAGGGAATTGATCGAAATGGAGCGTTGCTGTTACTCCAGGAGGGCCGTGTTCAGACGTATTATGGCGGGGAAATCAGTCTGAGGGCGGCTAGTTAGTGCCCGTCCAGAAACACATCTTATTTGAAACCACGTCATCCCGGCGAAGGCCGGGATCCAGGGAATTCAACGAGTTACTGGATTCCGGCCTTCGCCGGAATGACGGGCTTTGTAGTTTCCGGAAGGGCAGTAGTTAGAAGATAACAAATTGAATATCGCAAAAAACTCAAATCAGCCTCGGGTGTTGATGATCGATATCGGCAACACTAATCTCAAGTGGGCCTGGATGCGTGATGGGGAGGTGTCCGGAATCCAGTCATCCGGCCATGGGCGACAGGAACCCGCCATATTCGCAGAGGCCTGTTGGGGCCAGGCGCAGTCCGCAGACCGTGTAGTGATGGCAAACGTCGCCGGTCGGCTGTTGGGCAAGGGGATTATGGAATGGATATCCGAATCCTGGGACGTTGATGTGGAACTCGTCCAAACTACAGCGACAGCGTTTGGCGTGACCAATGCCTATGCCATTCCCGAGCATTTGGGGGTTGATCGCTGGCTTACCCTGCTGGCGGTTCATAACGAAAATCCTGCCAATGTGTGCATCGTCGATTGTGGTACCGCAATCACCATAGATGTCATGAGTAACAATGGGCATCATCTTGGGGGATTGATTTTGCCCGGGTTTGATTTAATGAGAGAGGCGCTGCTCAAGCAAACCCATATTCCCCGGGTGGGGCGATTGGAATCCATAGATATACTCGGCACAGACACGGCTGGTGCCGTATCTTCTGCCTCGGTACATGCGGCCGCAGCCCTTGTCGACAGGGTAATGGAAAGTGTCTCCCACCGTTTGGGAAAACGCCCGGTTCTGGTGCTCACAGGGAGCGATGCCACTAGATTGGAATCAGTATTGACGATACCCTGCGAAGTGAGTCTTGATCTTGTTATGAGAGGGTTATCCTTGTTCGCTATGGAGCCGAAAACATGAAGTGGTTGTTTTCACTGCTGGTCCTGGCCAATATTGCCCTCCTGATCTGGGGGTTACAGCGCGAGCAGGTGGTTCCCGAAGTATCGATGCAGGAGAAAGCCAGCATCGGTGAGATGCGCCTGTTATCGGAATCCAGGAGTACCGAGATACAACCCCCTGCCGAAGCGATGCCTTCAGAAACGGCGCAAGCATCAGAGGAAGATGAATCACAACCGGCCGGTCAGGAACCTGGGCCACAGACAATAGAGCAGGCCGGAACTGATACATCGTCGGAAATTGTCGTGGATCCCGCGCAAGCTGGGGAATCGCCGGAAACCGAAGTGGCGGAAAAGGTCATGGAATCCGAGCAGACTGCGCAGGTTGCGGAGGCCGCACCTGCGGAAGAAACCATTGAAGCCGCGATAACTGCCGGGACTCCGCCTGAGGATATCGTATCAGGGGCATTGGCGCGGGAGGAGCAATCTGCGGATAGCCCTGAAAGTGTCGCAAAGGTCGAGGAGGCCCGCTATTGCGGGACCGTCGGACCACTGGAGGAAGAAACAGATGCCAATGCGCTGCAGGAAGCATTGACGGAAAGGGAAATGGACGCGGTCCTCCGTAAGGAAAGCGTCAGGAAAACTGCTGGATTCTGGGTGATCATTACTCCGTACGCCACGCAGCAGGAGGCCAGGGCGGAAGAGAGTCGCCTGGCATCCAAGGGCGTGACGGACTACCGGCGGTTTTACAGGGGAGAGTTCAAGAACGGCATCTCTCTGGGTATCTATTCACGAAGGCGCAATGCCGAGATCCGAAGAGCGGCTATAGAGGCGGAGGGTTTCTCGCCTGTATTGGTGCCGAGAACAAGGCGGATCACCGAATTCTGGCTGGACTTCAAAGCTGCCCCCGCCGATAAGGCAGACAATCAGAGCTGGCTTGCTGAAAACCATCCCAAGTTGAATGCCAAGGATCAAAGCTGTTCACCAGTGGAATAGTGGGAAGTGATGCGTCCCGACTTGGATCTTGCCGGTCCTCAAACCCTTCCCCGGCGAGGATGCCCGATTAAAGATTAGCCGCGAAATGGCCGAATGACCTCAATAGTCGACGTAACAGTGATGTTATCGTGCCAGCAAATTCTTTCGCCACAGCAGAATCCTTCAACAACGGCCTTCCCGGTGACCATGACGGTACGCGCCCTCTTGAGGTTCAGGAGCCGGTAACAGGCCGGAATCAGATTCCTGATAAGGGAACCAAGGCTGCGGATGCCCCGAGATTGTCGTCCGGCCTTGCGCAGTCCTGGCTGGCATGGCAATGCAGAATGATCGCCGGCATTATTGAGGGCGCGCTCTATCTGCCGGGCGAGCCTGGTCGTACAGGCGGAGTCATCGCGACTTGGCCTGAGACTGGCGAAGGGGATGAACTGCTCACCGATATCGCCAACCAAGCCCTCTCGGAGCGACGCGGGGTAGTGCGCTCGCGGGCAAGTTACGGCGCGGAGAACAAACGTATCTGTGACCTGATTGCCTCCCCGCTACTGGTTCACGGCGAGACGGTGGCGGTTTTCACGATGATGATTTCCATCCGCTCCGAGTCCCAAAGGCACGCCGTACTGCAGCTCCTTCAGTGGGGGGGGCTGTGGATGGAAACCCTGATTGACCAGCAGTCAGCGTCACGCAGGGAAGACAATGCCTTCACCCTGTCCCTGGTAGCTGCAATCCTTGGGCATTCAAACTCCCGTGCCGCGTCAATGGAGGCGGTCAACAGGTTGGCGGATCATTTCCAGTGCGAACGCGTCAGCATTGGGATCAGGTGCGGGTTGCCGATACGCCTTTACGCCTTGTCTCATGTAGCCCGCTTCGATCCGCGTACCCAGCTGGTGCGTGCTATCGAATCGGCCATGGAAGAAGCCGTTGACCAAACTGCAATCTTGATTCAACCAAGCGACCCGGACCGCGAGCCTGCGGTATTGAGGGCTCACGGCGAGCTCGCCAAACACCAGACCAATGGCGCAGTCTGCACCCTGCCATTGCCCGGTCAAGCCGGCTACATAGGGGCCATAACCCTTGAGCGCAGCGCCGGCCAACCCTTCGACCAAGACACGGTAGGCTGGTGTGAAACGGCTGCCGGGCTCATTGGCCCCATGCTGGAGTTGAAACGTCGGGAGGAACGATCCTTCGGGGCCAAGGCCGTTGAGTCGTTCCTGGCGCTGGCGGCCGGTACGTTTGGACCAACCCGGCTCAAACTCAAGCTGGCGGTGTTGTCGATGGTGGCTCTGATGACGCTGCTCTCAGTCACCGAAGGGGACTACCGGGTGAGTGCACTGGCAACCGTTGAAGGTGCGGTCCGGCAGGTGCTGGTTGCGCCCCAGGGCGGTTTCGTCAAGGAAGCCAGGGCGCGTGCCGGCGATCTGGTCGGCAAGGGAGAACTGATCGCGCGACTGGATGATCGGGCTCTGCTGCTTGAAAGTCAGAAGTGGCAAAGCGAGCGCAACAAGATCGAGAAGGAGTATCAGGAGGCCCTGGCCAAGCGTGACCGCACCCAACTCGGCATACTGCGCGCCCTCATGGAGCAGGCAGAGGCAGAGCTGAGGTTGGTCGAGGATAAGATCACACGCACGACCTTGCGTGCGCCTTTCAGTGGGGTGGTGGTGACCGGTGACCTCAGCCAGTCCCTGGGTGCGCCGGTGGAGACGGGGCAGGTCTTGTTCGAGGTGGCCCCCCTAGACGATTATCGCGTGGTGCTTGAGGTGGATGAACACGAAGTGGCCGCGCTGGCTGTGGGGATGACCGGTCGCATGGTCGTTGCGGCGCTGCCGCAGACATACCTCCCGATTTCCATCCAAAAAGTTGTTCCCGTGGCCGTCGCCGGTGAAGGTCGTAACATCTTCCGCGTCGAGGCCTCCCTGGATGAACCATCTTCTGCATTGCGTCCCGGCATGCAAGGCGTGGCCAAGGTCGATATCGGGCAGCGTAAGTTGCTCTGGATCTGGACCCATGCGGTCATTGATCGTGTTCGGCTCTGGGCCTGGTCAGTAGGGTTCTAGTGGTCGGTGCGTCCCCGATTCAGAACTGGCCGCTAATAGCAAAGCTGCGTCCCCGGCTGCGCCGGCATGTGCGCACCTATCCCCAGGATTATCGCGGAGAGCGCTGGTACGTACTGCGCGACGAATCCAACGGGCATCATCTGCGTTTCAATGCGTCAGCCTATGAAATCATTGGTCGCCTGGACGGTGATCTCACGGTGCAGGAGATTTGGGAACAGATATCGGCTGCTCTCGGCGAAGATGCCCTCAGCCAGGATGAATTCATTCAAATCCTGACCCAGCTGTTTGCTACGGGTGCGTTGAGAAGCGGCATGCCCGTCGATGCAAAGGAGTTTTTCAACCGCTATCAGCATAGTCGGGGCCTGCGCTGGCGGCGCCAGATGATGAGCCCACTGGCGGTTCGTATGCCATTGCTCGACCCCGATCGCATCCTGAACCGGCTGATGCCGTGGCTGAGACCGATATTTTCCCGGTGGGGTGCGGCCCTGTGGTTGCTGGTGGTGGGTATTGCCTTTCTGCTTGCCCTGGCCAATGCCCAGGCACTGAGGTTTGCGGTCGCAAACCAGGATATCCTCTCGCCCGCCAACCTCCTGATGTTGTGGCTCCTGTTCCCCGTCACCAAGGCCGTGCACGAATTTGCTCATGCCCTCGCAGTAAAAATGTGGGGAGGTGAAGTGCATGAAATGGGCATAACGCTTCTGGTTCTCGTTCCCGTGCCCTATGTCGACGCCTCGGCAGCCTGGGCGTTCCGTGACAAACACAAACGCGCCCTGGTGGGAGCGGCAGGTATTCTGACTGAACTGTTTGTGGCTGCATTGGCTCTACTGGTGTGGCTGACGGTTGAACCCGGATTGGTGCGCGCCGCGGCGTTGAACATAATGTTGATCTGTAGCCTTTCGACCCTGTTATTCAACGGCAATCCCCTGTTGCGCTTCGATGGCTATTACGTGCTGCAGGATCTGGTCGAGATCCCCAACCTGTATACGCGTGCCAGCCGATACTACCTATACCTGATTCAGCGTTACCTGTTTGGTCTTGATCAGGGTCGCTCACCCGTTACCGCGGCGGGCGAGCGAAGCTGGTTCGCCGTCTATGGCCTGGCCGCCTTCTGCTACCGGCTGTTCATCCTGGCTGTGATCGTCCTGTTTCTGGCCGAAGAATACCTCTTCGCCGGCGTCGCTCTGGGCACCTGGGCCTTTGCCACCCAGATCGTCCTTCCGCTTTATCGCGGTATTCGGTATCTGCTCTCCAGTCCGATGCTGGCGGGGTGCCGTTCCCGGGCCGCCGTCGTCTCAACGTTGCTGGTCGGGGGCATCACGGTTGGGTTGGTATTCCTGCCGGTACCTTTGACTACCCGGGCTGAAGGCATCGTATGGGTTCCCGATCAGGCCCAAGTCTATGCCGGTGCAGAAGGGTTTGTGGATAAAATACTGGTGTCATCCGGCGCGCGCATTGAACCTGGTGTGGTACTGATTCGAATGCGTGCCCCATCCCTCACGGCCCGCATTGCGGTGCTGGAGGCTCGGCGCCGTGGACTGCAGGCCAGAATGGCGGCCGAACGTGTCGAGCACCGAGTGAAATCGGAAATCACGGCCGAAGAACTCGCAACAGTGGACTCAGAGCTGGACCTGCTCCGAGAGCAGGCGGAGTCTCTTCTGGTCCGAAGTGCAGTGGCCGGTACCCTGGTGTTGCCGGAAGAGAGATTGCTGCAAGGCCGTTACCTGAGCAAGGGAGAACTGATCGGTTATGTGGTCAGCCCGGAACGCTTGATTGTCCGGTCTGTTGTGCCCCAGTCGGATATAGGCCTGGTTCGCCAGCGGGTGACAAAGGTGGAGGTGCGCCTGGCCGAGCGGCTCGGCGAAACGGTGGCTGCGCAGATTGTGCGGGAGACGCCGTCCGGGAGTACGCATCTGCCCAGCCGGGCTTTGGGAGCTTCCGGTGGTGGTGATATCGCCGTGAGGTCGGACGATGGGGAAGGGCTGACCGCCATAGATAAGGTCTTCCAACTGGACCTGGATCTGCCTGAAGACCTGGAGATCACCGGACTGGGTGAGCGGGCCTATGTTCGATTCGAACATGGCGCCGAGCCGCTCGTCAGACAGTGGCTGCGGAGGGGCCGCCAGTTGGTGCTAAGTAGACTCTCATTATAAGTGATCAATTTCTCTGGAGAAGTGCCGATATATTCAAGTGTTCCCTAAGTTAACCTGGGATTCTGGATCCCAACCATCTGAAAAACTGCTCCAGTGCAAACGATAGAAAAACAGACTACGGAAATTGCGCCACCCAGGACAAGACCGGTCAATAAGCTGACCGACCGAATCCTTTTGGCGTTCTTGCTGACGACCGTTCTGATCAGCGGTTTGAGCGCAGGGGAGCTTCCGGCAGAAAATGCTGGTGATGACACGATCCCGGACCTGGACTGCATCATCGAGCCCAGTGAGGTAATCGACGTGGGGAGTGCCGTGCCAGGGGTGATAGAGTTCATACACGCACAGCGTACCGATTTTGTGAAAAAAGGGGGCATCGTTGCGGAACTGGAGTCCAGTGTGGAGCGGGCCACTCTGCAACTGACGAAGCTTCGTGCCGAGCTGGAAACGGCAATCGCGCTGCGTCAGGAGACTGCCTCACTGGGGCAGCGCACCCAAAAGCGTAATCAGAAGCTTTTCAGCAAATCTGCGATCTCTGAGCAGATCATGGATGAAACGAAAACCCAAACACGCATCGCCAGGTTTCAGGTGCAGCAGGAAAAAGACAATATGCGCATCGCAGAGTTGGAATACCTGCGGTCGCAGGCCGCGTTGCAGCGGCGCAGCATCCAAAGCCCAGTGGACGGGGTGGTCATGGAACGCTTCAAATCCGTTGGTGAGTACGTGGAGGACCAGCCCATACTTCGGGTAGCCCAGTTGGATCCACTGCACGTGGAAGTGATTGCACCGGTGGAGTCCCTGGGACGTATTGCCCCGGGTATGCAGGCAGATGTGACACTGGGTGTGCCGGGATTTGAAATACATCAGGCAAAGGTCGAGCGCGTCGATCGTGTGGCAGATGCCGCCAGTGGCACCTATGGTGTGCGGTTGATCCTGTCCAACCCGGATTTTTCCATCCCCGCCGGCATTCGCTGCCGGTTGGCTTTTCTGCCGCGGGACGAAGAAGACCCCGGTCGTACGGCAGGCAAGGTGAAAAACGTGCCGCCGGGTGAGAAGGACGGAGAGGCCAGGACAAAGGAAAACCTGGCATCGGTTTCGAAGCCCGAATTGACGACCAGTGAACCGACATCAGAGGTGCCCGCGACGGTATCCACCGATAGGCTGGAGGCCAAGACAAAGGAAAACCTGGTATTGACCCCGCAGCCCGAATCGACGATCGTTGATCCGGTGCCGGAGATGCCCATGACGGCGTCCATCGATCGGCAGGAGGCCTGCTACACAATCGGCCCGGTAGCGACCGAGACCTTGGCGGGGCAGCTCTCCGAAAAGCTGGGCGTGCAACACTCAAGCGTGATCCTGCGCAAGGAACCCGTCGAGTTAGAGGATGGATACAGGCTGCTTACTGCTCCCGAACCAGATATCGGGGCTACTCGAGGGTTGATAAGTCGCCTCAGATCAGCCGGTATTACCGATCTCTATCTGCTGGGAGAGGGGGATTTTGGGGGCCGCGTGTCACTAGGCCTCTATCGCAATAAAGATAACGTGATCAGACTGCAGCAACGATTTCTCACCGAGGGATTTGCTACAGAAATCGTATCCCACCATAAAAAGACCACCCTGTTCTGGCTTGATGTATCTCTAAAAGCCGGACCAGATCTTCCCGATCAGTTCCAGGAGGTAGTGGCGTCTCTCGCACCTTCCGTTTCCCTCAAGCCGCTTTCCTGTGCCCCCAAGATGGCACAGGGTGAGTCCCATACTGGGATTTTAAGTCAGTAGAGAGCGTTCAACGCACCGCTTAATTTGCGATCGGCCCCACCGGTATTGATGTACGGAAAGCACTCTCCAGGCGTATTTTGTGTCTGTGTACCACAGGCCTGTTTTTCCTGATCTGGTTTTTCCGAATTCGTTCTCCTGCCACGTTCCCAAGTAATTATATTCCCTGGAATTTTCGGCGATCCCGCCGATAACGCAATAGGGTATTCCCAAATGAAATGGTGCATGAACGGCCCCATTGCCAGATGTGGGCGTTCGGTCGAAAAGATGATTAGAGATAAACGTCGAGAATCCTTCAA
>JAQYVO010000034.1 GCA_030145425.1 Chromatiales bacterium | reverse complement strand
GCCTCGATAATCCCCTGGGCCTGCGCCTTGCTCGATATGTTGAACTTGGACTTCGACTGGTACTCGCCGTTGCGCTTCTGGTAGCGGCGGATGCTGTACTTGTCGGGGCCGTATTCCTCTTTGGCGCGATTCCAGTCCTGGTAACGGAACATCAGAGTGCACCAGGCACCCTTGGACAGGACCACCTTATCCAGTTCCTTCACGACGTCAACACCATCTTCGGTATAGTTGATCGTCAGTTCGTCAACGCTTGATGCCATTGTCTTCTGCCTGAGTTCTGGGAGCCTGTCGGACTTAGGATGAATCTACTGCGGAAAAGCCATTTTAGCCAGATTTCCCGATCAATTTCGTTAAATATGAATAACTATTCGCCTCAATCGATCGAAAAACCTGACTCAAAATGGCGTTCCCTCGCTACGATCACCTAAGTCCGACAGGCTCCTGGTGTGGTTTACGGCTGCGCAAGTTACCAGAGATTCCCTCCGGCGTCACGGTTTAGCGAGACGGGCCCCATTTCTCCGCAGCATGCGAATGATGTCCGTGTCCCCGACCTCTTCGGCTGCTACCAGGGGACTGCGCCCGTCGCTGTCCTTCTGGTTTACATCGGCACCTTCGGCTATCAGGTGCTTCACCAGAACGCGGTTGTTGCGGGTGATCGCCCGCAGCAGGGGTGTGCTGCCGTTTGCATCAATGCGGTTGATCTGCGCACCCAGGCTGACCAGCAGCCGGATGACATCCCGGTCAGCCAGGTTATTGGACACGGCTTCGTCCAATAACTCGTTGGCATCATATGGGGCGCCCTGCTTGATCAAAAGCTCGGCTACCCGGGTTCTGCCGTTCATTACGGCGACATACAGCGCCGAGTGGCCTTCCCGGTCCAGGGCCCCGATGTCGGCACCGTTTTTCAACAGCAGTTTAACAACCACCTGACTGCCCTGTGCCGCGGCAACGTGGAGTGGTCGCCTGCCGTCCGCATCCACCTGATTGATATCCGTTCCCCAGAGGATGTGGCGGTTGATCTGGTTGATATCTCCGCTGTGAATTGCCGGATAGAGCCCCAGGGTGGGTTCGTCCGGTTTGCCGCAGGCCGCAAGCATCAGCACAAGTAAAAATACCGTAAGGGAAAGATTAGTAATTTTCATATCGTCCGATAGTAAATCGTCGTTCAGTCATTCCGCAAGGAGCGCGTGGCTCGCTAATGGGCGACATGATAAGGTACCGGCGATATGTTTATGAAGCTCTTCCTTACGGCCCTGGTCATTGCAGGCGCCGTGATAGCTATCCGAATCCGCAAGCGACCCCCCGCCAGGCGGGCACTTGCCGCAGGCAGGTCCGCGGATCAATTATCAGGCTCAACATTGCCCAGGATGATGGCCTATGCCACGGTTTTTATCATGCTGGCGGGTAGCGGCATCTATTTCTATTTCCAGTGGAAGGATGCCTACCAGGTGGTCAGTGTGCGGATTATCGACACCCGCAGCGGCAGGGAAGTGGTTTATCAAGCCTACAAGGGTGACGTGGATGGACGCTCTTTTCAAACCACCGACGGCCGGATTGTAACCCTGGCTGAAGTGGAGCGGCTCGAGTTGGGCGGCCGGATGCCATAGGGCCCGTTAACAGGCAAAAAAAACCTCTCCCGTTTGGGAGAGGCCAATGAGTACCCCTTGGGTCGTCGAGAGAGCGAGAGCTGAAATTCTTACGAAGCGGCCTTGAGCAGATTCGATACCTGGTCCGCCTGCACCCCGGTATGGGCGCTCAGGGCTTGGGCCCCGGCTTCCCCAAATTGCTGGTGTATTCGGGCGACCAATGCCGCCGCCTCTTCCGGGGTTTCGACTGCGGAGGCCACGGGACGGCTGTTTGTCGCTTCATTGAAGCTCAGTCCTGCAGAACTCATCTCCAGGCTGTCATCCGGGGGAGAAGCCTTTTCCGGAGTGGCGGGCAACCCGACGGTGCCGCCGGTCTGCTGTGGCTCCGGTTTACTGCCTGACGGTTTCGCGTCTTGCCCGGAGACATGCGTCGGTAATTTGACGCCTGAAGGTGGCCCGATCATGATTTTCCTCTCTTAATCGCCAATAAACTGACGAATTAGTGATGAGTTACTGCCTTGTAATATACAGAAGCAATAATCGGGCCAGGTTGTGAGATCGTCGGATTCAGCCGAGCTGAAGGTGTTGGGTATCGGGAATAGACGCCGGCTCGGCGGAATTGTGAAATTCTTCCAGTGAACCCGAATCGACCGGTCCGAGGCTGAGTTCGCTGGTATCGATCGCGGGAGGGGATACGGGAAGGGTTTCGTCCAGGGTGGCGCCTTCCGGGGACAGGGCGTAGTCACTGATATCCGGCAGTGGCAGCGCCTCCACGCTGGGTGCGCAATCGATCAGATTCCCCGTGTTGGGGGGGAGCAGCGTCAGTGTCTGTGAGACAGGGTCGGTCTGGTTTGAGGGCTGGATTTCAACCAGGGCCCCGGCGTTGCGGAATGCCACCCGGTACTTTATCGCGGTATCCTGGTCCACCCCGGCTTTCACTCGCACCGATGTCCCGGAGAACAGGCGATCCAGTGCCTCGCCTTCTGCCTTGAACAGCGCGCCTACCTTGCGGCGTACCTCCAGAGGATCTTCGTCTGGCAGCGTTTTGCCGGCAAATAAGATGTCGTAGAGTTCTTCCACCATTTTGGGTCCCAGAGGTCTTGCTC
>JAQYVO010000032.1 GCA_030145425.1 Chromatiales bacterium | reverse complement strand
TCGCCAGGCTCGCTACCGGCTCGGGCGGGCTCACCCCTCGCCGGGCGGGTTTCGCACCCGCTGGACAGAAAACGAAATTTCATGGAGTCATCGCATACCCTCCAATCCCAATCGACCAGCAGAGCCTGGTCGCACTCAATTGCCTATCCTCCCCCCGGAAAACATGATGGAGATATCAAGAAAATTAACGATTTCCTTAACCTTGTGATGGAACAGGATTGCCGTATCTGTGAGGTAAATCAAAAGGGATTGCACTCGAACCGTTTTGAACACGGTGTTCTGGTTCCGCAGGAATACGAGGTTCGTAATTTTCAACAATGGGTACTTCGTGAGCTTGGTGAATGTTAACGTAAACCCAGAGCACCCGATGCTCCTTCCCAAGGATTCAAATCCAAATTCCAAGAATTGGAGATTCCTAATTGAGCGACCATGACACACCGAAACAATCAAAGCGCATACTAGGCGGCGGGTTCACATTGGCCGTCGCAGTCGGCGGCACCATTGGCCTGGGAGTTCTGCGCACGCCCGGAGAAATTGCAGGAACTGTTCCCAATCCGTGGATATTCCTGTTAGTTTGGGTGTTGGGCGGCCTGTTTACACTATTGACCGCGATTGTCATCTGTGAACTGATAGCGATGACCCCACGATCCGGAGGAACCTACGCCCTGGTACGGCGTGCCTACGGGCCGTTCCCCGGTTTCGTCATCGGCTGGGTCGACTGGTTGAGTTGGGTCGGCGACATCGCCATAAAGGCAGTCGTGGTCACTGAATTTGCCACCATGCTCATTCCAGCAGTGGAACCATGGCAAACACCACTGGCAATCATGGTGTCCTCGGTGTTCGCTGCGCTGCAATTGCGGGGCGTTGCCCTCGGCGCGAAAATCCAGGAGATCGCTGCGGCCGCCATGGCACTCATCGTTGTCGGCTTCACCGTGGCGTTGCTATTCGGCAAGTCGGCGGTGAGCGATGCCGCTTCGATTCCCGAGGCGACCAACGGCCTCAAGGACTGGGCCCTCGTGTTCGCTGCCGTTATTTATACGTACGACGGCTGGAGCACTCCCGCCTATTTCACTGGTGAAATCAAAGGGGGTGCCGGGGCTGTGGCCCGCGCCTGTATCAAGGGTCTGCTCGTCGTAATGCTGCTCTATATATTCCTGCTGGCAGCGTTGGCCTGGAAGGTGCCCCTAAGCAGCCTGGCCGGTGAGGAATTAGCATTGGCCAGCGCCCTCGAGATGGCCGTCTCCCCGCTCGCGGCAAAAGTCGTACTGGTTGCAGCAATACTGATTCTGCTGGCCCATCAGAACCTGTATTACATGGGCACGCCCCGAGTCCTTCAGGCGCTGGCCGTCGATGGCCTCGCCGTCAAGCGCGCAGGCGAAATCTCAGAAGGTGGCAATCCGATCTTTGCCGTGCTGCTGACCTGGGCGCTTTCGGTCGGCCTGATCATGATCGGCGACTTCGGACAACTGCTGCACCTTTTAATCTTCTTTTACCTCTTCATATACGTAGTGCTGATTGTGGGCGTCCTCATCCTGCGTTCGAAACAGCCGGACACCGACCGCCCGTACCGGGCCTGGGGTCACCCCTGGAGCACCTACCTCTGTCTTCTCATCTGGGTGCTTATCGGCCTGTTCGACGCAGTCGCCGAATACAAGGCCGCCATTTACGCCGTGCTCATGATCGCGATAGCCTGGCCGGTGTACCAGTGGCTTGTGCGCCCCGGTCGAACGGACTCGGAACGACAAGATCCCTAGTCACCATCGTTCATTGCCCGGCTTCATATGGGCTTTGTCTAGGAGAATGGGAAAACGATCGCGGATCTTTTCTTCAATAGCGGGATCGATATACGTCGGGTAATGCGTACTGAGGATGTTTCGGACTTCTTCCCGTCCCGGGGCTGGCTCGCTATTTAACAGAATCCTGGGTTATCGGACATTGCCGAAAACGCAGTTTATTCTTCCTTCCATAGGGTCGGAGCGCAAGACGTACTTCCCCCATCGCCGCAGATTCTTCGATCCGGGCGTCTGCTCCCGTTCCAGCTAGACGGTCTCGAGTGGAGACGTTGTTCTCGTAGCTCCGCTTGAGCAGCTGCGGAACTGTTACGAGCAGCTCGGTCTGACGGTTCGGTTTGAGCGCAATTCCATTGCATCGCGATTCGTTGGCGTGCGTGTTCTCCACGGTAACGTGGGAACCATCCTTCCATCTGGGCCTCCGTCGGCCATCGCTTCGTTTGGTTCTTCGGAGGGGCATAGCTTATCAATAGGACCTCCGGGCTGTGAACCGTAGGCCAGGAAAAACACGGATGCTCACCTCCGCGGCCACGCAAAGCGTGGCATGCGAACACTCTTCGCGGCTGCGTACTAGAAGAACTGCCTTCTCGCCGACTCTCCCGATCGAGCCATCGCTTAGCCTTTGCGCGTGACTGTCGATGGACCTCCTCGTCCGGGGTCGTATTCCTCCTCGTCCTTCCACATCCGCAGCACCGTGGCTGCGATCATGCGCGCCAAGCTCAGCTTCGCGAGCGTTGGTTTGGTGCCTCCATCGAGGAGCCGCTCGTAGCGCGCATGAATGGGATCCTTGTTGCACTGTGTGATCACCGTCGTTGCTGCACCCTTGAAGATGCTCTTCAAGAAGTGATTGTGCTGGCGTGAGAGTCCTCGGGTCTGCGGAAC
>JAQYVO010000297.1 GCA_030145425.1 Chromatiales bacterium | reverse complement strand
TACTGATGGATGCAGTGATACGATTATTGCCCGGCGTGTTGGGTGACGCGGATTCGGCGCAGCAGGACTCCTATATGGATGGACTGCTGGATTGCCCCCACTACACCAGGCCGGAGATTTACGAAGGCGAATCGGTGCCGGGGGTGCTGGCCAGCGGCAACCATGAGGCGATTCGACGCTGGCGGTTGAAACAGTCCCTGGGACGCACCTGGAAACGGCGCCCGGATCTGCTGGAAGGACGCCGGTTCACCGCCGAAGAACAGGAATTACTCAACGAATTTATTCAGGCGCAGTCAGACGCCTGCTGAGAGACAGGAGCATGCGATCATGAGCAACATCATCAAGGAACTGGAAGCGGAGCAGATGGACCGTGAGTTTCCGGAATTCAGTCCGGGCGATACGGTGGTGGTCCAGGTAAAGGTGCGGGAAGGCAACCGGGAACGTCTTCAGGCCTTCGAGGGCGTGGTGATTGCGAAGCGAAACCGTGGCCTCAATTCCGCCTTCACGGTGCGCAAGATGTCCCATGGAGAAGGGGTGGAGCGGGTATTTCAGACCTACAGCCAGGCCGTGGCGGACATCAAGGTGAAACGCCGTGGCGACGTGAGGCGGGCCAAGCTCTACTATCTGCGTGGCCGTACCGGAAAGGCGGCACGTATCAAGGAAAAGATCTGAGATTAATAAACGAGATTAATAAACGGGACAGGTCTAATTTCTCCATAGTTTCTCTATGGAGAAATTAGACCTGTCCCGTTTATTATGACATTCAGTTTTTACTGGCACGACTACGAAACCTGGGGCGCCGATCCGAGCCGCGATCGTGCCGCGCAGTTCGCGGGAGTGCGAACCGATGCGGATCTAAAGGTCATCGGCAAGCCGCTGACGGCCTACTGCAAACCCGCCCGGGATATGCTGCCCCATCCGGAGGCCTGCCTGGTCACCGGCATCACCCCCGGCCATGCGGATGCCAATGGTGTCTGCGAGGCTGAGTTCTTCAGCCTCATACACCAGCAATTGTCCCAGCCGGGCACCTGTGGGGTGGGTTATAACAGCATCCGCTTCGACGACGAGGTTACCCGCTACGGTTTTTACCGGAATTTCTTTGACCCCTACGCAAGAGAGTGGCAGAACGGAAACTCCCGCTGGGATATCATCGACATGGTGCGTGTTGCGCACGCGCTCAGGCCGGAGGGCATTGAATGGCCGGCCAGGGAAGACGGCACGACCAGCTTCCGGCTCGAACGGCTCAGTGCCGCCAACGGCATCGCCCACGAAGGTGCCCACGATGCGCTCTCGGATGTCTACGCCACCCTGGAACTTGCGAAGCTGATCAAACAGCGCCAGCCCCGGCTGTTCGATTATCTGCTGCAGCTGCGGGACAAGCGACGGGTCGCGCAGATACTCGATCTGAAAAATCAGAAGATGATGCTTCATGTCTCTTCGAAGTACCCGGCGGGGCGGGGTTGCATCACGATGGTGGCACCGGTGGCCAGACATCCCACCAACAGCAACGGGATCGTCGTCTATGATCTCGCATTCGACCCGGAGCCCCTGCTGAATCTGGATGCGGAAGAGATTGCGCGGCGGTTGTTTACCCCCAGACAGCAACTGCCCGAGAACACCGGGCCCGTGCCCCTCAAGACGGTGCATCTCAACAAGTCCCCCGCCGTGATGCCCATGAACACGCTCACGGCGGATGCGGCGGAGCGCTGGGGTATCGATGTCTCACAGGGTGAGAGGCATCTGAACCGCATCAAATCGGCGAAAGGTCTGGAACAGAAGATTGCCCGGATACTCGGTTCGCGGCAGTTCGACCCGATCGAGGATCCGGACAGGAACCTTTACGGCGGTGGGTTTTTCAGTGATGGGGATCGCAGAAGCATGCAGGCTATCCGGGAAGCGGATCCCAAGGCACTGGCCGTTTCGAAACCGGAATTCCAGGACGCCCGGCTGCCGGAGATGTTGTTCCGCTACCGGGCGCGCAATTGGCCGGAAACCCTCACCCATGTTGAGCGCGCCCGCTGGGAGGCGTTCCGCCGGGAGCGTCTAACCGATCCGGCTTTCGACAGCGGCATCACGGTGGAGCAATACCGCCGACGGCTGGCGCAGATGACGGTGGACCCGGATATGACAGATCGGGATAGGGGGATATTATCCGAGCTGGCGGACTGGCCCGAGGAGATTGGAGTTTAGTAGAATGGTACTTACTTAAGCCAAATAGTCCTGTTCAAACACCTTGATCGTCATTCCGGCGCAGGCCGGAATCCAGGAAAGTGACCACCATTGGCAATCTGGATCCCGGCCTGCGCCGGGATGACGGTGGTTTTGGGCCTTAAGTAAGTGCCATTGGGGTTTAGTATTCTTTTCCTAGTTCCTATTCTTCAATCCACCCCTGCAATGCCTCGATAATCCCCTGGGCCTGCGCCTTGCTCGATATGTTGAACTTGGACTTCGACTGGTACTCGCCGTTGCGCTTCTGGTAGCGGCGGATGCTGTACTTGTCGGGGCCGTATTCCTCTTTGGCGCGATTCCAGTCCTGG
>JAQYVO010000290.1 GCA_030145425.1 Chromatiales bacterium | reverse complement strand
GGAGTTGTCGCCTGTTTTGTGGGGAGTTAAGTTGGTATCAAACAACTGTCGCCAAATCTGGCATCACTCCATTTGCACACTTACTTAACTCACTGAATAACGCAAAGAATTCCATCAAGGGAGCGGTCTTGGCCGAACCTTCTCCTTGGACGGTGACTCAAGGGGTTACCCGATTGTTATGCTGAGTTATCAACGAGATAGAAATGTGCATGTGGGAATTATCCACGGAAACCAACGGGATAGAAACAGCGGTGGTGCGATATGGAGTCGCGACGATTATCGCGACGGTAATATGTGATGATGAGATAGTGAGTACATCCTTGTGCCGAATTAGTTTCCGCCGTTTCCGGATGGAAACTAGTTAGTAATTCGACTGGGACATGCCCTGGAAGAGTGGAAACCGGGAGCCTTTGACTTCGGTAGTTGCTGCTGTCATGTCAACCCCCTTGGGCTCGTCATCTTCGTAATGCCTTGGTTAAGATTTCCTGCGCCGACCACTCGACCGCTCAAAAGATGAGTCATGCAAATGCTGGGTCACATTCAATTACACCGAATGCTGAAAATCGCTGCCGTGAGCAGGCTCGAGCCTATTTTTTGTTGTAGACACGTTGGATGAAAACGAAGATCAACGCCGTGGTCCAACCGAAAACAATCACCCCGTTTGCAGCCTGGATGGACGCCAGTATTCGCCAATTCCCAGTGAGCACGACATCGCCATATCCCAGCGTCGTAAATGTCACCATCGAGAAATAGAAAGCGGTTTCCAAGTCCGGGAGCGTTGTGATCAGCGGGTTAAACAGGTAGAGCAAGGCCCACACCGAGGCCTCGATGACGATGGCCAGAAACATCCATGCGGTAAGCCCAGAGACCAGGGCAGCCTTCATCAGTTGGCCTCTGGAACGACCGAAGCGGGACAGACGCCATCCCGCCGCCTCCATCCCACTCACCATGAATATGGCATGGATCATCGTGGTCAGGATCATCATGCCCAAACCCACGGCGATATCATTCAGCATCTGCTGCAATCTCCCTATGATCGGTCGGGCTGATGCTAGGTAGCAGGTCCTGGCCAGTGCCGCCGTCCTGCTGGGCGATGCCCACCGCGAAGAGCCTCGCCACGGGTTCGAGCAACTGTGTTAGCCGGTCATACATCGACGCCGGTTCTCAGTGAAGCGAGGGGTACTGGTCGGTCGATGTTCATCATTGTTTTCTCATTGCCGGATCTCCCGGCCACCCTGGTTCAAAAGCGTGGCTCATGCCATCGCGCCCAGTTGACGCCCTCGGCGATCTGCGCATAACCGATCGCGGCCTCGGACAGACCCCGGTAGCTGCCGAGCAGCCGGTAAAGGTGGCTGTAATCCTCGGCACGCAGCGCATCCTCACCCGTCCGCGCAAAGGTCTCCTGGATGCTGGCCTCCAGCCTGGCAAGGCGCTCCGCCAGCCGACTGCGCACGTCGGTGCTGGGCTCGATGTACTGGGTCGGGTCTTCGGCCCGGCGCTTCAGGCGTGCATCGATGACCTGATGCCAGGACTGCAGGTCGTCGCGCAAGCGCTCGCGCACCAGCTCCGCTTGCGGGTGTGCATCCGCTTCGACCAGGTCCTCGATTCGATAGGCCAGCGCATTAAGGCAGGCCACCAGCGACTGCACCTGCCCGGGTGTGTTATCCGGGAACACCCGATAGTCGATCTGCTTACCGCAGGCCGCGAGCTTGCCGGGGATCTCGAGCAGGTCGTTCTGGTACAGCAATGACCTCAAGCGCATCGCGATTCCCTTCTGCTGTGATCGATCGGGAGCAACCCCTGCCAGCAGAAACACGGCATGCCGGAAATAACGTCGCAACAGGCGCAAAAACACCTTCTCGGGGTGCGGGGACGAGGGAATATACGCCGTGGCGACGGCCAGCGCGAGGGACAACATAATCCAGAGCACGCCGTTGGCGTAACCTGCAAAACTGTAGGTCTGCTGGTTGTCGATGTTGATGAGGACGAGAAACGACGCCATCGTGAACATCCTGGCAGCAGGATTCTCGCTCAGAAGATACTGCATCACGAAGAAGGCGCCGAAGATCATGACCGATAGCTCACCGAAGCCGGACAGGTGCGGCATGACCAAGACGTACAAAACGCCAGCGAAGGCGATGCCCCCGCCCCAGGTGAGGAACAGCAGCGACCCGTTGGCTTGAGGGACCATGGCGATGACCAGCGCAAAGATGCCCGCCATCATGGGAAAGAGGGAGTGTCCCGGGGGATCGACATAGACCCACAAGAAGAACGCCAGCCACAGGGTGACGAGGACCCTGGCGACTGCCCTGAACCGGTCCGGGTCGATGGACAGCAGGCGCTTCGGCGCCGGTTCCACGTCGGGTGCACTCGCCTGCCGGGCGTATCCCCTGATATCCGCGATGCAGTCGAACTGTGACCGGCTGAGACGCTCGAGGTTTGCGAGTTGGGTCTGGGTCACGGCCATCGCCGCCTGCTGAAAATGGGTCAAGGCAAGCAATTCATCCCGATCGACGGTCAGTGTGATGGCTTGCACAGGTTGGGTCGGCGGTTCGCCGGCCAACATGTGCCCAATCTGCTCGAAGCGCCCATCGAGCTCCGTAAACAGCGCATTCAGATTGGGCAGCAGCTTGTCCAGTTCGAGGGGCTGAATCTCGGTGAAGCTCTCCCGCCAGCGCTCCAGTGCCTTCATCAGAGTCTGGGACTGGTCGCAGAACTGCCGCCACCGATGGCGCACCTCCCACACCTCGTAACTGTCGGACTCTGCCGCGTTCAGCAGGAGTCCGATGAGCGCCATTTGCTGGATTTCCTGCAACCTCAATGGCCGCGTGCCTTCGGCCGTGCCTTTGCCGGACATCAGGTCTCTGTAGCTGTGATACAGCTGCGTCTGAGTCGTCCATAGCTTGCGGCAGGCCCCGTTGAACAGGCCCACACTGCTGACCGGCCAGAGGAATGCCGCAACCAGGACGTAAACCACGGCTCCCAGCACTGTTTCCTGGGTGCGCAACACTGCGAGCTGGAAAACGCTCTGCGACTCAGGTGGTGAGCTGACGCCGATGATGATCAGGCAGGTGAATGCGGCCAGGAACCAGAAGTACGACTGATTCTTACCCGTCAGCATGTAGGTGCAGAAGGCCAGGTACAAGGATAAGCAGAGCATCAGCAGCCAGCGATCCTGGGGAAACATGCCAATAATCACCAGCCCCGCCGCGGCCCCCACCAATGTGCCCAGCGACCGGACAAAGCCCCGGGTGATCGAGACGCCGGTCGATAAGACGTTGATCGTCACCACCGTGAATCCGGCCCAGTACGGCTTGTCCCAGCCCATCTGCATGGCGATCCCATAGACGAGCACCATGGCGAGAGCGACCTTGATCGCCTCTTTGGCGCGTGTGGATAACGCAATCATGACGCGTTACTCATCAACCCACGGCTGCACGGCAGGCCCCCCTTGGTCAAACCTGCTGGTTGTCTGTGTTCACGGACGACCCGTTTTTCATTTTTCCTCCAGGAACATGTCCATCACCCAGGTCGAAGTGCCACCGAGATTGGGAGGGGCATGCTTCCAAGGATCCGGTTGTTTGCCGAGTGCAAGCCCCGCGTCGAAGGCGGCGCGCATCTGCTTCGGGTCGAAAGCCAAGGCATTCTTACCGACATCCACCTCGGCGGGGATCTCCACCAGGTTGAAATGGTATCCGTGGCTCCGGGCCGAGACAAAGGCCCGCAGTAAGACGTACTCCATGGAACTGTTCATCAGCGCTTCGATGCCTTCGCCCGCGACACTCTTTATGTCGTCGCTCATGGCCATGGGCGGGCGCCTGAGTCTGCCGTTTTCAAGGACGTAGATGTTGCCCGGCCCGTAGCGCGGCGGCCCGGGCCGCTTCGTGCCCGCGAGACCCGTGACGACGATGTTCGAGCGTGCGGCTCCGTCGCCGAACAGATGTCCATTGATCTCGACCGGCGGAAAAACGATGGGGAAAGATGCGGAGGCGAGCAATACCTTGCGGAAAAGCTCGAGGTCACCATTCTTGGCGATCAGCGTCATGTTCCATACCCAGGATTGGTCATAATCCAGATTGGTCGTGCCAACCCAAAGGCGGCGGTTGTCGTCGTAGGCGGCAGCCACGCGCTCCAATGTCTCCGCCGTCATGTGCTTGGCGATGAGCGCCCGAAGCGGTGCGGTGTCCATCAGCGAGTCGGCACCCAGCAGCAGGCTCAAAATTCCTCTATTTCGATAGATGTCGTCCTTAGTGCTCTGGGTGTAGATCTCTTCGAGCACCGCGTCGTCGGCCGGTGTGCCGAGAAAGGCGTGGGTGGCCAGCAGTGCGCCGGTGCTCACACCGGTGACAATGTCGAACTCCGGCCGTGTGCCGCTTTTTCGCCAGCCCTTGAGGAAGCCCGCCCCGAAGGCGCCGTTCTGGCCGCCACCGGAGATGGTGAGTACGTTCAAGGGATGCCCCCGCTTTCTTTCGTAAAAAGTGATGACGCCCTCTTCAATAGCCGTGGAGGCACGGTCGAACAGGGGCGAAATCTGATCCGGATTCAGCGGATCATGCCCGTTGGCCAATGTGGCGTAGGGCGGCACGTCTCGGGATAGCGCCCGTTCGGGGGCCGAGGCACAGCCTGCCAGAAACAGTGCCACCAAAATACCCGCAAGAATGGATGAATTAATGTTCCTCATTGTCAGCTCCCGTTCCACAACCTTGAGCAATGTTTTCCTAGCCTATCTACATCGCGATGCCGCATATTAACACCATGGATAGGCCGAGCTTAATGTTTGTTCGCCCTTCTGGAGAGGGGCATGTGAAGGTTCATTGCTAATCCAGCCCCGTTTCCTCCTCCAGACTCCGGTGATTTTTCTACCCACCGGGGCTTTTCCTTTGTATGGAAGCTATACAGTACGTTCAATGCATTTCGCATTCCGTTCTCAGGTTGATTAGAAGTGAAACTTGGCCCCGAGCATGGGGCCGCAGAGATTGAGATCGTTGAGGTCGCCTCTTTCCCGCGGCACACGGATGCGCTTTTTTTTGGGGGTGCCGCGCTGATTTTGGCCAAGATGGCCATAAATCAGCGTGTGCGTGGCGAATTGCTGCTCAAGCTGCTATAGGGAGCTGATAAATTCCACGACAGTGAGTCTGCCAACGGAATTTATTCAACGTGATTGGCAATTTAGTCATGACGTCAGCAACTTCAGCCGGCGTATCACCGCCAAGTGATCTATGGGTGAAGTTGTAATCGATGTAGTTGGGAGCTTAATTGGTATCTAACAACTGTCGTCAAAACTGGCATCACTCCATCTACACAATCACTTAACTCGCTGACTTACGCAAAGAATTCCATCAAGGGAGCGGTTTTGGCCGAACCTTCTCCTTGGACGGTGACTCAAGGGGTTATCCAATTGCTGCGCTGAGTTATCAACGAGATAGAAATGTGCATGTGGGAATTATCCACGGAAACCAACAGGATAGAAACAGCGGTGGTGAGATATGGAGTCGCGACGATTTTCGCGACGGTAGAGAAAGATGCGGAGATGGTTGCTGTATTAACAATCTAACTATTCAGCGCAACTCTAAACAGCTAGGTGATGTATTTGGTAGCCGCAAGCTATTCGTGCAATAGCCGGTTATAGGTGATAAGCAGGTTGCCAGGATACGCCACGAGCAGCGTCCAAAGATGATCGTCGCCAATCGAAAACTGGGATCTGATCCTGTCAATTGATTCGATTACATAAGACGCACCGGTTGTTCGTCGTGGAGATTCATCAGTTTGGCCACGATCCCCAAGCCGGCCAATGAAAAGCGCTCCAAG
>JAQYVO010000242.1 GCA_030145425.1 Chromatiales bacterium | reverse complement strand
GAATCTCCGGAGATTATTGGGTTTGGTGTCTATATATGGAACCTGGAGCAGATCAGCCGTGTGGTGGGTTTGCTCAAGACCATCAAGCCGGATATCAAGATCATTCTCGGTGGTCCCGAGGTGAGTTATGAATGGGATTCGCTGCCTGTCGTATCGATAGCGGATTACGTAATCACCGGCCAGGCAGACTTGTACCTCGCGGAAGTTTGCCGGCAACTCATTCAGGATCGTTCTCCCACTACCAAGATCCTGGCGTCACCATTGCCGGATTTAGAATCGGTGGTTTTTCCCTACGGTCATTACACAGATGAAGACATCGCCAATCGAGTGATTTATGTAGAAGCGTCCCGGGGTTGTCCGTTCAAGTGTGAGTTTTGCCTGTCTGCCCTGGATAAGACAACCTGGGACTTTGATTTGGATGCTTTTCTCCGGGAGATGCAGATGCTGCACGACCGGGGCGCCCGGCGTTTCAAATTCGTGGATCGCACCTTTAATCTTCATATCGATAGTGCGGTTGCCATTCTCGAGTTCTTTCTGAAGCACCTGGATGAGCAACTTTTTTTGCATTTCGAAGTGATTCCGGATCGTCTGCCTGACAGATTGCGGGACCTTCTGGCACGTTTCCCGGCTGGATCCCTGCAGTTGGAGGTGGGCATACAGACCTTCAATGCGGAAGTACAGTCCCTCATCAGCCGTCGACAGGATCGGGAAAAGACCGTGTCGAATCTTTACTGGCTGAGACAGCACAGCCATGTCCATATCCACGCGGACCTGATTGTCGGGTTGCCGGGGGAGGATATCGAGAGTTTCGGCCGTAGCTTTGATGAACTTGTCGCCCTGAGGCCCCAGGAGATACAAGTCGGCATGCTTAAACGTCTGCGCGGTTCGCCTATCAGCCGTCATACCAAAGCGTATCAAATGCGATACAACCCCGCTCCGCCCTATAACATCCTGAGTACCGGTTGTATCGATTTCCCCACCATGCAGCGCCTTGCTCGCTTCGCCCGCTACTGGGACATGATTGCAAACTCGGGGCGATTCGGCACGAGTCTGCCGCTGGTTTTCGGAGATGCCCCTTTCGACCGTTTCCTCAGTCTGAGTGATTGGCTTTATCAGAGGACTGGTCAACTCCATCGCATCGCATTGAAGCGCCTGTTCGGTCTTTTGTGGGACTGTCTCACGAGTCGGCTGGGGGTGCATCCCGATACAGCGGGAGACGCCCTGAACAAAGACTATGCAGCCAGTGGACTCAAGGGAAAGTATATTCCGGATACAGAATACTGAGCGCGGACCCCCTGTTCTTCGCAAGGAACTTGCCGGGGGCGGATGTTCTGCTACAGTTCACAGACAGCGGAAATATCAAACGCTGGCAGGCGGTGTTGCGTGCTATCGGAGGCAGATATGAGACTGATCGATTCCACGATCGGTGATTTCGACCGACTGGCCAAGGGTTTTCGCTGGCAGGTGCCACCCCGGTTGAACATCGCCCAGCTCTGCTGCGATCGTCACAGTGATCGTGCCGATCAGATAGCGATTTACTATGAGAATGCCGGCGGCGATCGCAAAAGCCTGAACTATGGCCAGCTGATCCGGTATTCCAATCAGTGCGCCAACATGCTGCGTGGACTCGGCGTGGGGCCCGGTGACCGCGTTGCCATGGTCCTGCCGCAGAGGCCGGAGACCGCGATTGCGCACATGGCCTGTTACAAGATCGGCGCTATCGCCGTTCCCTTGTCAATTCTGTTCGGTGAAGACGCACTGAGCTATCGTCTCGGTGACAGCGGTGCCAGCGTTGTGATCACGGATGCCAGCCGGCTGGACCTTTTGCATGCCCTGCACGACCAGTTGCCGGACCTTCGCGAAGTCATCGGTTGTGACTGCGGCGATACTGAATTCTGGCGCCTGCTGTCGAAATCCGCCGACGAATTCGAGATTGCGTCGACCTCAGCCGATACCCCGGCACTGCTGATCTACACATCCGGTACGACCGGACCACCCAAGGGTGCACTCATTCCGCACCGGGCGCTGTACGGCAACCTGACCGGATTCGAGATGTCGCAGAACCTTTTTCCGCAGCCGGGAGATCTGTTCTGGACGCCGGCAGACTGGGCCTGGACCGGCGGGCTGTGGGATGCGCTGCTGCCGACGCTGTATTTCGGCCGGCCGATACTCGCCTACGAGGGCGGCAAATTCGATCCCGAGCAGGTTGCCCGAGTCCTGGCCCGCTACCGGGTTCGCAATGCCTTTATCCCCCCCACCGCGCTGAAGATGCTGCGACAGGTACCGGACCTTCGGGCTGGTTACGGGGTTGAGCTGCGCTCGGTCATGTCGGCCGGCGAGGCCGTTGGAGAGGAATTGATTCACTGGGGGCGGGAAGCTCTCGGGCTGACCATCAACGAGATGTGGGGGCAAACCGAATTCAATTACCTGGTCGGCAACTGTTCCGAAATTATGCCGCCGAAACCCGGCTCCATGGGCAAGCCCTATCCGGGCCACCGGGTCGAGGTGATCGATGCCGAGGGGCAGGTTCTACCTGCCGGTGAAACGGGAGAACTGGCAGCTTGGGCCGACGGGGATCCTGTCGTCTTCCTGGGTTACTGGAACAACGAGGATGCGACCCGCGACAAATTCGTCGATCGCTGGTTCCTGACCGGGGACGTCGGCTACCGTGACGAGGACGGTTACATCTGGTACGTCGGCCGCCGCGACGACGTCATATCCAGCGCCGGCTACCGCATCGGCCCCGGCGAAATCGAAGATTGTCTGATCAAGCATCCGGCGGTACTCCAAGCTGCGGCAATCGGCAAACCCGACGATTTACGGGGGTCCATCGTCAAGGCCTTTGTCGTACTGCGAAAGGGCCACGAAGCCAGCGACCAACTGGCGCAATCGATACAGCAATCGGTGCGGGACCGATTGGCCGCCTACGAATATCCCCGTGAGATCGAATTCATCGAACAATTACCCATGACCACGACCGGCAAGGTCCGGCGGGTGGAATTGCGCGAGCTGGAGGAAAGGCGTCACGCCACCGGCGGCGACTGACCGGACCGGTCTTTTGGCTCAACCGCAAACCGGTTAGCATGGACCGTCCACAACCACGGGAAACCTTACATGAACAATTTTCGCTCTTTCCGGATACATGACAACGAGGGCCGGATCGAGGCCGGTTTCGAATCTTTAACCCTGGACCAGTTGACCGATGGTGAGGTCGTAGTCGCGGTTGAATGGTCCGGCATCAATTACAAGGATGCCCTGGCTGCCACCGGCAGGGGCCGTATTCTGCGCAGGCCGGCCCTGAATGGAGGCATCGATCTTGCCGGCCACGTGATCGAGTGCAGCGACGGCCGGTTCAAGGAGGGCGATGCCGTCGTCGTATGCGGCGCGGGCCTGTCCGAAACCCTGGATGGTGGCTATTCACAGATCGCCCGCGTCCCCGCCTCGGCGGTGGTCGCACTGCCCGCCGGGCTTACCCTGCGTGAAGCAATGGCCCTGGGTACGGCGGGGTTTACCGCCGCCATCGCAGTACAGCGTATGGAAGACAACGGCCAGAAGCCGGAATTCGGCCCAATCCTGGTTACCGGCGCCACCGGGGGTGTCGGCAGCTTCGCCATCGACATGCTCAAGTCACTGGGCTACACCGTGGTTGCGTTGACCGGCAAGGCCGAGGAACAGGCAGCCTATCTCCAATCACTGGGTGCAGATTCGATTCTCGACCGGCATACCCTTGAAATGAGCGGGAAACCCCTGGACCGGATGCAGTGGGGCGGGGCTGTGGACAACGTGGGCGGTGACACCCTGGCCTGGTTGACGCGGACGACTTCGATCTGGGGCAACATTGCCTCGATCGGGCTGGCCGGTGGCTACAAGCTGGAGACGACGGTGATGCCATTTATTCTCCGCGGTGTCAGCCTGCTGGGCATCAACTCCGTCGAGTGCCCGTCCTACGTCCGTGCCAATGCCTGGTCCCGTGCCGCGTCCGATCTCAAACCGGCCCATCTGGAGCTGATCGCCAACCGCGAAATCGCTTTCGACGACCTGCCACAGGCTTTCCCCGGCTACGTCGAAGGAAAGGTCACCGGGCGCACCGTCGTGCGCATCGGGTCCGGGGAGAACTGACTCGGTTTGTGTGGTAGTTCAACACAAGCATTGGTCGAATGAATTCGACCCTACACCCCTGCTGACAGATGGTATGTGTTTTGTCGAAAACTTTGATTTACCGTTGTAGGGCCGAATTCATTCGGCCAACCACAATTCTGCTGGCAGATGGAATGGGTATTAGAAGATCCATTGAGAGAAGCGTCAGGCATCTACCCCGGCGACACAGACGCGCCCTGAACGTCACAGGATTAGTGGCGGGATACACTAGGGCCGGATAGGCCATCGGCGCCCAAGTATGGTCCATACTTTTTGAATTGGCCTTTAAGTGCCTCAAATGCACTGGAGAGCGCCTCGGCGCGCAACTGGTGGCCTCGGTGAATGAGCTGTTCCAGTTCAACGGGTGTTACGTTGCTGTAACTGAGATTCCGCAGGTTTTTCATCGTCTGTTCCCAACCGTACTGACAATCGGCGTTGTGATCTTTGATGGTGTAGAGCCTACTTTAGAAATACCCAAAGAAAATCCCTATAATCGGAATATGATTTGTGAATTATAGGAACAAATAGCCGTGGATCGTGCCAGAGAAATGATGCTGTTCGCCAAAGTTGTGGAAGAGGGCAGCTTTTCCGCAGCCTCCAGGGCGCTCGATCTGACCCCATCGGCTGTTAGCAAGCAGATTTCCCGTTTGGAATCCCGGCTGGGCGCCCGTTTAATCAATCGCACGACACGGCGCCTGCACCTGACAGAGGCGGGCCAACAATTCTATGACAATTGCGCGCGCATCAATGCCGAGATCGAGCGCGCGGAGTCAGAGATCAGCGATTACCAGGAGCAAGTCAGAGGCAAGTTGCGTATTTCCGGTACGACTGCGTTTACCCGGCAGCACATCGTTCCTTACCTTACGCCGTTCCTGAAACAATATCCGGGCCTGAATATACATCTGCAACTCACGGACAGCCCGATTGATATCTTTGGCGACAATTGGGATATCGCCATCCAGTTGAGCGAGCAGGTCGACGATCCGTCCCTGATAGCACGCAGACTGGCTATGAATACCCGTATTATCTGTGCATCGAGAGAATACCTCCGAGCGTACGGCACACCCGGGATGCCCCACGATCTGATAGACCACAACTGTTTATCTGTTTACACCGTATCCCGGTTCAACGAATGGGAATTCACTGATTCCGAGGGTAAAGAGGTGCTGCAGGTGAGTGGAAACCTTGAGATCAATACTGTCGATGCACTGCTGGAGGCCCTATTGTCCGGTGCCGGAATTGCTCGTATCGCCACCTGGCTGGCGGCATCTTATCTCGAAACCGGAGAGCTCGTTCAAATACTGCCGAAATACACACACCAGCAATCTTCCTTCTATCTTGTTTATCCCACTCGTCAGCATCTTTCCCGAAAGGTCAGGGTATTTGTAGACTATTTACTGGATCTGTATACCCCCGATCCGCCTTGGCGGTGTGTTACTACTCCCAGATAGTCTTTGCCTCATGCTCAGGCATGATATCTGCCTGGCAAGTCCCTGTTCGTATTGACCATGGCCCCGGATTTTTTCCTCGCTTGAACACTTCGGGTCTTTTCTCTACAATTCTCCGGCTGATTAGAAGTGTCTTGAGCCTTCGCATGGCCCGGACGGTCTGTCTGAGGTCTTTTCAATTGAATGTTTCCTGATGGCTGAATGCCCGTACACGGCATCGGCTGTCTTCTTTGTGCCCAGTCTATTCGGCCGCTGGCCATTAGATGTTTATTGATCGGGATATATTGTGATTACCACCGCTAACATAACCATGCAGTTTGGCGCTAAACCGCTGTTTGAAAACATCTCCGCCAAATTTGGCAACGGCAACCGTTATGGCCTGATTGGTGCCAATGGCAGCGGCAAATCGACCTTGATGAAGATTCTTGGCGGTGAGCTCGAGCCCACCTCCGGGCATGTGAAGGTGGGTGTTGATGAACGCCTGGGCAAGCTGCGTCAGGATCAGTTCGCCTTTGAGGAGTACTCGGTCATAGATACGGTCATCATGGGCTATGAGCGTCTTTGGGCAGTGAAGCAGGAGCGGGACTGCATCTATTCGCTGGCGGAGATGAGTGAAGATGATGGTATGAAGGTTGCCGAGTTGGAGGTGGAGTTTGCCGAACTCGACGGCTACAGCGCCGAAGCGCGGGCCGGCGAATTGCTTTTGGGCCTGGATATTCCCGAGTCCCAGCACTATGGACCTATGTCTGAAGTGGCACCCGGCTGGAAGCTGCGTGTGTTGCTTGCCCAGGCCCTGTTTGCCGCTCCCGACATTCTGTTACTCGATGAGCCCACCAATAACCTGGACATCAATACTATCCGTTGGCTGGAAGAAATACTGAACCAGCGCAACAGCACCATGATAATCATCTCCCATGATCGCCACTTCTTGAACAGCGTATGTACCCATATGGCTGATCTTGACTATGGTGAGCTACGCATCTATCCGGGCAGCTACGACGAATACATGACCGCATCCACACAGGTGCGCGAGCGTTTATTGTCCAATAACGCCAAAAAGAAGTCACAAATCAACGAATTACAGGGTTTTGTAAGCCGTTTCAGTGCCAACGCGTCAAAGGCGAAGCAGGCGACCTCCCGTGCGCGGCAGATCGATAAAATCCAGCTGGAAGAAGTAAAACCGTCAAGTCGCGTGAGCCCGTATCTGCGTTTTAGTCAGGATAAAAAGCTTTATCGTCTTGCGCTCGAAGTAGAAGGATTAAGCAAGGGATATGACGGGGCACCATTGTTCAAGGCCCTGGATATGCAGATAGAAGTGGGTGAGCGGGTGGCCATTATCGGTGCCAGCGGCATTGGCAAGACGACACTGCTGCGCACCCTGTCAGGTGACCTGAAGGCCGATAGTGGTACTCACAGCTGGTCGGAGAATGCAAACATCGGTTATTACGCCCAGGATCATTCCGCTGATTTTGATGAGGACATCGATCTGTATTCATGGATGGCACATTGGGGCCAGAAAAATGATGACGAGCAAGTGATTCGCGGCACACTGGGACGCTTGCTTTTCTCGCAACACGAGATTGAAAAGTCGGTCAAAGTGATCTCCGGTGGAGAACAGGGCCGTATGCTGTTCGGAAAACTGATGTTGCAAAGGCCCAATATCATGTTAATGGATGAGCCGACCAACCACCTGGATATGGAATCTATCGAGGCATTGAATCTGGCACTTGAGAATTACCCCGGTACCTTGTTCTTTGTCAGCCACGACCGTGAATTCATTTCATCCCTGGCAACCCGCGTTATCGACATCACCGCTGATGGTGTGATCAATTTCAAGGGCAGCTACGATGAGTATTTGCGCAGTCAGGGTATCGAAGAGAGCAATCTTCAACACGCTGTAGGCGAATAGCCCCGGGGGTTACTCGCTATGAGCAAAACCCCCAAGCAACTTCTTCAGATCTTCGATCAGGCGTCGCACGGCACCGGTTAGCAGGACAAAGTCCGCGTCCAGTTTTGCCATTGGGTCTTCGCTATCCCACTGATCGGCAGCGTCACCTTCGATGAACTTGACCTTGCTGACTATTCCTTCCTGGTCAATTACACAGTTCATCACTTCATCAAAAACCACGCCTAAATGCGTGAGCCTCATGCCCTCAACGACATGTTGGCGAATGGACGGGTCTGTCAATTCGAAATCGCGCCAGATGGCGACAGATTTACTCTCCATCACGTCCTGCATACGACACTCGCGGCCTAAAGAAAAACCCAACGGCGAGTCGCCCAGAAAAATACCTGTCAACAGATCAGCGGGCGATTTTTTGAACGTCAATGGTGTGCAGGAGAACTGACTAAAACAGGTGCGCAACTGTTCAATCAACCATTCAGCTTTCGTAACCGTCCCTGCATTGATAACCAGCAACGACTCCGAGTGGATATAACACGCGAAGCTGCGTTCTGATTTTACCAGTGATTTTGGCAGAAGCTCGTTCCTGGTTTCCTCTTTTAATCGCCGCACCTCACCGCGTGTCGGTTCCAGTTTCATACGAGAACGAAATTCGATAACTCTTTCTTCAAGCGCATCCTTTATTGCCGCAGCAGGCAGCACCCGGCTTTGGGTTCGCAGTTGTAGCAGATCTGCACCATTGAGGCGCCGGCATAGCGGACCGTTCTCAATGTTTCCCGGTGGTTCCCAACCGGCACTACGCTCCGAGAAAGCGCCACAAGGAGAAAACGGATTCACAGACAGGATTTCCGATAGCGCTTCTTCACTATCCGGCCAGGGGCTGGTGACACGATAAAAACGCAAATTCTGAAACATTGATGGAACCCTGTAGCGGAGGTGGCCGGGGATTATAGACCGAATAAGTGCGCTCAGAGAAACCTATTTGGTATCTGCCCATAAACATGACAAAACCCCTCTCCTCAGGGAGACGATCAGGATGCGGGGATATGAAATCAGTAGGCAATCATTCTATCGATACGCGTTCCGCAACTAGTTGATATCTTGAGTAATAAGGATTTGTCCCTTGGACATACGCGCATAGAGACAGCAATCTGGCGTAGAAAGATTACTGACCTGCGGACCCTGACGACTAGACTCTCCACCAATATTCGATCCAGTGAAAACCACAGGTGTGCTGACCCTGGATACCATTGAGGAGAATTCCATGGCTCGGATCCCGATGTTCCCGCCGCTGGCGGCCTGGTTGCTGCTCTTGCCGACGACAGCGACTCTGGGTGACCCTGGGTCGCCCCGGATCCACCGGGAAGTTCAAGGCTCCTGGTCCTCCGTACAAGTGGCTGAAGGAAAACAAGATATCCGGCAGGTAACCACCTCGGTGGACATCGGCTTGGGTCACCGCGTCACATTGGCAATCAATCTGCCCGCCGAATCGTGTGACCGCTTTGCTATCAGCATGGCGGCGCGAGGCGCTCTTATTCCCATGGCGCAGGATCTTGAGAGCGATATCCTTCGGGTTGAGTTCGAGGTGGACAAGCAAAGCGTCTGGCAAACCACGTTGCGCCTCGATCCGGACAGCCGTGATGGTTTGTATGCCGACAGTGGACAGCTCAATATCTCAGGACAATCTATGCTCGATTCCCTGGCGAAGGGCGGCACATTGCGTATCAAGATCGCGCTGGACACCCAGGTGCGTAAACTGCGCGTTCCGCTGCAGGGATTCGGGGAAGCGATGACAGAGTCACGCGGTCTCTGTGTGGCCGCCCTGGAGGATAGCGATAACCCGGTTCGCCAGTCTCGTATAAGTCAGGCAATTGAGTGAGATGTTATCAGTGTCGAATACCGACCCTATTTATCCATAACCATGCGCTGACGCTTAATATCGACACTGCCGTTCTCCGTCCTTGAGGTGACTCAAGGTTCCGGCTTACTGATCCGAACGGGCATGAGGGCAGAAAAATTTTTCAGAACTGGAAGTTGTGCACGGAAACGATTTTGAGAAGGCGGGATAATCCACTAGGCCCTGAGTATCGACCAAGGTGATCAGGAAGCGAAAGGTTGAGGAAAAAACGTGGTCCTAAGGGGAAAGATTCCTACTCTCCCAGCCAGATTATTTGAACATCAATGGCTTACGGGTTCCCCGACTGTACCGGTTCAATGTGAACTGCATTGGATTTCGAGTATTTACACCATGAGTAAGCGGAATATCGTGTACTCGATGAAGGAGCAGCATCAAAAAGTTAACTGTGATCTGAGAAGAAATACAGCGTCGAAACGAATAAAATTTGAGCGGATAAGTGAGCATATATAGAAAAAGCAGCACAGGCCTTTTCTACTTGTCTATTTGGATACTCAAGAGTATTTCCAGAACTTTTGGTTTGTATGAGCAACCGAGCGTAGTTTCCCCGCCGATGGAATCGAAAAGCAGTGCCGGATCCCCAGTCCTCCCTAAATGCTTTATTGTGTTTTCCGATACGGATAACGATATAAGTTCAGTAGAAAATACGTTGCGTTTCGCCGGGCTCCTCAATGGAAATGGTGAACTTACGGATAATTTGCAGGGGACGACCATTCTTCATACAGGCGACTTCCTGGACAAGAAGGATCCTGATAATTCGGTTGCAGAATATTGGCAATCTTTTCAGCAGTATGCCTCTGTGAAGGGGTGTCAGATCAAGCTCATAGTAGGTAATCATGAGCAACAAATCTGGCAAAAAATCAAGGCGGGTGAACAATACGGAAAAAATGCGGAGCAAACCCGGAGACTCAATAGTTTTGTCGAGGGTTTGGACTTGTTTTATGTTTCCGGCTCCGTTCTTTTCATACATGGTTATCCGACCCTGGAATTCTTGCAGGCGTTACTGCATTTTAGGGAAGTAACAGGAAAAGACCTGAACTGTTTTAATACTGACCACTACAGAAAGGCATTCAAATCTATTAATGCCCTGCGGCAGTATTCCTACGTAAAAGGGAACCGACAAGCCAACTATTTGCTCTATGATGTGGCAGATGCAAGCCGCTACTATAAAAAAAAGGGACGGATGGTTGGTTCTGTTCTTGCGGAGTTGAAGATCGGTATCGTGGTACACGGGCATAGACCACAGCGTACCGGTGTACAGGTAGACTATGAGTTTTGCCGGTGGATTCCAGAGGTCAGAATGATAGGAAATGATACGATGGTAAAACGCAAGGGCCTCGGCGCGACCATTATCAGGGAAACATCGGAAGGCGATTTAGACATAGTTTTCATCAATAAGAAAACAGAATCCAATGAACTGAGGAGAAAAATACGGGAGGACTTTTGGAAGCCGCCTGTCTCTTTCGACACAAACCGCAGTACTGATCCCGAAACCGCAGGTAACAAGTTCGTAGCACAAGGGTAGCTGGAATTTACCCGAAGAAGCGGCGCAGTATGCTGGCTGACAGCCAGAACCGACATATTTCCCGCAATTCAGGATTCTGTGAGAAGGTACTTTTCCCAAGCATCATGCGGGCGCTCCGCGATAGAGATGCCACAGGAATAGAGAGCCTACGCTACGCCACGGTGACCAGTGTTCAACCAGGTTGCTGGCCTGTTTGGGTGTAAGCTTGACGTCCAGTCCTTTCAGAGTCCCCAGTGATAGACGCAAGGCAAGGTCGCCGGCCGGAAACACATCTCGACGTCTGAGTGAAAACATCAAATAGATCTCGGCGCTCCATTGCCCGAAACCATGCAACGCGGTGATATCAGTGATAATTTCACTATTGGCCTTTTTGCTCATGCCTTTCAGGTCCAGGCGCCCATCAATAATGGCTTCGGCCAGGCCTCTTGCATATTCAATCTTGCGATAGGACATGCCTGCATTTCGCAGTGCCTCGGGATCCATGCCCAACAGAGATTCCGGAGATAGCTCGTCCAGTAGACCAATAACCCGTTTGTGTATGGCATTTGCTGCGTCAGTTGAAATTTGTTGACTGACAATGATGGCAAACAGGGTCTTGAACCCCGTGGGCCTCAGCCTGGGCACCGGGAAACCTACTATCTCAACCGCGTTAGCCACATCCCCGTCTATCTCGATGAGCGCTTCCATCCCCTTTTTGATGATGCGTTTGTCCATCCTGCTATTAACCAAATAAACAATGGAACTTGTCAATGCCGGACACCATTACCACCTGCCTCCTTATGAGAACACGAAATACGATTATTACCCCAATACCTGATAGGCGCGAACATTCCATAAAACAAGCTTTTTGGATTAATAAAACCACAATTAATTTCTTGTTTAATCTCATCTGTTCTTAACTACCTTAATAGGAGTATCAACAAAACAATATATGGGGACATCATGAAAGCAATTGAATGCAATCAGCGCCTGGGATTAGGCCTGTCCGGTGGCGGATTCCGCGCCTCTTTCTATCATGTGGGGGTGTTGGCGAAGATGGCTGAGTTGGGCATGCTCAAGCATATTGAATCCATCTCAACGGTTTCCGGGGGCTCAATCGTAGGGGCTGCGTATTACCTGCTCCTCAAAAACCTGCTTGAAAGCAAAACCGATAGTGAGATCACCGATCAGGATTATGTAGAACTGGTCCAACGGCTGGAAGTCCATTTTCTCGACGCTGTCCAACAAAACCTGCGGATGCGAACTTTTGCAAACCCGTTGAAAAACATGCGTATGTTGTTACCCAATTATTCCCGTTCCGACACAATCGGTGAGATTTACGAAAAATATATTTACGAGCCTTTGCTCGATGTTGGCAACCGACGCATAACCATGCGTGATTTGTTGATTGCACCAAAAGGAGTAGAGGGAAAATTCCATCCCTGGGATGAGGCGGTCGGTAATCCGGCGCGGGTGTGTAAAGTGCCGGTGCTGATACTGAATGCAACCAGTTTGAATAGCGGGCATAACTGGATTTTTACCGCTACCAGCATGGGCGAGGTGCCGCCCCGAAATCTCAACTTTCGCGATATTGATAAAAAGGACCGCTATAGACGCGTTCGCTACGATCAAATCACTACGCGCAACCCCGATTTTAAGTTGGGCAATGCGGTTGCAGCATCGGCTGGGGTGCCTGGTCTCTTTCCCCCAATGGCGGTATCGGGCCTATACAAGGATCGGCGCGTCCAGTTGGTTGACGGTGGCGTTTACGATAACCAGGGTATCGCCGGGCTGCTCGATCCGGACTGTCTATGTAGCGATTTCATTGTCAGCGATGCGTCGGGACAAAGTGACGCTGCGGACAATCCAGATACCGCTCTGGTTTCCGTATTGGTCGGTAGCAGCGGTATCATGGGTGGCCGGGTCAGGGAGGAAATGGTTAATAGTCTCCAGGAAACCTATCCGGAGAACACCGCCTATTTTCATTTGACCCGCGGCTTGTTTGCCAAGGACATCGAATTCAATCAAGGTGGTGTTTCTGAAGGGGCCGGCATCAAAATGAAGGCAGGCATTGTAGGCGCTGAAACGGAGTTTGATGTGGCCCAGGAAGCGCAGCGGGCACTTGCCCACATCCGTACCGATCTGGATTCCTTCACCGATGTGGAGGCCGGGTGCCTGCAAGCGGATGGCTACCAGATGTCTGAACCACGTCTGTTAAAGATGGGTACATACCTGTCATCCCGGAAAATAAAGAGCAACTGGCAATTCGGCCGTTATCTGTCTGTCCTGAAGACAGGAGATGAGCGTGCGATTAAACAGCTGAAACTGGGAAGTCGTCAATTTCTTAAACCGTCGTATTACGTGTTAAGCGGTGCGGCAAGTATCGCTAAGGCGATACAACTTATGCTGGTAAGTTTGCCGTTGCTGGCAAGCATTGCTGTCCTGCTACTTATCCTCGATTGGGGGATAGAGGCATATGCCGGCGTGGGTTTATGGGCAATAATTACCGACATTGACTCTTTCGTGTTGTTAGTCCGCGAGCTTGCTCCCGGAATTTACGTGCTTCTCGCTTCTTTTATCTTGTCGAAATTAGCCAACTTGATAATCCACGACAGCGGGAATTGGATGAGCAATTTACAAAAGGTGTTGAAAGGTCCGATGGCGATAATTACTGGTATCGTGATCAGGGTCTTACTGCCTGCGATTTTTGCGATACCCATAGTTATTTACATATATACGGTTGATCGTTATTTCATCAAGGTGATGGGTAAGCTGGACTAGCGTTCTCATCAAGACCTTGCTCTCGCCATACCTTTCTGCCATCCCCGCAAGGTGCCAAGCAGACCGCCCACGTAAAGCTGAGGTAGACTTTCAGAAAACTCCGGGGTGGATTTTCCCCACTGCCAGCTGCCATCTCCGAGCCGAAAGCCAACGAGGTCTTTGACTTCGATTTTATTGACTGTGACTCTTGGATAAGGTTCGACTTGGAACTCGGCCTCGAAAAGCAATTCCGTGTCCCGCCCCGCCAGGGGGCCGCGGAGGAGGACCAGATTACGGTCCTTTTTCTCTTGCCCGGTATGCCGTCCAGTGCGGATAAAAAGTGCGCAACGGTCTTGGTTGAAATGTAAGAGGAAGGCCCGGAATTCCTCGCTACTCCATTTCTCCCCCATGACGGCATTGCACTTACTGCGAAAATCATCAGCGGGCCTGCTATTACGCACCGACTGCAAGAAACTGCGGTGAAATTCTCCTGAAGCCAAAAGGTCAGGAATGCGAAATCGGTACCGAAGCGCGTAGTTTTCACCCACCGATATTAACCGGGCTTCCACATCCAACTGATGGACCTCGGCATTCTTCCTGTCCACACTCAGCTTCCCGTTTTCCCCTATCCGAACCAGTACCCGACTGAATAACTCATTGAAACGATAATTGCCGCCCAGGTCCGGGTGTTTTTCCCGCAGGCGCTTGTCCAATTCGCTGATCGTCTCATCGTCTGATAGTCCACTCAGGGTGCTGATGATGTCCCGATAACTGAGGACGACTTTCTTCATGACCCTGCTCAGGATCTCATCATCCGGAACGATGAAAGGCCGGGGACTGCCCATCTCATTGTCTCGGGACTGGTCGGCGATACCGTCTATGATGGCGATAGACAGGCTCAGCGGCCAGAGCTCATCCTTGTGGTATGGCCGGTCACCAGGCCGATGTACGGTAAAATCATTGTCGACATGGAATTGGATTGCTATCGGTCGGTTATTCGAAAAACCCAACTGCAGTTGCCCATCATTGCCGCTATCGATTAGATATGCCGGCGGCTCCAACTCTGTGGTCAATGCGGAAGCCAAGCGCGTGTGGATTTCCATCGAGGGCGCCAGTGCGAATCGCACACGGATATCGGCTATTCGCTGTGTGTCTGAGTGGGTCTTGAAGAAGAAAAAGAATTTCTTCTTTTTGCTGACGGAAAGTGCGACGCTCAATTTTCCCCGAAGTTGACGGGAGAACAGAATGGATGGTGCCAGTGAGCCCTTTCCCAATTCAGCCAGGCTGTTCCAACGTAGCAAGAGGTCTCCGCGTATCATCTCCCGAATCAAGATCCCGGCCTGCTCCGCGGGATTGATCTCCGGCAATGACGCGTCAGGCATCGCTCAGATGCTTCTCTTGATCCCTTGAGAGTTCCAGAAACAAAGCCAGCAATGTGTTGAGGCGATCGTCCATCTTTGCGACTGGCGGCCATTTTCCGTAGAGCTGCGGGTCCTGCCCCTCCTCAGCGTAAACATAGGCGACATCCAAGGCAAAACCGCCCTCATTCCGGGCGCGAGGCAGCATCAACACCCAAAAAACGTCACTGCGCAGGATAAGAAGTTGCCGAAAGGTATCTTCTTCCACCAGACCTATGGCATGTTTTCCAATCTGCGAATCTTCACCAACCCTATGAGCATAGGCGATCATCCGTTCACGGATTCTTTCCCTCTCCGCCGGACCGGTAACGAATACATCCCGTGCCTTGGGGATCAGAATCTGTTGCAGCATTTCCGGGGGCGGTGGGGCGGAGATGATATCGAAAGACACCTTGTGCTGTTGCTGGTGCTGGCGGGTATCGCTTGCACCGTAGACCAGAACACTGAACTTCTTGGTTTTAGTCTGCTCGATAGCGAAATGAATCTCAGCGCTGGCCTTGGGGATGCGAAACAGCGCGGGCAGCGCCAGTTCGGGCTTGCTAGCCAGGTAACTCTTGGAACGCTGATCGAGCCGTTCCTGAGCCGCCACGACTCCCTCCCCGACACTTTCGAAAAAATCACTTATCCGCATTTCGGTGCCTTCAGGAGGAACCGGGGCTCTGGATGCTTCAGCGGCTCCCGCCGGAGGCGCTGGAGGCGCTATCGTAGCGTCCGGTTGTTGGGATATTGCTTTGGTCAGATTCGCGATGCTTCGGTCGAGGTCGGTAAGAAAACGTTTGATTTTGGACCAATCCTCTGTCCTTGCACCTGTTTTCAAGCCTTTCCTGGAATTATTGAGCGCCTTAAGGGCCTCACCGATTTCCCCGGTCGCCATGGTTCCCTAACCTCTGATGTTAGTCCGGACAGGTATTTTTTTGCACCTCTTTACGGACATACGTTTACTCCGTTTCGTCCTGGGTCGGCTCCTTGGCAGCCACCTTCTTCACTTCTTTGCTCGTGTCTCCCACCAGCGCATTGAATACGGCGGCCGTGGAGTCCCAGACCTCCTTTTCAACCTGGCTGAGCTGCGGCATGTTCAGTTTGTCTTTCTGGATGTCCGCGGCGCGATTCAGCAATGACTTGGCTGTCTCACCATTGAGGGCGTAGGCATGCAGGACCGACGTGATGCGCGCCGCGGCCCGATAGTCGTAGCCGTATCCCTTGGTGTAGGCGGCATTCACGGTAATCGCCTGGGTTCCGAAGCCAAGCCCCGCTGAGACCGTTTTATCCATGGTCTCCGCCAAATCGGCACTGAAGTCGATGGTGGTCTCCGTAAACTGATAACGACTGGGTGCCAGCGCTTCCAATAAGCCACGTATTGCTTCTACCCGGCTTTTGGCATCCTCGTCGTCTTTAAGGCTACCCAGTGTCCGTTCGATCAAGCCCATCAGCGTGACGACATTTTTCATGTAGTCTGCGTTGAGTGCCTTTTGCGCGTTGGCGATGCTGATGCCCAGTCGGCCGATAATGGCGGGCAGGTGATAGAGTTGGCCGGTCAACCGGTCCATTGCAGGTTCGTCAGCCATGATTGTTCTCCGGAGTCGTGAAAGGACGCGCCTCCACCTCGATCTTCAGGCGATCGCGATGGGTCTCGCTGCTTTGGTAAAGGAGTTCGAGGAAAGAATGTACGAGACGTCCACCCAGGCGGACGCCCGACTCAAGCTGGCTGCTGCGTTCGCTGGAAAAAAGAAACCCGGCATCCACTGCGTATTTCGTAACTACCAATGTCGGAGGCAGCAACGAAAGGAAAAGTTCATCGTCAGGCCGGATACCCGCTTGCCTGGCCAGTTCAAGGTACTTGACCAGATCCTGACATTGTTGCCGGTCAAGCGCCAACTGCGTTGATGGCACCACGTTCGCCAACTCAAGAATATGGTTGGTGACGGAGTCGCCCCTTGGGATAGTCCTGGCACCGGTTTCATTCCTATTTTCTCCGGTCATAGAGCAGTCCCTTAACTTCCTTTGCACCGGCTTTTGTCTGCGACGAAGACACCAAAAATAGAAAATCTCATCACCAGCAGTTAGTAGACTAGACTATGGTTTGGATTCTTTCAATAGAGCCGAAGCTTGCAGAGGATGCGCAGGTAATAAGGTTATAAAGCCGGTATACACGCTGCAACGGCTATTCATCGACAGGAAGCACCAGGGTTATCCAGGCCGGAACAGACCCTTCGTGCAACATACGGCTGCTTGTGCGGCAACCAAAAGGAGGAGTCACGAAGTGGTACGTCAAATCAACCAAGCCGGACTGAACCTTATCAAGGACTTCGAGGGGTTCAGAGCCGATGCTTACCTGGACGCAGTTGGTATTCCCACTATCGGCTATGGACATACCGGAACTGTCAGCAAGCAGGATGTTGTGAACGGCCGCACCATCACAATGGCGGAGGCCGAGCATTTTCTGCGCGAAGATCTTACGGTCGCAGGGGCCGGAGTGGACCGTCATATCTCTGTGTTGCTCAATGAAAACCAGTTTGCAGCACTGACCAGTTTTACCTTCAACCTGGGTACGGGGAACCTGCAGTCCAGCACGCTGCGCAGGCGGCTGAATAACAGCGATTACGGCGCCGTGCCGTCGGAAATGGCTCGATGGGTAAAAGCAGGAGGAAAAACCCTGGCGGGCTTGGTGCGCCGCCGTGGCGCGGAAGGCGACCTGTTCATGACCCCCATGGCTGCGCAACTGGAGGCGGAGCCGATTTTCCGCGGGCTACCGATCGAAGCCATCGATGTCACCACTGATCCCGGGGGGGAGCAAAGCTATCTCAAGGACGTTGTGGAATTGCGACATGGCAGTGTGGACGACAATGGGGATACAGCTTACGTGAGCCTTATCCAGAATGTGCCGGATGCCTATGTACTGGACATGCAGAAAGACATCAGGTCCCTGGGCTTCGGTAGCGGGATCTCGCCGGATGGTGCCTTTGGAGACAACACCGGGGCTGCAGTCAAAAAATTCCAGAAGGCAGTCAAGCTTGTCCAGAGCGGCGTGGTCGACCAGCCAACCAAGCAGGCCATGGCCCTCTGGCTGAAGCACGGCTATACGAAATCCAATCCACCGGAGACAATAGGGGATCTGCCGGCAACTGCGATCGCCGGTAACCTCCTGATCTCACCTCGCGTTCCCCACTTCAGCCAGGGCGATCAGCGCTGGGCGAGCCGTGTCTTGGGGAGGAGTTCCAGCATAAAGCGCCAAGGCTGCGCCATCACCTGCGTCGCGATGATCCTGCGCTTCTACGGCCGCGATGCAGACCCTGGCACCCTGGATGTCTTTCTCGACGGCGAAGGCGGCTACATGGGCAACAGCGTAATGTGGAATATCGCCGGGCGTTTCAGGCAAGACAAATCGAACAAGCTCAAATACTCCAGTAAAACAGGCAGCGAGCAAAAGCTACGCAAGTTTCTGCAAGAGCGTGTCGAAAAGAATCTTCCAACCATGGTTCGTGTGGATTACGGTAAAGACAGCGACATTACCTACAACCACTTCGTGCTCTGCGTGGGGGCCACTGCCGAAGGCGGGATTATCATGAATGATCCTGCCACGAGACTGGGCGACGGATATGCGAACTCGGGGCAGGAGAATGTGATAGAGAAAACCACCCGAAAAAACGGATACAAAATTGTCAGGGTAGACTATTACGACCCCGCATAATACGTCTGCAACACCGGAGGCTGGCTTTGAGACAGAATTGCGGTAGTCTCTAATTCCCCTTGTCTTAATGATACTTTTTTGCAGCCGCTCACCCCGTCACAGGAATAGGGAAACAGGTACCCATGGGCGGCAGTTCGCAACAAGGCGGAATCAGGTGATCGGCGTCAGGATGATCTCTACCCGCCGGTTTAACGCACGACCTTCAACCGTGTCATTCGGCGCAATTGGGGAGTTCGGACCCATACCGCGTGTCAGGATGCGCTCGGATAACACCTTCTGACTCTCGAGATAGCGCGCCACGCTGGATGCGCGTTGTTCCGAGAGACGTTGGTTGAGTTCAAGTGATCCGGTGCTGTCGGTATGGCCGACAACATCCACGTAAGTCTGGTCGAACTCGATAAGCACCAGTGCCACGGAATTCAGGACGTCATAATAATTCGCTGATATGTTGCTCGAGTTGGTAGAAAAGGTCACGTTGCCCGGCATGTTCAGCACAATCTGGTCGCCGATTCGGGTGATACTGACTCCGGTTCCGCGGAGCTGGGCGCGCAGCTTGGCGTCCTGTCTGTCCATGTAGTTGCCGACGAGCCCGCCGGCGAGTGCACCGACACCCGCCCCAATCAGCAGGTTCTTACGGCTACCACCGGCAATCGCGCCTGCAACCAGCCCTGCCACTGCGCCTATCCCGGCGCCTTTGGTGGTCTTGTTGACCTCCTGTTCGCCCGTATAGGGATTTTCTGTCTGAAAGGGATTGCTCTGGCAACCGCTGACCACGACAACAAGGCTGACCATGGCAGCCAGGGCGGACTTTCTGAAAATCGGTGCAGCGGATTGTGCATGTTCACGGACCAATAATGCTTTGGTCATTTTGTTCTCCGTTGACGAGTCAATGTTTACCAACCGGTGCTTCCATCAGCATGTGCCTGCTTGAGCTTTTCTGTCCGCACAGCCGGCGAAAGGATAGGTTCAGCATATACCGGCGATGTGGCAAAACTCAGAACCTGGCATAGAGTATACAAAACCAGGCTGAAGTGGAATGTGGATTCCAGGTCATTGATTTTCAATCGAGCGAAAGGGGAGGTGGTTATAGTAGTAAAAGGGGAAGGAGGGAATTATATTTATTCTATCCGCCACCTTTTTGCTGTTTTTTTTTGAGTTGAGCAGGATAGTACAGGCTCTGAGGGGCTCAGGTATAGTTTGATTCTATGAAAGACGCACACGTTTGTCAGGTCAATATCCGGACACTGGTACTGTTGTTGTCGGTGTTCGCCCCGGCTCAGGGCGGGCTGCCGCCGCTGACATGCGACGGGCAACACGTCTGCCGGGAAACCACGACGAATCAGGCCTTGATGGTGCTGCCCCGTTCCTTCAGCCATATCTACGCCGATCCCGGCTTTTCCGTGATTACCGAGGACAGTGTGCGGCCCTTCCTGCCTTTGTACGTCTTCGCCCGCGAAGGTTCCGATATCACCGATGCCTCCGGGGCTGCCCAGGGACGTTACCTGGTGTCTCACACGGAAAGGGGGTCCCCTGCCGGGTGGATGCGGGCGGCGGATGTGCTGGAGTGGCGTCAGGCGCTTACAGTTGCCTTTACTCATCCGGGGTCCCGGGAGGAGGCCCGTCAACCCGTGCTCATGTTTCGTCGTCTGGAGGAACTGGACGCCCTTCTGCAATCGGACAAACCCGAACTGCAGGCACTCGCCATCTACGAACAGATCGCAGCCGGAAGCGTGCCGGAGCAGGTATTGAGCAAAGAGCCTGAGGCCTTTGTCGATATCACCAGGAATTTTTACCTGCTGCCGGTGGTGGATCACAGACTCAGGGATCTGTCCGGCGACGACATGCGCCTGGTGCGACTGGCCTCCGCCATACCGGGTGATCGTGCCGCCGGGGATAAGCCGGATATATTGAGTAACGATGCTTATCGGCGCATCGAGAAAAAGGCCGCACCCGATCCCGCGCGTATTCGGAATATGGGGGTGGATCTCGTGTTTGTCATGGATATGACTCTGAGCATGCAGCCCTACATTGATCGTACCAAGGCGGCCATGAAGTCCATCGCCCTGCGTATTGTTGAGGCCGGTCTGGAGGATCGCATCCGTTTCGGTCTGGTTGGGTTTCGGGATGACATCCGCAGGGCACCGGACTTGGAATTCACGAGCCGCAATTTCACCCCGAAACTGGTGGATGTGCATGCCTTCATCCAGTTGCTCGATAAGCGGGCCCGGGCGGCACGGGTGAGCAGCCCCGGGTATTCTGAGGATGTCTTTGCGGGAATACAGACGGGACTGGACTCGGATTGGCGGGATAACAGCCTGCGCTTCATGGTGCTGGTCGGCGATGCCAGTGGCCATCCGCCCAGGCATCCCCAGAGCACTACGGGTAAGAATGCAGAGGTGCTGCGCATGGCGGCCCAAGACCTCAATGTCCACATCATGGCCCTGCATTTGCGTAACCCCCGTCACACCGGGGATCATCCCGTTGCAGAAGCCCAGTTTTCCCGCTTGTCCCTTGTTCGGGGAGAGTCCGTTTCCGCCCTGGTCCCGGTGCACACCGAGCAGTTGGATGATTTCCAGGAAGCGGTGGGGAGGATCAACAGCCGTATCGATGAATCGTTGCAGGTAGTGCAGATACAGGGATCCGGTGCCCTCGATACATTGGATGCTGTTGCTGCGGACGACGACAGCGTGGCGGGGCAGGCTGACAGTGCCATGCAGAAAATCATGCGCACCGCCATGGTGGAGTATCTTGGCCGCGATGCGAAACCGCCACGGGACCTGCTGGTCTGGGCTGCGGACCGGGATCTCACGAATCCGGTGAACAGAGCCCTGGAAGTAAGGGTATTGCTGACCCGCGAACAGCTGAGCGACCTGATCCTGGCCCTCGATCGCATCCTTGCTGCCATGCTCGAGGCGAAAAAAGGCCAGATGGATTTTTTCGACTCCCTGCAGAGCCTGGCGGCCCAGACGATGAAGCGCCCGGATGATATCGCACGTGCCAATGATTTGATTCGCCAGGGGCTGGTCCCGGGTTTTATCGAAGGCCTGCCTTACAGAAGCGAGATACTGTCGCTGGACCGGGACAGCTATGCGAGCCTCACCGCAGAACAGCGTTCCGGTCTCTTCGATCGCCTGACGGCCAAATTGAACCAGTACCGGGAAATTAACGAGACAGTAGACGGCTGGGCAGACCTGAGTCCCCAGGGAGGTGGCGGAAGCCGGCTCTACCCGCTGCAACTGGATTACCTGCCGTGAATTTTCGTGGTGATGTCGGAATGAAAATCATCGGACGATATCCCGCTGTTTTCAAGAAGCCTCAAATGCTGAATACTTGGACATGAACCGGCAGTCGAATAGAGGGGACAGAAAATGGCCAGATCGAAGACACTGTTGAAAATGACGCTAGCCCTCGTCACCGCCGCATGGACCGCGGGTGTCTGGTCTCGTTCGGCGGGAGAGTCCTTCGATCCGGTTCTTACCGATTCCGCAGTCGCGGCATCCGTATCCTCTAATCCCGAAGCGGACCCCCTTGAACCCGCGTTGCAACCGCTGCTTGTGCCGCCCTCAAAAACAGGCCCGTTCAACCCGGAGGCGGATCTCCCATCACCGCCGGAAGCCAGACAGACAAAAAAGCTGCCGGAGATTCAATGCGACGGTATTTCCGTTTGCCGGGAAGCGGATACCGGGCAGCCATTCAGAGTGCTTGCGAGGGCCTTCAGCAGCGTCTTTCAGCAAAAACGGGTGGATTACGATGCACTGGCGCCGGAATCGCTGACGGCCCTGAAACCCCTGTACGTATTCTCCCGTGAAGATATCGATCTGAACGATCCCGCAGAACCCAGAGGCTGGTACAAAGTGGGTAATACTGAGAAAGGCCCGCCCTTCGGCTGGCTGCTCGCCGTGGATGTCGTGGAGTGGCGCCAGGCCCTGGTGGTGGCCTACACCCATCCCGGGGTCGACGAAGAGGAACGGCAGCGGGTATTGATGTTCGAGTATCTGGATGATCTCAGGACAATCACGGAATCCGATGACAGGGAGATCCTGGCGCGCGCCATCTACACAAGCATCGATCAAAGGAAACCGCCCGCGGTGATCGTCAGCAAGGAACCGGAACGTTTCGTTAGCATCAACGAGAACTTCTACCTGCTGCCGATCGTAGATCACGAACTGACTGATATCGACGGAGACGAAGCCCGTTTTCTGCGTCTGGCGGCAGCGGTTCCCGATGCCCGCGGAGCCGACACGCTCCAGGATGAGCAGTACCTGGACAGTGTGCTGGAAAAAGCGGACCTGGAGTCTGAAGCGGCGAGGGAACTGAACGTGGATATAGTCTTCGTTATGGACATGACCCGATCCATGCAGCCCTATATCGACAATACCCGGAAGGCGATCAGGGAGCTGGCCGAGCGGGTAGTCTCCGGGAATGGGCTGGAAAAACGGGTGCGCTTTGGACTGGTGGGTTATCGTGACAGCGTGGACCAGATCCCGGCCCTGGAATTCACCGCGAAAAATTTTACGCCGGAGCTTCTCTCTTCCAAAGAATTCATTGTGCTGGTTGACAACGAAGCCAGGGCGACGCGCATTGGCAGCGTGGATTACGCAGAGGAGGTGTTTGCGGGCATCGACATGGCGGTCGACAGCCGCTGGCGGGAGGATTCACTGCGTATCCTGGTCCTGGTGGGCGATGCCAGTGCCCACCCCCCCAGGCACAGGCAGAGCACTACCGGTAAGGACGAAGCGGTACTCATGCAAACCCTGGCGGACAAAGGACTGCATCTGATCGCCTGGCATCTGAAAGACCATCGCATGGGAAGCGACCACCCGATTGCCAATGCCCAGTTCGGTACCCTGAGCAGAGTGCGGGGCTCTGCAAATTCGGCGCTGATCCGCGTCGACATTGGTGCAGAACCCGACTACCGGGCATTCACGGATGCCGTGCGAGGCATGTCGGCCACGGTAACGGCCCTGCTGGAAAAAGAGTCCGGTCCCGGGAAGCAGGCCGATATGTCCAGGACGGAGCAGGAGGCCCGTGCGGCAGCAGCCGCTGTGAGAAAGGCGGCACTCGTCGAGTACCTGGGCCGCGATACCGAACCGCCGAAGGACATACTGGTATGGTCGCTCGATCGCGATCTGACCAATCCCACACTGCGCAGCTTGGAGGTGCGGGTACTGGTGACCAAGACCCAGCTGAGCAGCCTGATCCAGGCGCTGGATCGGGTGATGGAGGCCATGAGGAAGCAGCAGGATGATCAGATCAGACTGTTCGAAGCCTTACAGAGCGTGGCATCGACCACCATGAAAAATCCTGACCAGATATCCCAGGCAGGAAGGCTGGCGGAAACGGGGCTGTTGCCCAGGTTTATCGAGGCGCTGCCCTACAAGAGCGAGGTGTTGTCCCTGACTAATGACAGTTATGCCAGCCTGACCGCAGATCAGCGGGCGGCCCTGGAGATCGGCTTGCAGGCAAAACTCAAACAGTATCGGGACATCAACGAGCAGGTAGACGGGTGGGTCAAGCTCAATGAAGACGATCCGGATGCCTACAAGGTCTATCCGCTGCATCTTGGCTATTTGCCGTGAAGAGAGGGCCGAGGGCCGAGGGCCGAGGGAAGAGTACAGAGCAGGGAGGGAAGCTGATCTCGATTCGTGATCTGACCAGGATTCGCGAGCAGGGAGGGGTGTCCTTTGAACTGAACGTTCCCGCCTTCGAACTGCGTCCGGGGGAGTTCGTCGCCCTGGTGGGAACCAGCGGTTGCGGCAAGAGTACCATGCTGGATATTCTGGCCCTGGTACTGCAGCCGACGTCGGTGGGCAGTTTCCTGTTGAAGGAAGGTGAGAACGCCCCTTCTATTGACATCAAGGCTATCTGGCGTGCCGGCGACGAAGAGGCGCTGGCGCGTGTGCGGCGGGAGCAGCTTGGATATGTGCTGCAGAGCGGCGGTCTGCTGCCCTTCCTGAGCGTACGCCGGAATATCGGGCTGTCACAGCGTTTGAAGCAGGGTGCGGAGCAGGATGTCGCCGCCCTGGCCGCGGGTATGGGGCTGGAATCCCTGTTGGACAAGAAACCCCGCTATCTTTCCGGCGGTCAGCGACAGCGGGTTGCCATACTCCGCGCGATCGCCCACCGGCCCGCTATCGTACTGGCCGATGAACCGACGGCTGCGGTAGACAGTACTCGCGCCCACGCCATTGTGAAGGATTTTCGCGACATGGCCCGGGCGGAGGGCAGTGCCGTGGTCATGGTCAGTCACGACCTCGGCCTGGTGGATGCATTCGCCGACCGTATTTACAGCTACAGGCTGGAGGCGCCCTCAGCTTCCGCGACGCGCGCAACCTGTGTGCCAGGCTATGAAACCGCGTAGGCGTCTCGTTTTTGGCCTGGCGATGGCCGATCTGGCCCACGAATGGGTGCTCACCCTCTGCATGGTGTTGGCCCTGGCGGCGATCATCGCTCCGCTGATGCTGCTCATGGGCCTGAAGCACGGGACCATCTCAACCTTGAGGGACCGGTTGGTGCAGGATCCCGTTTTCCGGGAGATCAAGCCGGCCCAGACGAGGGAGTACCCCGACGACTGGTACCGGACACTGGCGGCACGACCGGATGTGTCATTCCTCATGCCCACCGTGCTGCCGGCATCGTCCATTCTCAGTGTGGAGGATCCCGGAGGCGGACCTGCCAGGCTGTGGGACCTCGTTCCCACGGGGGAAGGGGATCCGCTGCTGCTGGAAAACGGGTCCGTGATTCCCGGGCCGGGTGAATGTGTCCTGACCCGGACTGCTGCCGAGGAACTCGGTGTCACCGCCGGGGAGTTGCTCACCGTTAAGGCCACTCGAACCAGAGGCCATAAACGTGAGGCTGGCGGGGCCCGATTGCGGGTGGTTGCCGTGCTGGAACCTCGGGCCGGTACTGTGCCGCGGGTCTATGCGCCCCTCGATTTCGTCCTGGATGTGGAGTCCTACAAAGAGGGGCTGGCGGTGCCGCAGAGGGGCTGGCCCGGGAGTCTGGCCCGCCCGTGGCTCAGTCTTGACGGGATACTGGTGGTTCTGACCGATTCTCTCGATCCGGTGGAGGAGAGCGGCATGATCGTCAATACCGGGTTGAGCCGCATCGAAAAACTGAATGTGGGGAGTTTTCGTGATCGGACCGGGCTGGTGCCCCCGGCAGGACGCAGCATCTATGATCTGAGTGCCCGTCAGCGGGCACTGACCTTCGCCAGTCTGCGTGCCCTGAAAGAGAAACTGCGGGGACGCGGGGCAGTGCTCATGCCCTACACCAACATCAGTCACCTGAAACTGACAGCGGGAAACGGGTACACGGAGATCCCGGTATTCGGCCTGTCCCTCTCCAGGAGCAAAGCGGCCGCACTCGGTCTGACCGCGCCTCCATGGGGGGGGCTGGACCCGGAGTCGGGAGGCGAACGATGGCGCAGCATATTGCTGCCTCTCGGTACCACATGGGATCAGGGTGATATTCGGGCGACGGTATCCCAGGGAGAGAAAGCGTTGAGTTTTCCCCTGCACCCCGCCGGTGTGAGTCCCGGTGACCGGGCCATCGTTCCGGTGGAACTGCTCGGCGCCCTTCGCACGGCACAGCAGCGGGAGATGCGCTACGATGATGGAGAGGGGGAATTTCTGCTGGAACGCACAGGTTTCCGGGGATTCCGGTTGTTCACCAATAACATTGACCAGGTACCGGAACTGGTGCGGGAGATGCGTGCCCAGGACATAGAGGTCATCGCCGAGATCGAGGCCATCGAGCGCATCCGCGTCCTGGACAGGGGACTGACCCGTATCTTCTGGTTGGTTGCAGTGGTGGGTATCCTGGGCGGGATCGCGGCCCTGGTGGCCAGTCTTTATGCGGCTGTGGAACGCAAGAAACAGCCACTTGGCGTGATGCGGCTGCTGGGTTTTTCGCGCCGCGATATGTTTCGGTTTCCCGTTTATCAGGGACTGCTCATCGCCCTGTTGAGCCTGGGGGCGGCGTCGGGGGGATATCTTCTGCTGGCTTCGGTTATCAATCAGGTGTTTGCCGCGGATCTGGCGATGGGACAGCGCATCTGCCAGCTGCCCCCGGCCTACCTGGGCGTTGCGTCGCTCGGCACTTTGGCGCTGGCCTGGATCAGCACCCTGTTTGCGGCCTGGAAATCCACTCGCGTCGACCCGGCAGAGGCATTGCGGTATGAGTAACCGCTTCCCGATCTCCATGCTTCTGTTGTTGATCGTCTGGCCCTCGATCATCTGTGCCGGAGTGCCCCCAAAGACGGCGTACAACCCCAAGCCCGCTGAAGGTGATCTCATACTGCCAATGCCCGGCGGTATGGAGATGGTGTTTCGCGAAATGGTGGTGCCGGGGACCAGTTTCTGGGGAGACCCGGAGCGTATCGTGCAGGTGGGCGACGGCGAAGGGGGGATATTCGAAGGCCTCCAGCGTCTCCAGGTCAGCGGCTCGTTTATGGAGTCCACGGGCAGGGGGCGAAGCTACTATCTGGGCAAGTACGAGGTAACCAAGGCCCAGTTTGTCGCGGTAATGGGTCTGGACAGGCTGTTGCAGGTGACGGGTGATACCAAGGAAAAAGGGTCTCTGCCGGGCATGGAAGGGAAGAAACTCCAAAAGGCCTTGAGTCGGCCCCTGGTGTTCGTTCCCTGGCAGGATATGCGCGAATTTATTCACCGGTACAACCTGTGGCTCTTCGATTCGGCACATCCGGAGCGCCTCGAAAGTATGCCCAGGACCGGGGCGTCGCCGGGGTTTATGAGGCTGCCCACTGAACTGGAGTGGGAGTATGCCGCCCGTGGCGGCCTGCCTGCCCTCAAGGACGGCAGTTTCAAGGGGACACTGCCATTCCCTGCAAATCAGGTAACCAGTTACGCCTGGCATCTGGAGAACGCGAAACACAGGCTCCGACCCGTCGGGCTGAGAAAGCCGAATCGGCTGGGTCTGCATGACACCCTGGGTAACGCCCAGGAGATATGCGAGGGCCTGTTCAGGCCGGAATGGTGGCAGGGTCAGCCGGGTGGTCTGGTGGCCAGAGGCGGCAGTGTGGGTACAAGGGCCCGCGACCTGCGTTCCTCCCGTCGGGAAGAGGTGGAGATCTATCGCTGGGTGACGGATGATACGGCGATGCGGGAATGGCGTTCATACAATACCGGCATGCGCCTTGCCATCGGAGCCAATGTGGTGCGCAGCACGGAAAACCGTCAAAACCTGCAGCAGGAATACAGCAATTATCGGACCGGTGTGCGTGCGACGATGCCGGTGGGCAGAACCCTGGACAACCTGGTGGCGCAGGCATCGGGTCAGCTCACGGCCGCCCATGCACGTATCGACCAGGTCCTGAACCAGAACACGCACCTCAAGACGGAACTGTCGCGCATTCAGCAGGATATCGACAATGCCCAATTGCGGCTGGACTATTCCATGCGCGAATCCGCCCGGAGTACCGCTCGCGATCTGATGCGCGAGGCTACCGGTCTGGGAAGGGATGTTTTCAAGCTGGAAAGTTTCCGGCAGAATCTATTGGATGTGGAAAAACTGTCTGCCATGTCCACGCGCTACCAGGATCTCGCGGCGAAAATCAACGCCGAGATACAGAAAAGAGAAACCTATATGGGAGAGGTGTTCGCACGCTACCTGGAGAACGTGCAAAAACTCGGCGAGTTCAACAGGGACCACAGGGAGCAGGCCCTTGTGTCCCTGGCGGACAGCCGCCTGACCAGGCGTTCTGAAGCAGCCCTGGTCGTGATGCGGCGACATCTGGAAGAGTACCGCGAACTGCGGCGAAGCAATGCAGAGGGCTGGCGAGAGGACTTTCACCAGACATTCAAGAACCTGGCGGACTGAATAACTCTAAGGAAGCCGGCACACGGGAGCATCGGAAATGACGATATCATTACCCAAGGCAATTCTGCCGACGCTGGTGGCATGTGTGTTGGCTGCCGGTTGTCAAAGCAATCCCAGCAAGAACGACGACCCGGTGGTTTCCGGGGACACACCTGAGCCCACCACTTCAACAAGGTCCTCCGGTTCCTCGGATGCAACCCGCACCCGCACGGAAGGTGCTGCCATGGGCGCTCTGCTCGGCGGTCTGCTGGGTTACGCGCTGGGTGGAGACAACCGTACCACGGGCACCCTCATCGGCGCCGCCGCGGGCGCGGGGGTCGGCTATCTGGTGGGAAACGAGATTGCCGAGCGAAAACAGAAGTATGCCACTGAGGAGGATTTCCTGAATTCAGAGATCGCTTCCGCGAAGGAGTATAACGATACAGCAACCGCCTACAACGACCAGTTACGGGAGGACATTGTCCAACTGGAGAAACGGGCCGGTTTGCTGGAGTCACGCTACCGGGCTGGCATGGCCAGCAGGGATGAGGTACAGGCTGAGAGAGCGTCCCTCAAAGAGCAGATTGCCAGCGTGGATAAGGTCTACGAGGACCTCAAGAAGGAGTATGACATTAAGGTGGCGGTGGCAGCAGAGAGGAAACAGGCGAAAGGCGGTGACGACATCTATGTCCAACAGCTGGAAGATGAGATTTCTTCACTCAAGGAGAATATGGACCAGCTTCAGGCCCAATCGGTGCAGCTCGCCCAGATCGACGAGCGATTGACGATATGAACCGTTCCGGTCCCCATGCGGGCGTGTCCCATCGATGCAATGCCCCGGTGGAGGGGGAATGCCGTATGGCGGGAAGCGCTGTCAGGTTTAAAAGATACTGGAGAATCAAGATGAAGCCCCTTTACCCGGTGTTGATCTGTAGCCTGCTGTCCGCGTCATGCGCGACCACTGACGATCCTCACCAGGGTGGGTTGGCCGGCGGTGTGCATGGTCTCAGCTCAGGTGCCTATGAAAAGCGGATCGATGAACGGGAAGAGAGTCTGGAGCGCCTGGAGGGGATGCAGAAGGAACTGAGGACCGAACAGCAAGGTCTGGAAATGGACAAAGCGGAGCACCAGGCACGTCTGAGAGATATTCAGACCAGGTTGGCGCGTTTGGACCGGGAGACGGAACGGCTGATGCAGGATATCAGGAACAAACGCCTGTATCTGTCAGAGGAGAAAGCAAAACAGGCGAGGTTGGAACAGGACCTGGCCCGATTACGTGGGGATATCGCCGTCCTGGAACAAAAGAGCGCATCCGGTGGATCCATGGTCTCGCTGGAGACAGAGCGGGACCGATTGGAAGAGGAGTACCGCCTGCTCCTTGACCTGTACCTGGAACTCGGGAAATAGGACAGCCTCCCCGACAATCAGTAGGTTATTCCGGGCTTCAGGGGTGCATTGCTGTATACGACCCGGATTTTGGGAATCGATTCGGCTTTTACTGCAATTTTGGTCGTCGTTTTTGTGGTGGTGTCGGGAGTCCTCCTCCCTTCCAGGCTGGCGATCTTCCGGTTGATGTCCTTGTCTGACGGCATCAGCCTCCCGGCTTCCTTGTAGGCCTGCAGGGCTTCCGCTTTTTTATTGTCGGCTGTGAGGAGGTCGCCGCGCCGCTTTTGTATGCGAGGCTCGTCGGGTGCGCCCTTCAGCAATGCCATGTTGCAGGCCTCCAGCGCGCCGGCCCTTTTGGTTGATTTCAGGCATTGCCCCGACAGGGTGTTCCGTTTCGACTCGGCACGCCGTAGCCGTTTTGCGAGTTCCCGGTTGGAGGGTCGTAGCTCCCGTGCGCTTCGATACGACAGAATGGCTTCGGTTACGCGGTTCATGCCAAAGAGGGCATCGCCTTTGCCCATGAGCAGATCGGGATCGTCGGGCCGTGTTTTAAGGCCCTCGTTGCAGGCACTCAGGGCTGATTCACCTTTCAGTTTCGTGCAGCGGATAATGTTGACTTTGATTTTCGGATCGACCTTTCCCGTGCCGCTGCTCGCACGCAGGGCACGTTGTTTTTCCGACCAGTTCTGTTCCTCGAGAAAACTCTCCTCGAGCTTCAGCATGTTCCTCATCTGCCAATCTTCGGGATTGATTTCAAGCCCGGACCTGAGCATGCTCACAGCCTCCTCGTGCCGCCCGAGCTCGATCAAGGCCTGAGTCAGTGCGATACGCACCTTCCTGTCGCGGGGGTCGGATTTCAAAACCTGTTCGCAGGCATCGATATCTGCTTTGCCCGTGGAAGAGATGCAGCTCACGGCTGCGTTTCCGCTCGTTTGCACGCCGCAGAGTATCGATACCAGCAGGACCGTCACCGCAGGCCTGTGCGCAAAAGGTTTTTTCGGGTGCATCACGAGTTATCAGTATCCGCCGCCACCGCCCCCACCGCTATCTGAAGACCGTTCCTTGAAGGCCCATTCACCGGTGGGTAACTGGATCAGGTTGAGTACATACCAACGGTTTACGGTCGAATAAGGTGGATCTTCCCGGGCCAGCATGGCGTCGAGTTCCGAGCGCAGCTGCCGAAGCCCGTACTCTTCGGGTGAGCTTCCTACGACCCCGTTTCCGTCGGAATCGACACCGCTCAGGTTCGCCTGGGTAAGGCTGAAGATTTCCTGAGCCAGAATATCCGCTTCCTCGAACGAAGAGGAGGCACTGATGTCTTCGCCGAGCACGGTGATCAGGTCACATCGCTCGATCACCGCGGCACTGTTTCCGTCGAACTCGACGGCAAAATTTCTCATGTTCGCTGTGGCGTCGTCGGAGTTCGCCGCAAAGGTGATGTGGTCTATTGCCCCGGTCAGCGCCTGTTTCAGACCATAGGGAGGGCCGACTTTGATTGCAGTGGAACGGGTGCTCTGCGGGTCTGTGGCAATGAGTACCTTGGAAACAGCTGATTTGACAACATCAATATCTCTGCCTTCCGTACTGGCGCGTCCGGCATGTTCAGAGGCTTCCTGCGCCTTTCTTTCCGCAACGACCAGGAGTCCCATCCGGTCGGGCGTGTCCTGCCAGGCGGTTATCGTATGGCCGATATGGGTATGGGCAATGGTGGGCACCTTGACCGTACATCCCCCGGTCAGTGCCACCAGCAGTATGGGCAGTAGCAGCGAGATGATTACTCTCATGATCCCTCCCTCGTTATGGATTGCCGGTTCCTGTCGTGACATGCAGGCTCCGATAACTTTGTGAACATCGACTATCGAAATAGAGAATGACAAGTGTCACATCATGCCGTAACGATCCCTTACTCCAGAACTCTTGCAACACGAAATCCGAATGTGCTGCTGCGATAATCAGGACTGAAACGGTTGCGAAATGCCAGGCGGACGAACCGGGGCATGCTGAACCAGGAACCGCCCCGCAGCACTCTCTGATCACAGTCACCGCTCGTCCATGAGGTGCCGTCGGTGGGGGCGCCCTGGTAATCCTTGTTCCAGCAGTCTTCCACCCATTCGAAGACATTACCCAGCATATCGTATACGGCTAAATTGTTCGGTTCGAATGAGCCTACGGGTGCAGTGTAGACGAAATTGTCCTTACAGTTGTGCACCTTCCATCCCTTATATTTTTCTTCGGCAATGGAATCCGCGACATTGGCGTAACGGCAGGCCCTATCGGCGTCGTCTCCCCAGGACCTCGAGGTCTGGATGCCGCTTCTGGCGATATACTCCCATTCTGATGACGACAGGAGCCGATAGGTGTGGCTCGTTTTGCCTGAAAGCCATTTAATGTAGGCCTGGGCATCACTCCAGGCGATGCAGGTGGCGGGATGTCTGCCCGTCTGTTTAAATCCGGGATTGGTCCAACTGCTCTCTTTTTTACCCAGCCAGTCACCTTCATAGATGGTGCAGCCAGAGGACTGATAACCTGTCTCCCCGATGAATTCCCCGAATTCATCGAAAGTGACCTCGTACCTGCCTACTGCCAGCGGATAGCCTATGCCGACAATCTGCTGGGGTCCTTCGCTGGTCTGGCGTTCTTTTTCCGAGTCGGGTGAGCCCCTGGTGAAGTTTCCGGGGGGGATTACCACGAGCTCAGGGCAGGTTTCACAGTCTCTCAGCCGTTGACCCGGCTCGTATTTGACAGTTGACGGCGCTGTGACGTCAAGATCCCGCTTTTCGATGATACTCTGCCATACTGGATAGCCCGCAGCGATGGCAATAACGAGGATCAGGATTCCCCCAAAGATATAGGCTTTGTTCCCACCACTCCGGGGCTGGGGGGGCGGTGAGATCCTGGTGGCATTGGGATCTTCCTGAAGCGGCGGGGAATCCGGTCTGATTTCCCCGGCAACATCCTCTGCGGCGGGCGCTTGAGGTTTTTTTGCCTCGGCAGGGGGCTCTTCATCCGGCAGCTGCGTCGCTTGACCCGCAGCGGGAGAATGGCCCTGCCTGATCCCGGCGATGGCGTCCGAAAACGCTTTCGCTGTCTGAAACCGGTCTTCGGGCTTCTTAGCGAGGGCCTTGCTGACGATTGCGTCGAATGCACTCGGAACGGTGGGGCACAGATTTGCCGGTGCCACCGGATCTGTATTCATTATCTTGTACATCACCGAAGCGAATGTCGATCCGCTGAATGCCTTTTCACCGGTCAGTAGTTCGTACAGGAGTGCGCCTGCGGAGAAGATGTCGGAACGGCTGTCAACCTGCTCACCAACCAGTTGCTCCGGAGACATATATCCCGGTGTCCCCAGAACAGTACCGATCTGTGTCATGGTCGATGATTCCAGACGGGCGATGCCGAAATCCGTGACCTTCACCTCGCCTGCACCGGTCAGAATAATGTTTCCCGGTTTTATATCCCTGTGTACGACGCCCATCGAATGGGCGTAGCCCAGTGCGTCCAGCACCTTCGACATGATGTTGCAGATTTCTGGGATTGTGAACTGGATATGGGCGTGCAGTTTATCGGTGAGCGTTAGACCCTCGACGAACTCCATGGCGATGAAGGCCTGCTCTGCCTCTTCCCCGTACTCGTAAATTCCCACGATATTGACATGCTGCAGCCTTCCCGCTGCCTGCGCTTCCCTGATGAATCGGTCTTTGAGGGTTTGCTGCTCTGTGTGTGGAATCTGTTTACTGATGGTTTTGATCGCCACGTGACGCTGAATGACAGGATCAATTCCCTTGTAAATCGTACCCATCGCTCCTTTTCCAAGGATCGACAGGATGTCATACTTACCGATTTTCCTGATTTCGGATTCCATTTTTCTAGTTAGATCGGGCTTGTACTTCCAATGCGCGGCACGTTTCCACCAAGACTCGCGGACCGGAAAAAATCATGGGAAAAGGATAGCACACTACAAAAGGCTCCTGACTGTGTGCGGGCTACTGTACATGTGAGATACGGGATGAGAACAACGCACTCCGCCCACGATGTACCGCCCAGTGGATTACGGGAACGGCAACCGCTGCGGGAAAAGACCGGCCCGCAGCGGGTGATAACAGTGGAAGCCCGATTCAGTTGTCGCCTTTCTTGAATAGCCGCACCAGCTCTTCAGGGCTGAGCCCAACGATGGTGGCATCCGGATTGAATGACTCGTCACTCACCCTCATGCCGTCTACCCGCCCCATGCCTTGTTCATAGATCGCATTCATTTCCACGAACATCTTGGCCAGGCAATCGGGGAGGTCGCCGGATTTGAAGGGCAGATTTAAAATACCGCGCCTTACACGATAGGCCTTGGCGATGTCGATCCGAAACGCAACGTAGAAGTGATCCAGCTTCGTCAGGTTCTCATCCGACAGGGGTGCCAGCAGCATTTCGTAGTCTTCGCCGTGCTGCTCGAGTCTGACGGGGCACAGATGTTCCTCCCGAAACAGCGAATCCAGCATGACCTGAATTGAAGCACTTCGTATCACACGGGCTTTTGGGTAGTCGATCACGCAGGATTTCGAATCCGAGTGTGATTCGTTCGCATCTCTGAAATAGGCCTTTTCCAACTGCTCCGGCTGACTGAAGGAATGGATCAATTCATGATTGCTCAGGAAGTGATACAGACGTTCCGGATAGAGGAGGATGTCCGCCGGGCCATTGTCGATCAGATACTGCTTCTCGACGAATTTCTGAGTGATGTCCGTAGGTGAGTCCACGATAGCTTTCTGCGCTCTGTTATAAACCAGTTGAGTAATATTTGAATCTGCAGCCAGCCTGCTAAAAACATAGCATGTCTGGGTTATCTGAAATCAATGCGTCCCTCTGATGCCACCGATTTAGTTCAGGTTCCGTTAATCGGTCTGCAATATCGCTGGATTGGCTTTATCAGGGGTTCCTCAGGAGAAAAGCCTTCGAAGCCAGCCCCAGAATCCCCGGGATTCAGTTTGTCTGCCTCGAACCCTTTGTTTGACCTCAGGTTTTGTGGTTTCCCGAGCGGCTAATATTACCGGCGAGATGCCTTCCCGGGAACGTTTTTCCTGCTTGACAGCCTTGGTTTCAGGACCGAATTCCCCGGGGGGGATGATCTGTGTCGCATCCAGGTCCACGGTGTTCTGTCCGGCCTGCCGGGCTTCCGGCGGATGGGAGAATCTGAGTTCCTTTTTGCCTATCTGGATCACGTCACCGTCGTTCAGCGCGCATTTCCGGGAAAGTTGCCCGTTCACATAGGTACCGTTGCTGCTCCCCATGTCCTCGAGGAAGGCATCGCCCATCAGGGTGAAAATACGGACATGCTGGCGGCTTATGGCTTCGTCATCCAGGGGGATTTCGCATTGGTCATCCCGTCCGATCATGATTTCCCCATCGGAAAGGTCGAATGAGGAGACCGTTTTATTATCTTCTATTAGTTGTAGTTTCGGCATGGAAAATCTATCCTCACTGGGTAGTAAATCTCTAACCCAACAACCGGGACCAGAACGAGGCAGGGTTGTTGCGTCGTGCCAATACGACCGAAATGTTATCGAGCCCGCCGGCGTCATTGGCATTTCTGACCAACGCTTCGACCTTATCTTCCAGCGGGCCGGCTGTTGACAGAATCGATGCGATGTTTTCGTCTGATACCATGTTTGTCAGGCCGTCCGAACAGACCAGTATCAGATCATTATCTTCTACCGGGAAATCATACGTCGATACCTCGATATTGTCCTGCATTCCCACGGCATGTGTGAGCACGTTCCGGTATTTGGCGGCACCGCTGTCCCCCTCTGAGAAGAATCCCTGATCGATGAGGGACCGAGAGAGGCTGTGGTCCAGGGAAATCTGCTCCAGACGGCTGTCGTGAAAACGGTAGATGCGGGAATCCCCCGCCGTGATGGAGATACATCGGTGCACATCGATCACACCGGCAACCAGCGTGGATGCCATGCCGGCCAGATCGGGAACTGCCGCCGCACGATCCCAGACTGCCTGGTTGGCGGCCTGGGCAGCATCACACAGAAATCGGGTCAGCCGGGGAATTCGGGATTTACTGTTCCAGAAAGGGAAGCGCGGCAACTTGCGATGTGCTGGTTTCAGGGCAGCCGCCATGTTGTCTACGGTCAGGCGGCTGGCGGTACCCCCTCCCTGCCCACCACCCGCACCATCGGCAAGTATAAAAAGACCGTGCTCAGGGTCGACGAGAATGCTGTCCTGATTCTCCGAGCGCGCCCGGCCTATATCGGAGAGGCTGGATATTTCCACACCCTGGGTATTTTGCATCTCAGATTTCCCTGCCCGCCAGTGCCTGTTGATATTGTGCGGATGCCCAGTGCCGGCTCTCCAATGAGACCCCGCAACCTGCAAACAAACTGCTTGGGGATTGGAGAAAGGCCAAAGATTCTAAAGCGTGCCGGGCAATCAGCTCACCTCTACAGAAAATTTTCCCCTGTCTAACTAAAATGTAGCACAGAATGTTTCATAGAGCTGACACACTTGGTCACGGGCCCGTTGACTGTCGTGGAATTGCCAGTCGAATTGGTCGAATGAATTCGACCAAAGTTCCGCCGGTAACTCAAATAGATAGATCACCAATGTAGGGCCGGATTTATTCGGCCAACAACTATTAATTAGACCTCAGATCAGGAGCTATTTCGCATTTCAGGGCATCCCCGTCAGCGGTCTCATCGCCAAAAGCCAACTTCCAATAGTGCTCATCCATCGACGTGTTTCGACCATACTTGTCCGCATTTCCCCAACCGGGCTGGGCATTGAAATAGGCATCGATGGCGGTATCGTCGAACATGCTGGGGATGAGTTTCTTATAGATTTTTGTCAGTTTTTTGGGGCTTTCCAGGTCTCTGGCGGAAGGCTGATCATCCTTATCCCAAGTGGTGCTGATCACATTGCGCAGGTAGTTGCCCCAGCGGAACTCCATGAAGTCCGACATTTGCTGGTTGGCCTTGCCGTCGGAACCGGCGAAGGTACTCCCCGAGCATTGCTCCTTTCCGGTCTTGAGGTACAGGCAGGCCTCCCGTTCCCAACGGGAAACAGAACGGAAGACATCGTCTTTCATCTTACCGAAATTCTCCGGAAAACCGCCCCGTTTCTTTTCCTTTGTTTCAGTTGCCATGGGTTGGCCGTTTTCATCATAGAACCAGGCCTTGCCCGCATCTTCCATGGCGTTCCAGAAGGTGGGCAGTGATTCGGCTGCCTTGTCCTGCCAGTTTGCGGCAATTACACCCTGGAGAATAATATCCTTTTTGTCCTTATCGCTGATTCCCTGGCTGTCGGCATAATCCCACACTGCCCAGCTCATATGGTGGTGATCGGTAATATAGAACCGCCCATCCAAACCGATAATCAAGGGCACCTTGCGTTGAGTCTTGCCCTCTTCCCACAGATAGTTGTTCAGTGCCTGGATCTTGTCCCTCTTTTTTGTACTGTAGTCATCCAGAATGTCATTCACATCTTCTTCCACGCTCACCATCTTGCACTGGGCTACTGCCTTGCCCACGCTCATTTGGGTCACATAGACCTCTGTGATGGAGACTTTGCAGGGGGTGGCGTCGGCCACCTTGTCGGAAGCCAGTGGTGTTCCGTCAGAAGTGGGCGAGGGTGCGTTGGGATCGCAGTTTTCGATACCTTCAGGAAAATTGAACTCAAAGCCATTGTCTTTAGCCTCGATCCCACCAACCAAAAAAAACGACAGGGCGAGGGAGCCCAGGAACAGGGATTGTTTCCGACGCATTGCGTAACCTCCTTGTATAATTTGCGGAACAGCAATGGATTTGAAGAACAAACTGGAACTAAGGATAGACTAATCTTTCTTCAAAGATTAGGTATGAAAAACTGTGGTTTTTCTCTTGATGGTTTTTAGCGGGAAAACTGCAGTCTTCCCGCTGTTCGATTATTGTGGGAGTAACCGCTCGGCGTCCGCGAGCTGGTTGTTTTTATGAACTACGGGCTTGTAAATCGATGTTCGAGAACTCAGACTGCCCAAGCAGTCCAATCAATTCTTTTTCAGGGAGAGGCTTGCTCATCAGGTATCCCTGGGCATTGTCACAACCAAGGAATTTGAGGAAAGTGAGTTGTTCGTCCGTTTCAACCCCTTCTGCAACTACATTCAGATTGAGTGAATGCGCCATGGTTACGGTGGCCTTGATTAATTCACGACCGGCCGAGCTGACGGTGATATCGTTGATAAAACTCCGGTCGATCTTGAGCGTGTCGAACGGGTAGCGGCGCAGATAGCTGAGTGAAGAGTATCCGGTACCGAAATCATCCATTGAAATTTTTATGCCAAGTTCGGCGAACTTGGAAAGCGCGACATCGACATCGCGGTGACCAGTCATCAGCACGCCCTCGGTAATCTCCAGACTCAGGCACGCCCCCGCAACGGAAGTCCGCCGTAAGGCATTGGCAACAAAGTTCACCAGCGTGGGATCCTGGAACTGGCGTGGAGACAGGTTGACGGAGACCTGGAATCCAGGATCGAATTTTTGTTGAATACGCTTAACCAGTGCCAGTGACTCCAACAGTACGTATTGGCCAATTGGTACGATAAGGCCGGTTTGCTCCGCGATGGGAATAAACTCCACGGGGGATATGTTACCCAGAGCCGGATTGGACCAACGCAAAAGAGCCTCCACACCGATGATCCTGCCACTGTTGATATCGATCAGAGGTTGGTAGGCTAAGCTGAATTCGCCGCGAACCAGCGCGCTGTGTATTTGCTCCTCGAGTTCGAGTCGACGTGATACCTCGCGATTCATCGCCTCGCCGTAGTAGGAATAGGTGTTCCTTCCCAGTTTCTTGGAATGATACATTGCCGAATCGGCGTTGCGCAGCAGTTCCGAGCAGTTCTTTCCATCCGGCGGATAGATCGCGATACCAATACTCGCCGTGAGCATCAGTTCACGACCTTCAATCTTGAATGGGATTCTGAACTCATTGAGTAGACTTTCTGCCACTAGACCTGCATTGGCACCTTCCCTGAGCCCCCCAAGCAAGACAATAAATTCATCACCGCCGAGACGACCGATCGTATCTCCGGTCCGAACCACCTTACTGAGACGCTTCCCGGCTTCCAGCAACAGCTTGTCACCAGTCTCATGCCCAAGTGAATCGTTTATCCTCTTGAAATCGTCCAGATCCAGGAACATGGCTGCGACCATTCCCTGGCTACGCTGCGCTTCGCTCAGTAACTGGGAGAGCCGGTCCAATGACAGGAACCGGTTTGGCAGTTTCGTCAGCGTATCGAAATGGGCCTTTTGGCTCAGTTCCCTGGAGCGATCGCGAATCTCCTTGTGCATATGATTGAACGCTTTGGTCAAACTTCCCAGTTCGTCATTGCTTAATACCTTGATTTCTTGAAAATCCTCGTCATCAGATAGGTTTTCGAGACCATCCTTTAAAAGCAGGATGGGGTTCACCAGGTTGCGCTGTATCAGAAAATTGACCATCAAAATCAGGGCAATCAATAATAGCACCTCGACCAGGAATACCGTTTTCAAAATCAGCTGCTTGCTCTTGAACTCGGATTTCCTCAGTTCAAGCAGTCGCGTCTCCTCTTTTTCAAATTCATTCATGTAATCATGAATGGAATCCATAATTCTCTTACCCTGACCACTCTTGACGATGCTCATTGCCTGTTGCTGCTTATTCCAGCCCGACAACTGAACGGTTTCTTTCAGCTCGGAGAACTTTCGGTCAATGAGTATCTTGATGAGTTTCAGACGTGACTGTTGCTCGATATTATCTTGAGTCAGGTCTTTGAGACTTGAGAGATTTTTCTGCGCTCCGGCAATACCATTGCCGTAGGGTTCCAGATACGATGGTTCTCCGGTGAGCAGGTATCCACGCTGACCTGTCTCCGCTTCCCTTATGTGCCCCAGAAGGCGTCCACCATCATTGATGACCCGGTTGGTGTGAGTGATCCAATCCTGTTGCAGTTCCTCGTCCAGTTCCGCTTTGTAGAGGAGCCCCAGATTACCGATGCCGATAACAGCCAGTAATCCGAAGTAGACCAGAATTTTGGTTCTCAGACCCATGCTTATGCTTTGGAGTGCTTCATAGAACCAAATGCCCCTGAGATCGAATGTGGGGGCCAAACTATCGAGATGTCATCATTCAGAGACATTGGACTCGTAATGAGCCTAACTCGGACCCCAGCCGCGGATTCAGCTATTCGGAAGAACCGATCTCCCGGAGGGCCAGTTGACCCATGATCGGCAGAAGCTGGCCTAAACAGGGCCAGGTTTGTGTTTATTCGGGACGGGCCTCCGGAAACTGCATTCATGGGCGGTCTGTCAACGTAAAAATCAGCTAATTCCTTGTATCTTCTATATATCGGCCGAAAACGGTAATTACTTAGGATGGATGTTCTGGAAAATACGGAGGAAGTTACAGGGGGCAGGGGTAACGGAGGGGGCAGACCATATTTTTTCGTAAGAGGCGCGCTCTGAATGTTACAGGGCTGATGACCAGGTACGCTAATCGTCGAAAACGATCTCCCAGGAGCAGATACAGTCGGGTCCGCACGGAATACGACGCTCCTCCAACGCTTCTTTGATCGAATACACCCGACCTGTCATGGTATCGCACTGTGGCCCGGTTCGTTTGTCATTCTCGGGTTTTTCCACCTGCAAACCCGCCATAGTCAGGGCGTTGTCTTTATGTTCCAGAATCTGGTATTCGATGATCTTTCTTTTGAACGGCATCGGATCTGCACCGGATCTGCGTGCTATGAGAAACAGTCGCAGATAGGACAGTTTCAACTGCCGGGGATCATTAGAATCCGAAATGCTCCTGATGAGGGATTCCCTCTCGGCCTCTTCCCTGTCCGGATGCTCTTCGCGCCAGTCCCGCCACTCTTTTTCTTCTTCCTCGGCCTGCTGATCGGTCATCAGCCGTTTCGCATTCCGCCTGTCGCAGCACAGTCGCTGGACATGGATGGTGTTACCGCATAACGGGCAGGCCTGCTTTTGCTGGGGGGTAGGATTGATTTCCCTCCTGCAGTATGGGCAGACATTATCGGTATTTATGTCTTGCATAAGGCTCCAGCAAACACGGCCGGCCCCAGATGCAACTGGGGCGGTACGTGACCACACGCGACTTTACTATATATTATATGTCGTTACCTTTGAGAGTTTATTTAATTTCGGGACAACTTGCCCAGGCGGGTGCCCGACATGCGTTGCCCCTGGCAAATTCATGCTTGAGCCCCAAGGGTAGCTCGTAAAGTACCCCGGAGCGGGTCTGCCAATGGAAGTTATCCGGCTTGTGGGCCCTGGGTGCTGTGCGCCGGGAGGGATTCTTATTGGCTGGATGTGCTGCCGTGATTTTCGCGGTAGTTACAGGCGTCCCTGTTGTTTGACCCAGGCATTGATCAAGACGGCGGCTACGTGCTCCACTTCCGCACCGGTTGACGGTATGCCCAGCGACAGCCGCAGAGCGCCTCGCGCCCTGTGCGCCGAAATACCCATCGCGCCCAGTACGCCGCTTACCGCCTCGCCCTCTTCATGACAGGCGGAACCCACGGAGGCGGCTACTGCCTCGGAAGCAATCAACAGCAATTCACGGCCGTCTGTATCGGGAAAAGAGAGATTCAGGGTGTTGGGCAGGCGCTGCGACCGGTGGCCGTTCAGTTCCAGGCCCGGAATACCCCGCTCCAGCAGTTTGTGCAGCCGCTCGCGCAGTTCAAGGAGGCGGGAGGCATCCACACGGTCTTTCTTCAAAGCGAGCTCTGCCGCTTTACCGAGACCGACGATGGCCGGAACGTTTTCTGTCCCCGGTCGCAGTCCCCGTTCATGTCCCGCGCCCACGAGCACGGGTTCTATGGGCGTTCCTTCCCGAACATAGAGTGCCCCCACACCCTTGGTGGCGTAGAACTTGTGTCCTGCCAGGGTGAGCAGATCGGCACCAAGCATGTCCACATTCACCGGGATTTTGCCGATGGATTGGGCCGCATCAGTGTGCAGAAGGATACCGTGTCGTTGCGTGGCGGCGGCGATCTCCTCAATGGGTTGAATCGTGCCCACTTCATTATTGGCGTGCATGATGGATACCAGCACCGTATCGTTCCGAATGGCATTGACGACATCCTCCGGATTGACCCGGCCGTAGCGATCCACCGGCACAACCGATACCTTCCAGCCATCCTCTTCCAGACGTTTGCACGGTTGGGAGACGGCAGGGTGTTCCACCGAACTGGTGATCAGGTGTCGACCCTTATCCCGCAGGGCGCGGGCCACGCCACGAATGGCCAGGTTGTTGGCTTCGGTGGCGCAGCCGGTGAATATGATCTCGTCCGGCCACGCCCCGATCAGCGCCGCGACCTGTGCCCGTGCATGCTCTACTGCATCACGGGCCCGCCTTCCGAAAGCGTGGCTGGAAGAGGGATTGCCGTAGAGCCCCCAAAGGTAAGGTTCGATGGCATCCGCCACCTCCGGGTCGACCGGCGTGGTTGCGTTGTAGTCCAGATAGACAGGTATGCTCATTGTGGGGCCCGCTCCAGGTCGTCGTCTGGGAGGAAAGAATAACGGTCGCCAAGGTCCACGAAGCTGGCAAGCCGGGTGGCGACCGACTGTCCCTTCGGGTTGGTGTCAGCTATTTTGCCTGACCCGGGCCAATCCGGGAATCCCGGCGATGTGCCGGGACAGGTATCTACTCTGCAGTGAATGCCGGATCCGATTCTGCCCCCCGATGCGCTTTCCAGGACAGGCTGTAGTATTTCTCCCGATCCCGAGCCCAAGGATCCCGAATCCACTGTAAATTCAGTGCTTTTTGCGGGTTTATATTGGATTACACCTGAAATCGATTGACAGGATACGAACTGGAGGGAGAGTGAGTTGATGGGACAGCAGTGTTATAGGGTATATAATTGCGCGCGCCGACTGTACGCATAGTGTTAACAGGCCCTAGAATGCCTTGGTCCTGCTTCAGCCGGAATAGTACAGAGTAAACAATCAAGCCC
>JAQYVO010000178.1 GCA_030145425.1 Chromatiales bacterium | reverse complement strand
ATGAAGGCGAGAATTAAATGGGTGGAAAACGCCCTGATGGTCGGGGAGTCGGACAGCGGGCACGCGGTGGTGATGGATGGGCCGCCGGAGCACGGGGGCCGCAACCTGGGCGCGCGGCCGATGGAGATGCTGCTGCTTGGTCTGGGCGGCTGCACTCAGTTCGATGTTGTACATATCCTGCGCAAGGGCCGCCACAAGGTCGTTCGTTGTGACGTTGAGATAGAGGCCGACCGTGCGGAAACAGAACCCAAGGTGTTCACCCGCATCCATGTCCATTTTATTCTCGCCGGTCCGGGGCTCACCGATAAGGCGGTTGCCAGGGCCGTGAACCTGAGTGCGGAGAAGTACTGCTCCGCGTCACTGATGCTGGGTAAGGTGGCCGACATCACCCATGATTTCGAACTGGTGGACGGTTGATGGAAAACGCCGCCAGGAATTTCGATGCATTGATCGAAGAGTTTTATGAAGTCTGGTTCAGGTTTCATCCCATCGAGGCCCTGTCGGCGGGGGTTTCCGGTTACGAAGGCGGCCTGCCCGCCGTGGATGACGATGAAACCGGCGCACTGGGCGTCTGGCTGGAGAGCAGCATCGTTGCCCTGGAAGAGCTGGACTTCAATGCCCTGGATGACGACCGCAGGCTGGATCTTGAGCTGTTGTTTCGCGCCTGTCAGGACGAGCATCACGCCCTGCTGGAGTATGACTGGCGGCACAGGGATCCGGTGGGATTTCTCCCGATCAGGTCTCTGCACCAGCTGGTGCTGACCCCCCAGGTAGATCTGCGCGGACTCCTGGGGGACTTTCTTGGAAGAATCCCTGAATACCTCAGGCATGCGCGCAGCCAGCTTTCCACTTTCCCCACCCTGATCCCGCATCCCTGGGTGGAGGCAGCTTTGTTGGAAAGCGCCGCCGGCGTTCATTACCTGGCGGAACTCAGAGACGGACCGCTTTCTAAAGTCGATACGAAGGATCCCGGTAAGGTTCGGGAACTCTGCGATCAGGTTGGCCACAGCCTGACGGAATACAATCAATTCCTGGAACAGGAGATCGCCCACCGGGCGCAGGGCCTGGCTGGATGCGGCCGGGAGCGTTTCGAACAACGCATGCGGCTGTGTCATTTTCTCGAAGCCGATCCCCACCGGCTGCTTGAGATCGTCCGGGAACTGCTCGAGCAGACCCGGGCGGAACTGCGGCAGTTGTGCATGAACCACAGCGGCTATGGGGATGCGGCCGTCTGGGTGGATGCCCTGAGACGTCACAATGCGGTGGATTCGGCGCAGATGCTGGACTTCGCCCGGGAATGCAACGGGAATCTGAGGGACTTCATCCTGTCAGTGGATCTGTTCGATATTCCGGCTTCCGCGCAGCTTCGTGTGGAGTACACACCCAGCTGTTTTCGCCCCGGCGTCTGTGCCCCCGTGTACGTTGCGCCGGTGCCCGGGGATTCCCGGATGACCGGCACCATCTACCTGAGTCCCGAATCGGGTTGGAAGGAGTCGATCACCGCCCACTGTATCCGTAGCGGCTGGGGTGGTTATCACCTTCAGAGCGTCACCGCCGCTGAGAGCCCCGTGGCCGGAAGTCTGGTCAGGCGCCTTGTCTCCTCGGCGACCATGAGCGAGGGCTGGAAACTCTATACGGAACAGCTGCTGTTCGACCAGGGCTTTGCGGCAACCCCCGAGCAGTCCCTGGTCCGCCTTCTGGAGAGATTGCGGCGCCTGCTGCTGGCCGCATTGGATGTGGAGGTGCATGTGGACGGACTGGCTGTCGAAACCGCGTTGGAGCATCTGGAGGCGCTGCCGGGCGGTTCTCCTGAGCAGGCAGCACTGGATCTCATGCGTTTGACCCGTATGCCTACGGAATCCCTGGCCGGGGTGCTGGGCTGGCGCATGCTGGAGATTCTGCGTAAAGAGCGGGAGGAGATAGACGCGGGCTTCGAGGCGAAGGTTTTTCACGGCAATCTGCTCCGTCTGGGTACCATCGCCCTGCCGATGGCTATCCGGAGAGCTTTCGGACAGGAGCAGTGGGAAAGCATCCAGGATCGGCTGGGCTTGGAACGGCCCTGATAGGCCATATGTCCGGGAAAAGGGAAAGCGTGAAACTGCAGGGTTTCAACAACCTTGCCAAGACCCTCAGTCTCAATCTCTACGACATAAAATATTGTCATGAGATGGGCAGTTGGAGTGCTTATCTTGGGCATGCGCACAGCGCGAACTCTCTGAGCAGGCTGCTCAGTGACACCGCAGCGGCAATCGGCGCCGAAATTCTCCATATCTCCCGCCAGGATTACGATCCCCAGGGTGCCAGCGTCGCCATGATGATTGCCGAGGAGCCCTTCCACGGGGTGGCGGGGGCCTGGGTGGCCCACCTGGATAAGAGCCACATCACCGCCCATACCTATCCCGAGCATCACCCGGACAGCGGCATCTGCACCTGCCGGCTGGATGTCGAGATTTCCACCTGCGGCCTGGTCTCTCCCCTGACCGCAATGAGCCATCTGATCGAGTCCCTCAAAAGCCCCGTCGTCACCCTGGATTACCGGATACGCGGCTTCACCCGGGACATCCGTGGCGGCAAGCAATTCATGGATCATGAGATCGATTCGTTACAGGATTTCCTGTCCCCGTTGATCGGGAGCCGCTATCGCGCTCACGACCGAAACCTGCATGGCGAAAACCTGTTCCACACCCGGATGATATTGCGACGGTTTGAACTGAATGACCTTCTTATCGAGCAGGCGGACAGGGAGTTGCCGGAGAATGATAAGGCGAGTCTGCGAGATCTGATTTACCGGGAAATGGTGGAGATATTCGAAGGAAGGGCCTAGGGAAGAAGGGCCGAGGGCCGGGGGAAGAAGGGCCAAGGGAGGAAGGATAAAATCGTAGCCTGCGTTGAGCGCAGCGAAACGCGGGTTAAAAATTATAGCGGGGTTAATGAGGGCAAGCGGGTTGAATATCTAGCTC
>JAQYVO010000134.1 GCA_030145425.1 Chromatiales bacterium | reverse complement strand
CCGAGAAAAAAATCAGGAAGTAGTAATAGCTGGGTATCGATGCCAGATAGATCCCGGCGGAAACCCCGTCGGGCGAACCACTCTGAAAGATGAACGCCGAAAGTAACAGTAGGGTGAGTATAAAACTCAGTGTGATATACGCAGAAATTGCACTGAAGGGCCTGAAAAAACTGTTCATTGTCTCGCCTTGTTAGAAGTATAAAAAGTATAAAAGGCCTATCTGCCAATATCAATCCGCGAAATCCAATCCAGAATCTATCCTTTTCCCCGTTATTTACTGTAATGCCTGAAAAATTCGTCCACCATTCGTACAAGCAGTTGATCACTTTCAACTAAAAGTTATCGGAAGCCCATAGCGGTGCCCTGCACCATCTATTGGTGGCAATACCGCAAATCATGAAACATTCCAAAAGTTGTCAGTAAAACAAGCTAGCCTGTGGAGGCGCTCTGGTTTCGGGCAGAGCATCGGGAGGTGATGGTAACCCCTGACCATGATTTCGGCGCTGACGTTGTAGCGCGCATGGTGTTCGCTATCTCCTTGTCAGTAAATGCAGCATCCTATGTTTACAGTTACGAGGGCAGCAATTACGACTTCGCTGGTGGACCGTTATTTAATCACTATGGGTGTAATTCCCCGCTGCTTGCGGCGTTAAAAGGGTTGTTGCAATGAAAATCTATGATTTTCGAGTAACTCATCTAAATGCCCCGTCCGCTTGCGGCGGGGATGATTTATTTACCGGAAAGTACTGATCTCGGACCTACAGGAGCCGGATGCGGGTCGGCAATTCCCAACTCTAACCGGTCCTTGACCTATTAGTCATGGAAATCCATCAGGCGATGAGAACCCGAGTGCCACGTTCCGTGTACGTCTTGGGCCCAATTGCAACGCTTCTGCCTTATGATGCGGTTCAACTATCCTTTGAACGAAAACAGCGGAGATCTCTTATGAAAGAAACACCAAGGATGTTACTAGCTTTCATCTGTGCTGCCTCCATAATATCGGGCTCGCAGGCTGGGACAACGAAGGACCATTGGCAAAACCTGGCCGAGCTGCAATTTCCTGGTGGATACCCCACCGCGGAGAGCTCCGCGCGACTGTTTGACGAGCTGGACTTTCAGCGTGCCGTGCAGGTCTACCTCTGGGCACTGCCGGCGATGAACATCGATGCCATGCGCCAGGGCTCGGAGGCCGCGTTCGGTGCCGGTAATCATATCCTGCCCGTGTGGAAGGATCGGCTGAACACCAAGACCAGGGTGACGACACCGAATTCCGACGTGGTCTACGCCATGAGCTACCTGGATCTCAAGGACGGCCCGGTAGTGGTGGAGGTACCGCCCAGGCTTCAGGGCATGTTCGACGACTTCTGGCACCGGCCTATTGCTGACGTGGGCTTTGTCGGACCCGACAAGGGTGAGGGGGGCAAGTATCTGCTCCTGCCACCGGACTACAAGGGTGACGAACCAAAGGGTTTCTTCACCTTCCGCAGCGCCACCTATCGCGTCTTCCTTTTCTGGCGTGGCTTCCTGGTGGATGGCAAGACCGATGAAGCGGTGAAGCTCATCGAGCAGACCCGTGTCTACCCCCTGGGAAAGAAGGATTCGGCACCGGCGATGGTGTTCCCCAATGCGTCGGAGAAGCCTGCGAATATGCTGGTCACCCAGGACGTCAGCTACTTCGAGAACCTGAAGGAATTCATTGACTACGAGCCAGTGGACCGCGAGGACTTCGCCATGCGGGGAATGATGGCGAGCCTGGGCATGGTCAAAGGCCAGCCGTTCGAACCGGATGAGCGCATGAAGGTCATTCTCAACCGGGCCGCCGATGTGGCGTGGAAAATGGCCTCGGTGCTGCGATACGAGAGGCATATCCCCGGCACCAAACGCTACGGGGACCGCCAGATCGACGAACCCTTCATCGGCGGCAGCGAGGTGTTCGAGGGCGACACCTACCTGAACCTCGACGCACGCACGGCGTTCTTCCGCTTCGCCTATTCCAGTAGTCCGGCCATGGTGGTGGATATGGTGGGCAAGGGCTCCAAATACCCGCTGACCTTCAAGGATGCCGACGGCAACTTCCTGATGGGCGAGAACAGTTACAAGCTGAACCTGCCGAAAGGTATTCCGGCGGAGAACTTCTGGGCTGTCACGCTCTATGATGCGCCCACTGCCGCTGGGGTGGACAAGCCGGGGCAGCCGATCCCTTCCATCAATTCCCAAGGCAATCTGAAGTACAACGACGATGGTTCTATTGACCTGTACTTTGGCCCGGAACCTCCGCAAGGTGCACCGCCGTCCAACTACATCGGGACCAACCAGGGCGAAGGCTATTTCGTTGTCATCCGACTCTACAGCCCGGGTAAGGCCTACTTCGACAAGACCTGGAAACCCGGTGACCCGGTGAAACTCAACTGAGCTGAAGGAAACCACTCAGGAGACAACGCATTATGAGAACATCGAACACAAGACACGCGTGCCGGACTTTGCTTGCCGCCCTCATCTCGGCGGTATTCGCGGCGGGCGTACAGGCCGAAACCCTCGACACTCGCGTCGGCAAGCTCGAATTCACCCACGCCTTCATCGATGGTTACCCCACCGACGCGACAGTCGAAAAGCTTTTCGACGAGATGGACTTTCAGCGGGCGGTGCAGGCCTATATCTGGTCGATCCCGGTGGTCAGCATGGCGCAGTGGCGACATGCTCACGAAAAGGAGCTTGGCGCCGAGAACGGGCAGATCGTGTTCGTGGAGAGCTACAAGGACAAGCTCGGCGGCCTGACCTACAACGCCACCACACCTTATGTGCTGCCGTTCATTGATCTCACGGAGGGACCCTGGGTTCTGGAATTACCCGAGCCGGCGGGGAAGGTACGCGGTGCAGCCCATGACATGTGGCAGATCGGTATTACGCAGGTCACTGAGCCTGGAAAATACCTGTTTGTGGGACCGGGCCAGGACGTGCCGAACGACAAGGACTACAAGAGTTTTCAATCGCCCACCAACGGCATTCTGCTGGGCATCCGCTTGATGCCGGAGGACCGCGAAGAGCGTATGACGATGCTGGACAAGGTCGCCATATAT
>JAQYVO010000307.1 GCA_030145425.1 Chromatiales bacterium | reverse complement strand
CTGACACTCTTCCTGCCGTCGTGGACAGACAGCGTATTGCACTAAGGGCTCGCGAAACAATAACTCCCTGTTTTGGGACGCCGATTCATCCCGTCTGGCGGCGTTGCGAAAACTTGAAAGATACTGAATATTACTGCGTTTTAGCGCCTTGCCAGACGGGCGCCTCGACGCCCCAAATTCACGGACTTATTATTTCGCGAGCCCTAAGTCGAAATCGAATATCATATCAAGGAGGAAGGAATTGATAGGACTGTTTTTCTCCAGCCTGGATTTCCAACCCCGGTTTTTCTTGATTACCTGGGTGTATAAGCTATTTTTTGGAATAACTGATACTTACTCCATGCTACAGAAACTATATCATCTGACCACTGGGAGATGACCATGTTCGAGACCGCTGAACTGGGACGCAAGGTTCCAAAGGCCGATTATAAAAAACAGGTTCCCCTCCTGCGGGAGGAACTTTTGGTAATTCAGCAGGACCTGCGAAAGGCAGATTTCCCGGTCATTCTTGTTTTCGCCGGCGTCGATGGGGCGGGCAAGGGGGAGATAGTCAATCTTCTCAGCGAGTGGATGGACCCTCGATGGCTGGTGACCCATGCCTATACCAAGCCATCCCAGGAAGAGGCCGAACGGCCGGAGTACTGGCGTTATTGGCGCGATCTGCCGCCCAAGGGCCGCATTGGTATCTTCCTGAGTTCCTGGTACTCGACCCCTGTTCTGGATCGGGTCAACAACCACATATCCATACCTGAGTTTGACGAGAAACTAGACCGTATCATTGCCTTTGAGAAAGCCTTGGCAGATGACGGTGCCCTGATTCTGAAGTTCTGGATGCACCTGGGAAAGTCCGAACAGAAGAAACGTCTCAATAGCCTTGAGAAAGACCCTGAGAAAAAATGGCGGGTCACCGAAACCGACTGGCACCACTGGCGACTTTACAATGACTTTGTCGCCGGCGCCGAACAGGCGATTATGCGTACCAGCACGGGAGCGGCTCCTTGGGACATCATTGAAGGAGGTGATCTTCGCTACAGCAGTCTGGCGGTAGCCAAAGCTGTCCTCAAAAGTGTCCAAAAGCATCTGCAGAAAAGAAAGAAGGTGAAAGAAGTCGTGGCCCAAATGAAGGCAGCCGTGGGGCCCGGGCAAATGACCGCTGGCGAAGAGGCGGAACCGACAGAGGATTACTGGAACAAACCAGTTCCGCGACCGGGCATGCCGACGATCATCTCGACCCTGAAAATGGACCAGATCCTGAGCAAGGAAGATTATCTGTCGAAGTTGAATCGATACCAGGCAAAGCTCAACTACCTGCATCGGGAGAGTTGGAAGCACAAGGTGTCCAGCCTCATCGTTCTCGAAGGCTGGGATGCCGGCGGAAAGGGCGGTGCCGTGCGTCGCAGTATCGCTGCCCTAGACGCCCGCCGCTACCAGGTTATCCCGTTTGCCGCCCCCACCGACGAGGAACGTGCCCACCATTATCTGTGGCGTTTCTGGCGACACCAGGGTCGTGCCGGTCGGGTAACCTTTTTTGACCGCAGTTGGTACGGCCGAGTCCTGGTGGAGCGGGTCGAAGGTTTTGCAAGGGATGACGAATGGATGAGAGCCTTTGCCGAAATAAACGACTTCGAGGCACAACTGGTCGAACACGGCATCGTTCTGTGCAAATTCTGGCTCAACATTACACCGGAAGAACAACTCGAGCGCTTTAAATCGAGGCAGGAAATCGCCTACAAACGCTGGAAACTAACGGAAGAGGACTGGCGTAACCGGGATAAGTGGGCCGACTACGAGATCGCAGTCAATGACATGGTTGAACGCACTAGTACTTCCCGGGCGCCATGGACCCTCGTGGAAGGTAACGACAAGCGTTTTGCTCGCATCAAGGTGCTGAAAACCCTGTGCGAGCGTATGGAGAAAGCCCTGAAAACACTGAAGAAAAAATGACCCGACGCCGGGGCGCCGCTGGACAATTCGAAAGATCGCCCCGACAGACTCTATGTTGAATACGCATAGGGTTAAAAAAGCCCTGTGAAAACGCCTCCGGCCGATGCGCCAACACCGGCCGGAGACTTCACAATGCTTTACCACGGAGGCACTATGAGCGCATCAATACTACCATTTCCCGCCATCCCCCAGGACACCCCCATCGAGGTACAGGAGGCCCCCGCCGCCGCTATGGGTATCCTCGACCTGATCTCTACCATCGCCGCCCATGAACACCTGGAGGAGGTACGGCCCGCCTCCGTCTACCATGCCGCCGAGCTTGCGCTGGGAATCTTGGAATCGACCAAGCCGAAGATTGAAGAACTGGCCGGGCTGACCGAGTAGCCGACCATCAACCACCACACACCGCCAAGGTTCGCCCTGGTGGGGCTTTTTATTGCTGATTCCCGAGAAAGCGGACTGTTAGATCACAGAATCGTACAGCCGGACCCGGCCATGACCGGTCCTTCGAGACTGTACCGGGGAACTACCGCTCAATGCTGTGAGCGGACATTGGAGTTGTGCAATGCAATAGGCAGTCCTCTGGCCGGAGAGAGGCATTCAGCCAGGGTCTGCTTTTTGGATTCCTGGGAAATGAGAAGGATGGCACGACCTCGACAGCTAACCTTACCCGTAACCAGACAGTGGCATTGTGTGCCGCGATAGTTGGTAGGCGATCCCAAGCCGACTTTGGCGTTTGGTTTGTAAACTGCCGGAACTAGATTAAAGATTTATGCAGAGGACACACTAATGCGGTTTTCAAGGTCAGCTACCCGTTTTGGGTTGTGATCAACCTGAAGTGCCAGTATGCGATGGCAGCCACCACCGCAATAAACAGCAACGGCCAGATCCAACCCGCTGAAGTTGTGATGGTGTGTGTTGCGACAAACCGGTAGGTGCCGAGAGAGACGAAGAATACAGCTATCAACGCCGCCAACAGGATGAAGGTGTGATTGAGTAGCTCCTCTGAGTGGTCTTCGACATTCGCCAGCAGCTCGTTCAGACGGATGAAGGCGTGATTGAGTACCTCCTCTGAGTGATCCTCGACATTCTCCAGCAGCTCGTCCAGGCGAACGATAATCTCATTACGCTGCGAGCTCATAACCTGTACCAACTGATTGATGGTGTCGATGCGTTCCTGTGACACCCCATCCAGCGCCTGTGCGATGGCCGCTTCGCGTTCAGCCGAGATCTGGACCAGGGTCTGTTCCAATTGTTTGCCGACCTTTTGGATGGTTTCATCCGGCACCTTCTCCACGGCTTTTGCAATGCGGTCGGCAATGCGGCGGTAGCCCTCAATGTTGTCCACCATAGCCATCATCTCGGGCTGTGACGCAATAGTCGTATAGGCGGCCTCTAACTGGAAGTTTAGCAGGACCTGCGTGCGCGTCAGAAGGTAGATCGCCCGCTCAACCGTAAAACGCAACTCCTCTGCAGTCTCTCCCGCCTGCGACACCGGCGCCAGCAGGCCGCCCTTCTGTTCGATTTTCCGCAGTGCGGGTTTACGCCCCACCTCGCCGAAGTTGCTGAAACGGATCCAGTTGACCCGCCACTGGTTGGGATTCGCCGCCCGCCACTCGTCAATCAGCTGTCTCACGGCAACAAGCTGATCGGCCGTCAGGGCTTCATCGGCGATCTTCCAGATCTCGGCCTCCAGCCCGATCAGGGCATCCAGCTGTGCCCGCGACAGCTTTTTGTAGGCTACCGGATAATAGTAATCCTGCCAGGCCATGCGGTTCAATGTGACGAACACCAGCTGGTCCAGCATCGCGGCACCCGGATGCGCCTGCGCTGCGAGTTCGAAATTTGCGGCCAGCGTCAGGTACTGTTGCTGGGTAAAACTGCGCCGCATCTCTGGCGTCGACAGATGCTGCTCCAGATCATCCATGCTTTGTGCAAAGATACCCGCGAACCGGTCGGCAAAGTTCATGATGGCGGAACGCAGCTCCTCGCGCCGTAACTTTTCGTCGCCAAAGGTACGGATTTGAGGCGTGGGCTTTTGCTCTTTGGTCTTGAATACGTCGAAAATGTTGGAATCCGCCCCAAAGGTTTCGGGGGGACAGGCCAACGCCAGCGTTATTAAGATGAGCGCGAAAAAGCTGGGCAGGGATAAGTATCTGTTGATCTGTATAGCGGAAGTCATTCTTACCCTAACTATCTAATATTCTTTTAGTAAACAAAGATTATTTTTCTGCGGAAAATACTAACTACCCTATGTATCCCCAACGCCCATTAGATATTGTAGTAGAGTATCCTGTTCTTTTTGTTTCAAATATTCTGGGTTGGGAGCTGCAATGTCCTCTTCGTCAATATGTGCTGATTTGCCCAGGGAACTTCAGCTTGGATCGCATATCCCTTGATCCCAGTTAAAATAACTTTCTTTCTGGATGTTTCGGGTCTCTCTAAGGCAGAATAATCAAAAACAGACCGCGATTACCCTCGTGAGTAAATCAAGCCCTAATTTTCGTGATCAGCCAGTCCGAGCTTTGAAAGCCCGCATTTCCGGCGCTGTGCTGCTTGTCTTTTTGCTGGCAGCTGTTGTGGCATGGTGGTTTCTGCCGCCGTCTCTCCCGAGTATCGTGCGGCTGGGAACGGGGCCGGTTGACGGCCATTATGCGCGATTTGGAGATGCGCTTCGTGCAGAGGTGAAGGAGCACGGTATTGAACTCGAGCTCGGGACTACGGCTGGCTCGGCAGAGAATATCCATCTTCTTCTGGACAATGAGATCGACGTGGCTCTGGTTCAGAGTGGAAACATGAGCGACGCTCAAGCCGCGCAGCTTGT
>JAQYVO010000331.1 GCA_030145425.1 Chromatiales bacterium | reverse complement strand
CCTGCCTCGATACCCCGTGACATGGATTGCATTTGATGCACATCGCGGGTCCACACGCCTGCTCCCAGTCCATAGAGGGTGTCATTAGCAATCTCCAGGGCTTCCGCCTCATCCTTGAATGTGGTGACACTCAGGACCGGGCCGAATATTTCTTCCTGGAAGATGCGCATCTTGTTGTGGCCCTTGAAAACCGTTGGCTTGATGTAATAGCCATTCGGGTAGGATTCATTTTGATACGCCCCACCGCCGGTCAGTACTTTTGCGCCTTCCTGTTTGCCGACGTCGATATAGTTCAATATCTTTTCGTACTGATCATTTGAAGCCTGTGCGCCCATCATGGTGCCTGGATCAAGCGTATCGCCCATAGTGATTGCCTCAACACGCTTGATGCACCGCGCCATGAACTCTTCATAGATGCTTTCCTGGATCAGGGCACGTGACGGGCAGGTGCATACCTCGCCCTGGTTGAACGCAAACAGGACCAGTCCTTCGATGGCTTTATCGAGGAATTCATCGTCTTGCGCCATCACGCTTTCGAAGAAAACATTGGGCGATTTCCCGCCCAGTTCCAGGGTGACCGGGATGATGTTTTCGGAGGCATATTGCATGATCAGCCGACCGGTGGTCGTTTCCCCGGTGAACGCTACTTTCTTGATGTCGGGGTGGGTAGCCAGGGGTTTGCCGGCTTCCGGCCCGAAGCCATTCACGATATTCAAAACCCCCGGCGGCAGCAGGTCGGCAATGGCTTCCATCACGCACAGGATCGAAACAGGTGTTTGCTCCGCGGGTTTTAATACGACGCAGTTGCCGGCCGCCAGGGCGGGAGCCAGTTTCCATGCCGCCATCAGGATGGGGAAATTCCACGGGATGATCTGGCCGACAACTCCTAACGGCTCATGGATTTCCATCGAAACCGTATTGGCATCCAGGTCGCTTACATCACCCGATTCAGAACGAATCACGCTGGCATAATAGCGAAAGTGGTCCACTGCCAGGGGCAGATCGGCCGCCATCGTTTCCCGGATCGCTTTGCCGTTGTCCCAGGTTTCCACCAGCGCCAACTGCTCCAGGTTTTCCTCGATGCGATCGGCGATTGCATTCAGGATTGCACTGCGCTCCGCCACTGCGGTCTTGCCCCAGGCAGCGGCCGCTTTGCCGGCCGCCTCTACGGCAAGATCGATATCCTTGCTATTGGAGCGGGCTACCTGGGCGATAACACTCCCATCGACCGGCGAACTGTTGACAAAATACTCACGGTCGAGGGGCGCTACCCACTCTCCGCCAATAAAATTATCGTACTGACTTTTAAACTCGGGTCTTTCAAAGGACATGTTGTTCTCCGCTGTTGATTCGATGGGTTTATCTTATCGCAGTCTCAGGAACCAGCAAATTGACGCCGGCCTTGCGCAGCCCTTCGTTGATGTGTTCAATGAGTTCGGGTTGCGCGTAAATCCAGTTCACCAGGCCCATCTGGTAGTAGTCCTCCTCGACAGTGGGCCAAATCCGCCGTAGTTCTTCGGCTGCTTTCTCTGCTGCCATTTCATCACCGAGCTGCGCGTGTGCGATCGCCAGTACCATCGGGCTGGCCCAGTAATCCGGCATGTTGATTTTTTGCGCGATGGCCAGCGCTTCGGCATAGCGGTACTGGCGGTACTCGTTGAAAAAGGTGTTGAAATAGTACCAGCCAGCATGATGGGGATTGAGTCTCATGGCGTTGGTCGTCAGTTCCACGCTGCGTTCCCAATCGCCCGAATAGCCCATCATGATGCCCACCATCGCCATGGTGTCTGTATTGCGCGGGTTGAGTTCGATGGCGCGCTCGGCATGGACCAGAAACGAGCCCACATCTTTGAGGAAATAACGGGCCTGGGCCATTGCGAACTGGGCACGCGAAGAAGCGGGATCCAGGTCCACCGCTCGCTGTGCTGCGCTAAGCGCCCGCTCCAGCGAACCAGGCTGTGGATTCAGATTGTTCATGTATTCCTGTTGATAAATGAGTGACAGGCTGGTCCAGGCATCGGCATAGCCCGGATCGAGTTCGACTGCTCTTTCCAGCGCAGCGCGCGTGATGAAGTGGTCCCCGGCACTGATCCGTTGTTGGAATAGAAAGTATCGCAGCACGGCCTCGTAGGACGTCAAGTCACCGGGAGTCTTTCTGTCGGCCGGCGCTGCCAGCGTGCGCACCACGACTCCGGCCGGATCAGCCACAGTGGCAACGATCCGGTCCGTGATCTCGTCCTGAACCGCCAACATCCCGGCGCTTGTGAGTTCGCGGTCAAAGGTTTCGGTCCAGATCTGAGTACCATTTTGTGCATCTACAAGTTGAGCTGTGATCCTGGTGGTCGATCCCGCCTTGCGCAGTGCGCCTTGCAGTACGTAGCGCGCACCCAGTTCCTTGCCGATCTGCCGGATGTCGGCTGATTCCGCAGCGAGGCCGGAGGTTGCATTGCGCGAGAGCACAAGCAGGTAAGAAAAATCCGACAGGCCGTTGGAGATATCTTCGGTTAGTCCACCGGCAAAATTTCTGAGTTCCAAATCCTCTGTCTGAACTTCAAAAGGCAGTACCGCAATCCAGGGCTCCGCAACGGAAACGATAGGTGTTTCGGCAGTAGAATCAACCTGGGAAGGGCTCTCCGTGCCCATGTTCAGAACTCCGAGCGCGAGACCACCGACTGCGAACAAAGCCGTGATGATCAACAACTCGGGTCCGCTGACCCGCTGTTTGCCTTGATCACCGTGGTACCAGGCGACCACCAGCGTTACAAAAAATCCTACAATCAGGATGATGTCCATGATCCGCGCGGCGCTATCGGATACGCCCCAGCGAGCGCCCAGCACATCGATCAACTGCATCAGCACCCAGGCGCCCGCCAGGTAGGCCACCGCCCACTGAAAAATCTTGCGTTGTTTCAGATCATCGAAAAATGACATGGTGTGAACCTTGCCACAAATAGAGTCAGAGTAAAAACAGCTATCTTTACTCTGATCCCATTTATGCCTTCGCCAGCAGGCGATCCAGTTGGTTCGCAAAAGCCATCCGGTCCGCCTTGCTGAAAGCCG
>JAQYVO010000296.1 GCA_030145425.1 Chromatiales bacterium | reverse complement strand
CTTTTTTATAACCATGTTTACGGCTTGGGCCATTGCAATAGCTTCCATTGAAAGGTTGGCATTTATTATTGCAGTAGCTGGAGTTTCCTTTTCAATAGTTGGTGTTTGCGCCTTTTTATTTTTGGGCATTCCGGCCCCAATTAATTTGACAATGCCTTGATCATTTCCTCTCATTTGAGCATACATGAGCATATCTAATATTATTTGGGTTTCTTCTTCTGAATAGCCATACTTTAAAATTGCTTTTTGGGACAATTGGTAAAGTTCCTGTAGTGGAATTTTCATAGTATCTCCTTTGTATAGATTTTGTTTCTGGTTTTGGTTATCAATAACATGTTTTTCAGTATCCCTTTGTTCAGGGGTTCCATTGGTTATCCGCATATTAGATTCATCTGGCCCAATATATCCATTCTCATTGCTGTGGCTCACTATAATTTCATTAGTACTACTTCTACTGAATGATTCGTTTGAACACTTCCAGATCAATATTCCGTCCACAGATAACCACGACCACCTTTTTGCCTTTAAATTGCTCTTTACGTTGAAGCAGAGCCCCCACTCCCATCGAGCCTGAACCTTCGACCACGAGACGATGTTGTTCGAACAGCAGGCGGACGGATTCTTCGATTTCTGTTTCAGTGAGCAACACAAAATCATCTACATAACGCAGACAGAGATCCAGAGTGATACTGTCCAGGTCCATGTTGCCGGCGCAGGTGTCCGCCAGCGTCGGGAAGGTTTTCATCTCAATCACCTTTTTGGCTCGCATCGATTCATACATGACGGGGGAATTCGCCGGAGAGATGCCAATGGTTTGCACAGCACTGTTGTGAGACTTTAGCCAACCTGACGATCCGGCAAGCAATCCCCCACCCCCACAGGCGAGAAAGACTGCTTCCAGATCGGGAAGTTGCCGGGAAATCTCGTAACCGCAGATTCCCTGGCCTCCGACCACGATGGGATCGTTGTAGGGTGACAGAAAGGTCTTGCCTTCTTCTTGGGCCACTCGCCGAGCTCCCTTCTCGGCGCCCCCGGCATCTCCGTCAAAAATGACCAGATCCAAACCATGGGACCTTAACAGTTCTATACGCGCTGGTTCCATATCCTTGCTCACGTAAATGGTGGCCCGGTGGTTTCGAATACGCATGGCTTCGGCAACCGCCAAGGCGAAATTCCCATTAGAAACCGCAATCACACCTTGGTCCAGTTCTTCTTGTGTGAGTGACAGGACCTTGTTGATGGCGCCGCGAAATTTGAAGGATCCAGTTCTCTGCATCGAATCCAACTTCAGCCAGACTTCGCCCTCAATCTTCTCGCTGAGATACATGGAGTACTCAAGAGGTGTGGGTAAAAGGTAGTCCTGGCATCTTTCGAGGGCCTCTAAAACTAACTTCGGTACATCCAGCCGCTGCTGGTTTTCGTTTGTCATGATTTTTCCCTCTTATGCAAGCACGTTGACTACCGAGATCCAATGTCAGCGCACCTTGGTGGAGTACTGGTTGTTTTGCCACATACGAACGACGGTGTCGTTTTCGAGCTCGAAGACAAACTCCTCTCCGAGCTCACCATCGTCACGAACCCGACGAAAGCGATGCTCACCCGTCTTCTTGAGCTTGGTGAGACCTTCCATGGGTTTCGCCGTCGGAAGGTCGACGGTCGCCAACTGGTCGCCCCAGATCACGACGGCGAACTCCCCCCAGGCCACAGTAGCGTATAGGCCGGTGTAGCGGCGCAGTGCCGCCTCGGGGGTACTCGCTTTCTCTGGGGACTCGATGGCTTCGGAGATGGCTTTGCCGACGATTTTATGAGCCGCTCGCGTGATGACCCCCGGGCTCGCCTTTGCACCTTCAGCATTGATCATCGCGATGGCGGCGAATTTGGTGTCGGGCTGCAGCTTCAGAGAGGTGCGGAAACCAGGACAGGCACCACCGTGACCTACAAAGGTTGTTTCTGCAGTTTGCTTGCCATCTCCCGGGTAGATACCGAATCCGAGCCCCCAGTATGATCCCTCGCTGGCAAACAATTCAGGATCGACCCGGTGCACACGGTGCATCTCGCGAAGGGTGCTGGGCCGCAGGATTGAGGCTCCCCGACTCGATCCTGCGCTTGAGTCCCGTGCGCTGTCGAGAAGGCTGAACTGCCAGGCGGCAAAACGTCCAAGATCCTCCACCGTTGATGCATAGCCTGCCGCCGGGGCGATGGCACGTGCTTGAAACAACGCCAGTTCATGGCGCTGCCCCGAGCGATCCAGCGGCGTATACCCGGTGGCGAGTTGCCCTCCCGCCAGCTCCAGGGGAATATCCGTGGTCGTATCGTTCATGCCAAGCGGCTCGAGAATCCGCTGCCGAATGTAGCTGTCATAGGACATGCCGGAAGCCGCGGCAACGATCTCGCCGAGAAGCGCCATTCCGAGATTCGAATACTGGAAGTACCGATCCGTGGGGTAGAGCGTGCGTTGGCGGTTTACATGTTCCATCATCGCTTCTCGGGTCGGAAATGGGAACGTCGGGCCTGTCCAGTATGGAAAGGGCGCCTCGCGTGGCAGGCCGGAGGTGTGCGTCAGCAAGCTGCGCACTGTGGCCGGCGGGACATCGGTGTAGGTCTGCTGGATGTCAAACCAAGGCAGGTGTGCTTCGATCGGGTCGTCGAGATTCAACTTGCCGGCATCGCGAAGCTGCATCACGGCGATACTGGTGAACAGCTTTGAGACGGAGCAGATGCTGAAGATAGTCTGCGGCGATACCGCCACCTTACCTTCGAGATCGGAGTAGCCAAATCCCCGGCTCCAGAGTAGGTCCTGATCATGGACAATGGCAACCGAGATCCCCGGGATGTGCTCGTATGCCAGCTGGGCATCGATCCACACTTCGAGCAACTCCAGGGCCGAGATCACTCGTGGATCGTCGCGGATGTCTTTCTGCTGCTCAACGGCCTCGACCGTTGCGGCTGGCCGCTCCTCAGTTGCTGGCGGCAACGGAGTCGGAAGCGCAACAAGCCATGCATACAGGTCGGCTCTATCGGCAGCCATCTCATGGGTGTACAAGATTCTGTTGGGAAACCCCGGTGCCTTGCAATCGGCGAAACCGACTATTTCCAGACTGTATTGCTCGCCCTCGATTGTGATGATTGTGGTCGGATGCGGTTGCGGGGCGAGCATCACCCTTTCTCCACACGGAGGATCGTTGGGAGCGTCGGGAAACTTGCATGGGACCTCATCATTAATGGTTTCATCGAGGGTTATGTTGCACTTGAGCACCGCATTAACGCTCCCGGAAAGCGTAATAGTGAGCCCAACGTTCTCCAGCGGATTGTAATCGGCCAAGTCAACATTAGTGACGCCGTTATAGTGTGTGAATGTTCCCAGCTTGAACACGGTTCCATCGGTGGGCATGCTGATGCCGCTGGCGCCCTTAAAACCGAATCCGCTCTGGCCGGCAAAAGGAAGAGAAGGTGGAGGGTCATCGTTTGTGTCCTGAGCCCCATAACGGATCTGGTTTTCGTCGTTT
>JAQYVO010000295.1 GCA_030145425.1 Chromatiales bacterium | reverse complement strand
CTTACCACCCGGCCGTCTTCCAGGCCATCGGAGCAGGCACCTCCGCCCAGCGTCACCATCATGGTTGTATTCAGGAAGCGTGCATCCCGCCGTTGGGCTTCCGCGAGCTCCTGATTTCCGAAAAGGTGGTTGACGAACATCACGCTGGCCATCGCGAAGCGGCGGCGCTCCGATGGGTCCATCTGGTTGAGCCAGCGATAGAAGGTCTGGCTTCCAAGGAAAAATCCGCCGTGCATGACCACACCGCCCTTGAGTCTGTCCCCCAGACAATGCGCTTCAAGGAGAGCCAGGTTGGCTGTATCGGTCAGATCATTGGGGATTAGAAGGTCCCCCGAACCCCGGATGTTATCGCCGTCGAACCCGAGATCGTTCCGGAAGATACCGCTCGCCAGGAGCAGGTCGAAATCTGCCTCGGACAGGCGTGGGTGGATTGCGCCAGCCTCGAGCAGGGCCTTGAGAACTCCCGGGCGGATCTTGCTTGTGATCTTTCCGTCGTTCACCAGCTGCTGAATCGCTGTGTAGGGATAGACTTCACGCTTCAACACCCCGGCCTTGTACAACTCCATGAAGCCGCCCACAAACATCTCGCTGGAACCATAGAGGCCTTGTTCGAAGGTGCTCGTGCCGCCAATCCGGTCAATCAGGGGGGTGAAACGGTCCGTTATGCCGAGATTCTCGATCAGGTTCAGATAGCCGGCATTGTCCCGATGCCGCAGGCAGGTGGCATAGGCGATGGCGTCGCCGAGGGAACCGATTCCCACCTGAAGTGTGCCCCCGTCGCGAATCAGGGTGCTGGCATAGAGGCCGATCATATGGTCGGCGACGCCAATGGCCATGTTGGGTGCGCCGAAAAGCTGGTGTTCATACTCCGGGTTTTCCAGGACCAGATCGAAGGTCGCCGGTTCTACCATGGCGTCGTGATACATGAAGGGCAGCCTGGTGTTCACCTGGCCCAGGATTGCCACCGCCTCCCCCTGGGACTCCCGCGCCCTGACCATGGAGAAGATATCGAGGGTCAGGTCAGGGTTGGAGCTCAGGCTGTAGGCAGTGCCGTTATCTTCCTCTGACTTGCCTACCATCTGGGCACAAACGTTGACCTCCAGGGCCATCATGTCGCGCGCGATGTGGGTGTAATTGCTGCTGATGTAGTTCTGTTGTTGCGCGCGGTTGTTCATATACTGACCGGCGCTGAGGAAAAACTCGGTGATCTCAATGTTGGGCGGCAGCGTGTCGGTCTGCAGCGCCGTGACATAGTCCAGATCCGGATAGTCTCCGAAGATCCGCTCGAGAAAGGGCTCGAGGAATCGCCGCTCCAGATCGCTGCCGGGTTTCGGTCGGTTAAGAGACAATGCCGTTACGATGTGCAGTTGTATCTCCGGGTCGGATTGGGCCCGGCGGTACAGCGCGTTGACAAAGTGGCAGGGTTTTCCGAGTGCCAGCGGCAGGGCCAGCACGATTCGCTTGCCGACACGTTCGATCACGGCCTCTGCGGCGGCGTCGGCATCTGCAATAATTTCAGGTGTCCGTTTATTCATAGGGGTAATCTTTTAGGCTGTTCCCCTGATTGAGTGGATAGTTCAACATTTTCGGTTAAAACCTATTCCATCTATCAGCAGAACTGTAGGGTCGAATTCATTCGACCGATTCTTAATGTGAATCAACCGGCTGTTGGCCGAATGAATTCGGCCCTACAAGGGTAATATACCCACTTGATCAGGGGAGGAGCCACTTAATTACACCAAATCTCAGATGCTTAAGGATACGCGTTCGAAAACGTCCGAGCCCAGCGACTGATATAACGTAAGTGCATCCCAGTTATCCCATGACTCCACGATCTTTCCAGCGGCGAGACGGTGAATGCTGATTCCTGTAACTGTGACCGTCTGGCCATCGTTGCCACCGCTGATCAGGCCTGAGGCTGTCGTCGACTTTGCCGTCCAGCGGGTTGCGACCCGGTCACCTTCGGCAATCTGGTCATCCACGCTGAAGTGGAGTTCGGAGGTCAATACCCCGTGCAGGGCAACGAACTGCTTGAATTGCTCGGGCCCCTCGATATCTCTGGGCGAACCGGCTACATGAGCGACGTATTCCGGTGCATAAGCCTCGTCTATCAGCGAGAAATTATTCTTGTTCCATACGTCCTCGAAAACCTGTCGAATCGTCAGCTTGTGATCCTGAGACATAACTCGCTCCTCTGTAATGGTATTGCGGAACACACGTTCTTACTGCTGCTCCTGCTCTATTGCAGCCCACAGCCAGCCGGTAAGATCCTTGAATTTGCCGAGTTCAACCGGCGAAGGCTGGTCTCCGTGGTCTGCCTCCGTAAGGACCAGGGACTGTCGCGGTCCGCAGTAAGCCTCAGCCACGCGACGCTGTAAGTTGAAAGGTACCACCCGGTCCAGCTGGGAGAGAACCATGACGGCGGGGGCAGCGGCCTTGGAGGCATTTTCAATCGTATCCAGTTCCTCGGGAATATGTTGCGCAAGAAAACCGGCAACCCAACCCAGGATCCCGGTTTCATAACGGCTGCGGACCGTCTCCCGCAGCGGCGGTGGATCACGCAGAAGTACAGCATCGACCGGATGCCTCGCCGCGAGATGCAGACTGCTGACACAGCCAAGGCTTTCGCCATACAGAACCACGGGAATGCCATCTGCTTCGCTGCGCAGCGCCTCCAGCGCAGTGCGGGACATCGACGGAAAGTTTCTGAGACTCGCTCGACCGCTGCTGCTTCCGTAACCCGGTGGATTCACGGACCAGATCTCGACACACCGCTCGGGCCACCATTGGGCCAGCGCATCGGTGGAGTCTTCGGCACGGCTGGCGGTCCCGGGAAATTTGAGTACATACACATCTGGCCCTTCATCATTGTCCGGGCCGACCCGGCTGACCCAGATCTCGAGCTGACCGACTCCCGGCAGCGTGAGAACACGCCGGGACTTGCCCTCTGCCGGAATCGGATGCCGGGTTGCGCCCAGGATGACTCGATCGGTCATCCAGGCGAACAGGGACAGCCCTGTGTCAGGTTTTGCCGTCATTTCGTACTACCACTATTTCACTGTGCTTTTCAGTTTGTCAGGAGTAATTATCAAGAATACCAAATAGAGGCCCCATGAAGCACTATCAGGCAAAATCGTTGCGTCAACCTCTCGACAAGTTTCATGATAAGGTGTCGGACGGTTAGGCCCTTGCCGCTTGTACGTCAGGCAGGCCGCGAATACATTATCAAATCGGTTAATCAGAAGGAAAGCAAGGAAATGACACTTGTATTGAGGCTCGTCAAGGCAGGTTTTCTGGTAGTGACTTTTCTCATGGCAATACCCTTTACCGGAACGGCGGCCGAACCGCGCGGGGCCATGACCGGCCAGCGGGCAGTTGGTGTTGCCACCGTTGAGGCGATCGATCGCCAGACCCGGGAGATCACGCTGAAGGGCGATGGCGGTACCGCAACCATCACCGCGGGTCCGGAGGTTAGAAACTTTGACCGTGTAAAAAAGGGCGACGTTGTCGTGTTCGAATATTTCGAAGGACTTGCCCTGGCCGTCGTTCCGGCGGTCAAAGGCGTGCCGGCGCGTGGAGAAGCCCTGGTTACGACACGTACCGAGCTGGGAGAGAAGCCGGGCGTGGCAGTCGCGGAGATCGTTTCGGTGGAGGGCCGGGTCAAACACATAGACCGAAAAAACCGTTTCGTGACCCTGGAAGGTCCGAAGCGGACGGTCACCCTGAAGGTTGCCGAACAGGTTGACCTGAAAAATATCTCAGTTGGTGATGCGGTACTGGCACGCTACAGCAGGGTGTACGCGGTTACGGTGCAGCCACCTGCGGACGTGGATGCGGAGGTGCTCATCCAGAGCAAATCGGTTGCATTCGTTGTCGGTTACGACTGGGGTGAAGGAACCTTAAACATGCGCGACGGCAGCCGCCATAAGTTGAAGGTCAAAGGCCTTTCGGTGATCGATATCGGCATCACCAAGATTGAGGCATCCGGCTATGTGTACAATCTGGAGGATCTGAACGATTTTTCAGGTATCTACTCCCGCGTCGAAGCAGGTATTACCTTTTTCGGCGGTGCTTCGACTGCCATTCTCAAGAATGAAAAAGGGGTCGTGATTCGCCTGACATCCAAGGAGGCCGGGCTCAAATTAACATTGGCGCCGGGTGGGATGGACATTCAGATTGTGGAGTAAAAGAGCCGTAGGTTCTTAACATTGCGGCGGGGATGCCGCATTTACCTCATATTACCTTCGGGTGTCGGGCATAGCTGCCGACGAGTTGAAAAGGTCGCTCAATGAAACATAGCCAGATGGACCTGCTTCGCAGTCGCCGTTTTCTGCCGCTGTTCGTCACTCAGTCCCTGGGCGCGTTCAACGACAATCTTTTCAAGAACGCCATTGTATTCCTGGTCACTTTCGTCCTGGCCGAGCAGTCGGGCCTGAACGCCCCTCTGCTGGTGGCTGCGGCGGGCGGTATATTCATATTCCCTTTCTTTCTCTTTTCCGCCAATGCGGGGCAATTGGCGGACAAGTACGACAAGGCGAGGCTGGTCCGCATACTGAAACTCACCGAACTGGCGCTGATGATTGCCGCGGGAGTGGGTTTCCTGGTGGGCAGCGTCTGGTTCCTGATGCTGGTGCTGTTTCTGATGGGGGCGCAGTCCGCCTATTTCGGACCTATCAAGTTCGGTATCCTGCCCGAGCAGCTGAAGCCCGATGAACTGATCGGCGGCAACGCCTGGGTGCAGACCGGGACTTTCATCGCTATTCTGCTTGGCACCATCGCGGGAAAACTGGTGCTGGAGCAAAACGGTCTTTACTTCATCTCGGGCCTGGTGATTGTTATGGCCATCCTCGGCTGGATGGCAAGCCGCTCTATCCCCTCTACCGGACCTGCGGCACCCGAACTGGTCATCGATCACAACGTTTTTACCTCCACCTGGGAGATGCTGCGCTACGCAGCGTCGCGACGGGACATCTTTCTCAGTATCCTCGCTATCTCCTGGTTCTGGCTGGTGGGGGCCACCTTCCTTGCCGAGATCACCCCCTTTGCCAAAGATGTGCTGGGCGGCGATCAGCACCTGGCGACCCTGTTCCTGGTGGTGTTTTCCATCGGCATGGCCCTGGGTTCCCTGCTTTGCAACAGTATGCTCAAGGGCGAGGTACACGCGACCTTCGTTCCCCTGGGAGCGCTGGGTATCAGCCTCTTCACCATAGACCTGTATTTTGCCAGCCGGCACGGGCTGGGCACGCAAGGCAGCGTACTCGGGATTGCCGACTTTCTGGACAGCTTCTCCGGCTGGCGCATCCTGACGGATATCGGACTCATCGCGATCGCCGGCGGCGTCTATATCGTTCCACTCAGCGCGATCCTTCAGTATCGCAGTAGTGAGAGTCACCGGGCGCGCGTCATTGCAGCCAATAATATCTTCAACGCCTTGTTCATGGTGCTCTCAGCTCTGGGCATTGCCGTGATGATCTCACTTGATCTGAGTATCCCCGAGATCTTTCTGGTGGTTGCACTGTTGAACCTGGCAGTGGCCATCTATATCACGCGCCTGTTGCCCGGCGCCCTGGTCAAGGCCCTCGTTGCCTGGCTGCTGCAACTGTTCTACCGGGTCGAAGTCACCGGGCTCAATCACTTGCGCGAGGCCGGAGACCGGGTACTTATCGTCTCCAACCACCAGTCTTTTCTGGACCCCGCGCTGATTGCCGCTTATGCGCCCGATGACCTCACCTTTGCGGTCAACACCTTCGTGTCAAAGAACCGGCTGTTCAAGTTCTTTGACACGCTCGCCCGGGTCATCCCCATCGATCCGACCAATCCGCTTTCCACACGCACCCTGATTGATGCGGTGAAACGCGGGGAGAAGGTCGTTATTTTCCCGGAGGGCCGGATTACTGTCACGGGTTCCCTGATGAAGGTCTTCGAAGGTCCCGGTATGGTGGCCGACAAAACCGGTGCGCGGATTGTGCCGGTGCGTCTGGACGGGGCCCAGTACAGCCCGTTCTCACGGTTGCGCGGAAAGGTGCGCATCCGCTGGTTTCCCAAGATTCGGGTCAGCTTTCTGCCTCCGCAGACCCTTTCGATACCACCGGAACTGCGCAGCCGCAGCCGCAGGGCATATGCCGGCCGCGAGTTGTCTGCTCTGATGACGAACATGATGTTCGAAAGCAGCCAATACCGGCAGACGCTATTCGCTGCATTGCTCGATGCCGTCAAGATCCACGGCGGCTCTCATCAGGTGCTGGAAGACCTGGAACGCAAGCCCATCAATTATCGCCGCACCCTCGCCGGCAGCTTTGCCCTGGGCCGGGCCATGGCCCGGGAAACCGCTCCGGCAGAACATGTGGGGCTGCTTATGCCGAACAGTATTGCTACCGTATTGGCCTTTTTCGGTTTACACGCTTACGGGCGGGTGCCCGCCATGCTCAATTTTTCCACGGGGGCCCGGAATATGGTCAGCAGTTGCCAGGCCGCCGGGGTCAAGACGGTCTACACTGCACGGAAGTTCATCGAAATGGCCAAGCTCCAGGAGACAGTGGGGGCGCTGGAGTCGGCGGGTATCAGACTGGCCTACCTGGAAGATCTGGGCCAGTCCCTGGGCGCGGCTGGTAAATTCAGGGCGCTGATCACCTCCTTGGCACCGCGCCTGGCTTATCGTCTGAGCGGCGCCAACCGTGATCCCGAGGGCCCGGCAGTCATCCTTTTTACCTCCGGCACCGAAGGAACCCCCAAGGGCGTGGTCCTCAGTCATACCAACCTGCATGCCAACCGCTTCCAGGTCGCATCCATGATCGATTTTGGGCCTTCCGACATCGTGTTCAACGTGTTGCCCTTGTTTCACTCCTTCGGTCTTACATGCGCCGCCTTGTTGCCGATTTTCTCGGGCATCAAGATCTTTCTGTACCCCTCGCCGCTGCACTACCGCATCGTGCCGGAGATGGTCTATGACACTAACGCCACGTTGATGTTCGGTACCGATACCTTTCTTTCGGGTTATGGGCGCTTCGCCAGTCCCTATGATTTCTACAGCATTCGTTATGTCTTTACCGGAGCGGAGAAGCTCAAGGACGAGACGCGCCGGCTCTGGAGCGAACGCTACGGGGTGCGCATCTTCGAAGGCTATGGGGCCACCGAAACTGCTCCGGTGCTGGCCATGAACAGTCCCATGTACAACCAGCCGGGCTCAGTCGGTAAGCTGGTGCCGGGTCTGTTGCACCGGCTCGATCCGGTGCCCGGTATCGAGACCGGCGGCAGGCTCTGGGTATATGGCCCCAACGTGATGAGCGGCTATCTGCGCGTAGAGGATCCTGGGCGGCTCCAGCCGCCGGAGGACGGCTGGTACGACACCGGCGATATCGTCAGCATTGACGAGGATGGTTATGTCAGGATCCAGGGCCGTGCCAAGCGTTTCGCCAAGATCGGTGGGGAAATGGTGTCGCTCGCCGCCGTAGAGTCGATGGCGGCGGACCTCTGGCCGGAATACCGGCATGCGGTGGTGAGCGTGCCCGATCAGAAGAAGGGGGAGCGGTTGGTGCTTGCCACCGACAATCCAGAGGCCACACGGGATGCCATTAACGTTTACGCAAAGGAGCAGGGCATTGCCGCCATCAACCTGCCGGCCAGGGTGATGGTGGTCAAGGCGATACCGGTGCTGGGGACCGGCAAAACCGACTATCGGGCCCTTACGGTGCTGGTAGAGGAGGAGGGGGGTTAATCCAAATGTAGGGTCGAATTCATTCGACCAAAGCTTGAGGATAGGGTGACCTCTCTGTCTCCAATGGTAATAATAATAACTGTTGGCCGAATGAATTCGGCCCTACAACCGGGAGTAAATTAACAATTTCGACAAAGCACATCCCTGTAGGGTCGAATTCATTCGACCAATGCTCGAGGATAGGGTGGCCTCCTTGCCTCCAATGGTAATAATGATGGCTGTTGGCCGAATGAATTCGGCCCTAGTACGCCCGTGAGGGCATTACATCAGCACGGTGGAAGTCCGAGTCCAGGTATACCACAGCCTGGTAGCCGAAGGTAACTGCGTCGTCATGAGGCGGGGTGGGGAGTAACCGGAAGC
>JAQYVO010000213.1 GCA_030145425.1 Chromatiales bacterium | reverse complement strand
CAACCTGGTCTTGATCTGAGCTTTGAGGATTCGGTTTTCAGCAGCAAGATACTCATTATGGGTTTCTTGAAAACAGGAGTTTCTGGACGGCCACTAATTAGACCTGTCCCCCTTTTAACAAGCCGCGAGTCCGGCTTCCAGGTTGGGATAGCGCAGTTCCACGCCGAGTTCCTCCAGCATCTTCCGGTTGTCCAGTCGGCGTGATTCCCGCATGTAGGACATCATCCCCGGGGAGAGTTGTTGCTCCCCTTCACCCATACTGATCAGCGGGGGGCGGGGCAGCCCCGCCATGTCCGCTATCCGATTGAAGTAGTCCGTCATGGTGCCGGGAGAGCCGTCACTGACGTTGTACACTTCACCGTCCTTCCCCTTTTCCATGGCGGCGACACAGACCCGGACCAGGTCATCCACATGAATCCTGTTGGTCCAGGGTGCCTCCTCCGGGCGTATCAGCGGCAACTGGCGGCGAATGCGCTCCAGGGGCAGTCTGTCCGGTCCATAGATACCCGCCACCCGCAGAATGATCAGCTCGAAACCCGCGGTCGACCGCCATGCGCGAAAGCGTTGCTCGGCATCCCAGCGCCGCCGCGCACGCGGTGCGACGGGGTTGACCGGCCGGTTTTCATCCACAGTTTCGCCCTTGCAGTCACCGTAGACGCCAGTGGTGCTGAGATACAGAATGCGCCTGGGGTGGCCATCCGCTTCACAAGCCGTCTGCAGGCTGCGGATTCTGGGATCCGTCTCACCCTCGCCCGGCGGTGGGAGAAAGTAAAAGAGACGGGTGCCATCGGGAGCAAGACCGCCAAGGGGCATGGCGTCCACGTCCAGCACCAGGCAGGACATGCCCATTCGAGCGAGTTCCCGGCAACTGCTTTCGCTGCGCACCAGTCCGGACATCCGGTCTCCCTGGTCCAGATAATGGGCCGCCACACGTCTTCCAAGATAACCGCAACCGATAATTAACCCATTCATAATAAGGTTTAAATCCTCAGCAAAATAGTAGAGAATTCCGGGCTGTTTCCCACAAGGCCTCCTGTTCCCATGAGTTTTAAGATAATAATAGAGCCCAGTGGCCATGAGTTTACCAGTAGGGACGGAGAAACGATCCTTGATGCGGCCGAGCGTCAGGGGGTGGTCCTGCCTTACGGATGCCGAAATGGTCTCTGCGGCAGCTGCGCCGGCAATCTGCTCAGCGGCGAGGTGCATTATCCGGATGAGCAGGTCGCAGCGTCGCTAGAGGCGAGGCCGGACAAGAACTGCCTGCCCTGCCAGGCGGTGGCGGTCAGCGACCTGACCGTGCAGATCCACGAAGTGGAGACCGAAAAAGAGATCGAGGTCCGCAGCCTCACCTGCGAAGTGATGCGGATGGAACCGCTGGCTCACGACGTAATGGGTATTTATCTGAAGCTGCCGGAAGATCAGCGGCTGCAGTTCCTGGCCGGTCAATATCTGGACTTTATAATGCCCGATGGCCGGCGGCGCGCCTTCTCCATCGCCAATGCCCCCCACGATGATGCGCACATAGAGCTGCATGTTCGCCATGTGCCGGGGGGGGAGTTCACGGATTTCGTGTTCAGTGACATGAAAGTGGGTGGTCAGCAGCGCATCCAGGCACCCATGGGCGGCTTTTATCTGCGGGAGAACTCGGATCGGCCCCTGATCATGATGGCCGGCGGGACCGGATTCGCACCGTTAAAGGGCATCATCGAGCATGCCTTTCATGTCGGCGTGGACCGCCCCATCCATTTGTACTGGGGTGTACGCTCGGAGAGGGATCTCTATCTCCCGAATCTGCCCGCCCAGTGGATGGATCTCAGAGGTGACTTTCAATACACCCCTGTGCTGTCAGAGCCGGATGCGAGTTGGAAGGGCAGGAAGGGCTTCGTACATGAGGCCGTCGTGCAGGATTATCCGGACATGTCTCCCTACGACCTTTATATGAGCGGCCCACCGGTCATGGTTTATGCGGCCAGGGATGCCTTCGCCGCTGCGGGGCTCTCCGAAGACCGCATGTATTCGGACGTATTTGAATGGGCGAAGGACAGCCCGGGTAAAGGCCCAGAAGAGTTAGGCTAAACAGTCAGCCCCAGCTTGGGTGGGTTGATATCCGTCGGCTGCTCCAGTTCTCTCTTCTTCTCTATGTGCCCCTGGGAGGCCAGGTTTTCCGGTAGCTCCGGAATGGCATAGTCGCTCGAGAGTTCCAATCCCGATCTGTAACAGGCGCTGGAGAGTTCCCGATCACCCATGCCCTCGAGCAGCGCGCCCAGTTCCCGGTATGCCGCAGCGGTTGGATTGGCGCCGATGCTGGCCTCGAGATAACTGCGCGCCTTGCCCCAGAGCTGATTTTTCATACACAGGCGACCGAGCGTCAGCAACAATACCGGGTTGCGGGGGTGATCGGACAGCCAACCCTCCGCCGCCGTGAGCTGTTTGGCGTGCTTTGCAACTGTGACCCTGCCGTAGAGCTCGACGAGCTGCTCGTCCCACTGGCGGGCGATGGCCGAACGCAGCAGCGCCTCCACCTGCTCTTCAGCGTCTTTGTCCATGAGGTGGTGAGCATAACGCGTGAGCAGCTGCTTGTTTTCCTGAGCGGCATGGGAAAAACTCTTCCAGGCAGCATTGAGCTGCTCCAGATCGCCGCCGGTCGAGGCGCGTTCCAGCAGGTTGCAGAAGATTCTAACTTCCAGTTCCTGCATCTGCTCTTTGTCGATGACCTTGCGTTTTTTCAGCTCCGGCAACAGTCGGTTCAACCCCTCCCAGTCGCCAACCCTTTCATACAGCTCTTTGAGCATTTTCAGGACATGGGTATGCTTCGGTGCAATGCGCCGAAGGTGCTTCAGTGTGGCCAGTGCCTGTTCTATCTGTTCATGTGCCAGTTGCAGCTCGGCCTGGGTAAGGCCGACCGCCACATCTGCCGACGGCATGCTCTCGTGGGCCAGCTGCAGATACTGGTCCCGGCGGTCGTGGGCACCCTGCTGCTGTGCTGAACGCGCCGCCGCCAGGTAGTTCAGAAGCGGGGTCTCGGAGTTGCCGGCATGCCTGATCAGACTCTGTTCGGCATTTTTCCAGCGCCCCTCGGAGAGTTCGACCAGCCCCTGGGTAAGCTCACTCCTGGCCCTTTTTGCCCCCCGTCTGTCCTGCCAGTCATGGATCTGCCGGGGCACCGACCAAACCCGTGCCAGGAGCCTCGTGGCAAGGTACAGCGCCGCGAAGACCGCCAGATTCAACAGCGCGAAAAGGGCCAGGCTTCCCTCGACGCTCCAGTGACCGTATCCGATCAGGATGTAGCCATTGTCTTCCTTGATGACAAGCGCGAGCAGTACCGAAGCCGCCAATACCAGAAGTGCAATGATGAGGGTTCTCATTCGCTGCCACTCCCGGCACGGGTACGTTTCAGCTGTTCCTGGAGGACCAACAGGGAACCGGATATATCCGGCATGTCGGGGTTAATGTTGACGGGTCTGAGACTTTCGATCCCATTGAGCATCGCCTGGGTTGCAGCATCGTCCGGGTCGAAGAAATCCTGGATCCATTGCTCCGCGGTTTGCAGGCTGGTGCTGAAGAGAGGCTGATTTCGGCGGAGCAGGGCCAATCTCGCCCCTTCAAACTGAAGGCGCAGGTTTTGATAGACAAAATGCTGCTGGTCAGGCGGGAACATGGCGGTCACAGGCTGTCCACGGTGGCGTATGACCATCATGGACTTGAAGCCTCTCCACCCCTCTTCCAACATGGTTTCGATGGAACGGTCTTCGGGGGTGGCAGCGACTTCCGCCTGCTCGGGTGCCGGGGCCTGCGTTTCTATGCCTTTGAACCTGAGCGATTCAACCTGTTCTGCAAGACCCGACAGGCGGGACGAGAGCCCAGCCCAATCCATCGGCTCAACGGCTTCAAGACTGCTGATCTCCGCGGCAATCATTTCGCGAATGCTGATCCAGCCCGGGTCACCGGTCTCCCTGAGCCTGCTGTCGGCACTTTGGAGTGCAAGGATTGCGGTTTTAACATCCCCCTCGAGCCGCAGTCGGTGATTTGCGACCTGGAGCAGATACTGTGCCTCCAACGCCATCCATTCGGTGGAGTTTCTCGCGAGCCGCTGATGCACGGCACCGAGGGTTTCCTGCATCCTGACATTCTGTTCCTCCAGCCGGCTGCGCTCCTGAGCCAGCTGATTCTCCTGATCCGAGAGCAGTTTTTCCTGATTCGAGAGCAGTTTCTGCTGCTCCGAAAAGTGCTGCTTCTGGCTCTCCAGAATGTTTTTCTGAGCCTCGAAGGACTCAAACGCGGTATTCAGATTGGCCTGAAGTTCGTTTTGGAACCTGCCGGCCTCTTCCATTTTCTGATCGATACGGACGAGTGTTGTCTGCAGGTTTTTCCAGTGTTCGTAACCGAAATACAGGGTGCCGGCCACCGCGGAAATGGCGAGTAATGCCAACACCAGCGCCAGCCATGACAGACCTGCGCCTCTGTGCCGCCCATTGGGCAGTTCCCTGACTTCGGCCTCTTCGATGATTTCCACTTCGGAGTTGTCGATACTGTGCTTACTCATCCATTCCACCGGGCGGGTTGCAGTTTGGGTATCCTCAGATTATGCGTCATCCGGCATAGAGGCGGCAAAGTTAAAGTGTACCCCGCCACCGATCCTGGATCGGTGGCGGGGTACACTAGCTGACCTGCGTCAGCCTGTTTTATCAAGCATGCCACAGATTGCCTCGAAAACAGATGAGTCATCGGCACGTCGGGCCACACTTATCTGCAGGCATCCCAGTTCCCGTGCACGCTTACGCATGCGCTCGGATATCACCACGAGCGGTGTGCGGCGCAGCTGCAGGTTACCCTCCGGTCCGAGCAGGTGGAACAGGTTTTCCAGGATATCGCGACTGGTTGCGGTCACCATGTCCACATCCCGGTCCCAGGCCTGCAGCAGTTGGGCCGCATCCCCCGTCGGGCAACGTCGCCGGTACACCTCGGCATAGGTCACCATCGCATCCCGCTCCGAGAGGGTATCGCCGAGCAGTGCACGGCCACCCTCTCCGCGCACAATGAGAATTCGCTTTCCCGCCGGCGCGCTAAGCGCCGGGGAGTCGAGCAGGGCTTCGCTGTCGAAACGCCCTTCCGGTATCAGGTCCACCGGGATACCCGCCTCAGACAGGTGTTTTGCTGTTCCCCGGCCCACTGCGGCGACCCTCATGGCGGGGGGAATGCCCTCGGCGGGCAGCAGTCCGAGGGATCTGGAAACGGCATTCGGACTGATGAACATGACGATATCAAAATCCGCGACAGCCCCCAGCAGCATCCCGGCCAACTCGGGATCCTTCGGTCCAGTAATTTCGATGGCGGGAAACCGCACCGGCCTGCCATGGTGGGTCCTGATGAGATCACACAAAGGCCCGGCCTGGTGTGCCGCCCGGGTAACCAGTATTCCCGCACCCGACAGGTCGCAGTTTGCTCTGTCTGGGGTCACTCCCGGTAGAGGGCGCTGAGAATCTGGTCCGCACCCTGGTCCAGCAGATCCTCTGCCACGGACTCTCCAAGTTTCTCCCACTGGTCCAGCGGCGCGCTTCTTTCGGCGCGCATGATGCGGCTGCCGTCCGGTTCACCCACCAGTCCGCGCATATAGAGGGTGTCATGATTTAGCACCGTGTAGCCGGCAATGGGTATCTGGCACCCTCCCATGAGACGGTTGTTCATGGCGCGTTCCGCGAGGACGCAACAGGCCGTCTCCTGATGATGAAGGGGTGCAATCAGTCTGTTCACCCGTTCGTCATCGATCCGGCATTCGATGCCGATCGCACCCTGTCCGACCGCCGGAACGGACTGTTCGGGTTCCAGAAAAGCGCTGATGCGCTGCCTGAAACCGAGACGGCGAAGGCCCGCCGCGGCCAGGATGACCGCCTGGTATTCTCCTTCATCCAGCTTGCGAAGCCGGGTATTGACATTGCCCCTGAGAGGCCTGATTTCCAGGTCGGGACGGCGGTCGGCCAGCTGGCACTGGCGGCGCAGGCTTGAGGTGCCCACGATCGCCCCGGAAGGCAGCTCATCGATGGATGCATAGTCATTGGAGACGAAGGCATCCCTGGGGTCTTCTCTCTCCAGGATGACCGCCAGGTGGAGCCCCTGGGGCAGCCCGACCGGCACATCTTTCATGGAGTGCACCGCGATGTCGACCTCTCCATTGAGAATGCCCTTCTCCAGCTCCTTCACGAACAGCCCTTTGCCGCCGATCTTGGCCAGCGGCGAATCCAGAATCCTGTCTCCCTGGGTGGTCATGCCCACCAGTTCCACCTTGAGATCTATGTGCTCTTCGCGCAGCCGCTGCGCGACGTGTTCGGCCTGCCACATGGCCAGGGGGGATTTGCGGGTGGCGATTCGCAGGATCTGGTCGGACATCAGGTTGCTTTCCGGTAAAAAACTCAATGCTAAAGGGTACGCAGGACAGTGGCAAATCCGCTGTCTCCATTGAGGGTCAAGGCAGGCTCAGTTCGTATTTTTTAATCTTGCGGTCAAGCGCGGGCCTGGATATGCCGAGGATGTCGCAGCTATTCCCCTTGTGGCCACCGGTGTGATTCAGCACCAGTTGGATGTGTTCCGCCTCCAGCTGATCCAGGGTGCGCAGAGCCGGGGGTGTGCCTGTCTCGGGGAGTTTGGCGGCAGGCGCCGGTGCGGTGGATTTCCGAAACGGGAGCAGGTCCGGTGTCAGAACACTGCTTCGGGCCTGGACCAGGGCCTGGGTCAACAGGTTCTCCAGCTCCCGGACGTTTCCGGGCCAGTCATGGGACTGGAGCAGGGCAAGGGCCTGGTCGGTGATCTGCAGCACGGGTTTGTGGACCTTGTGGGCGATCCTTTCCATGAGCGCTTTGGCCAGCAGGGGGATATCCTCACGGCGTTCGCGCAGCGGCGGCAGCTGTATGGAGACGACCTTCAGGCGGTAGGCCAGATCTTCCCTGAACCGGCCGGCGGCGGCCTCGGCGAAAAGGTCGCGGTGGGTCGCGGCGATGATGCGCGCGTTGCTGAATATCTGCTGGGTACCGCCCACCCGCTCGAACACCTGTTCCTGGATCACCCGCAGCAGCTTGGCCTGAAGCTGGGACGCCAGTTCGCCTATCTCATCGAGGAAAAGGGTGCCGTCCTGGGCCAGTTCGAACTTGCCGGGCTTTCTGCCCACGGCGCCGGTGAAGGCCCCCTTCTCATGGCCGAAAAGCTCGCTCTCCAGCAGGGTATCCACGATGGCGGCACAGTTTACCGCGACGAAGGGGCCGCTGAGCCCGGAATGGGTGTGAATGAGTCTCGCCACCACCTCTTTGCCGGTGCCGGATTCACCGCCGATGAGCACATTGGCATTGCTGGTGGCGCACAGGGCGATCTCCTTGCTGACCTGCAGCATGGATTCACTGCGACCGATAAGGCCACGTTGTTCCACCCGGTCCAGGGGGTCCGGCTGGAGTGCCTCCACCTCTCTGGACAGTCGCCGGTTTTCCAACACCCGGTCGACCACGATCTGCAGCTGGTCGATCTTGATCGGTTTGTGGATAAAATCCGCGGCGCCTTCCTTGATCGCCTGAATCGCAAGTTCCAGGTCGTGCTGCCCCGTCATCATCACGATGGCCTGCCCCGGGTCTTCGGAACAGAGCTGTCGCAGCAGTTCCAGCCCGGTCCCGTCGGGCAACTGCTGGTCAAGGAGAATCAGGTCGAATGCGCTCTTTCGCAGCAGTTCGAGCCCGTCCGTGCAGTTGTTAACACCTTTGACCCGATGCCCCGCATCCTCGAAATGGAATTGCAGCATCTGGTTCAGACTGGCGTCGTCTTCGATGATCAGCAGATTGTGGCTCATGTTCGAATATTCTTGTTCACCCTGAAGCAGGAAGCATAAACAACAGCAGCCCGTAACGCAGCCCTTTTCCCAGCCCAATATAGAGCAGTGAGTGAGAAAAACGAATTCCGGCCCATCCGGCGGCCAGGCAGAGGGGGTCGCCAATGACCGGCAGCCAGGAGAGCAGCAGAAGCGGTCCGCCGTAATGCTGTATACGCTGGAGCGCTTTTTGCTGTGAAGGTTTGGGTAGTCCTCTCTGGGGGTGCCACCGGTATATCCCCCAGCCTAACAGCCAACCGGTAAGACCGCCGAGGGTATTGCCCAGGGTGGCCGTCGCCCAAAGCACGCCTGGATTAGCGAGATTTTC
>JAQYVO010000157.1 GCA_030145425.1 Chromatiales bacterium | reverse complement strand
CATCTCTGATTTCGTCGTTGACAGTCTGCGGGATACCATCAAGGGTCTGACGAGAGGTGCGGACAGGTTGTCCAATTTTCATGTGGTTGATACGCAGGATACCATTACTCCTGCTGCGCTTGGGGAGACCGGGGTAAGTGGTGACTGGATGAATGAGATTCATCCTACGGGGGATGGCTATAAGGCAATAGCTGTTGAAATATCGAAGAAGGTGAGGCGGCTTTTATAGTTAAAAAAAAGGTGTCAGAGCAGAATTATTTTTGCTCACAAAAGGGGGCGGAGGCATTAAACCCTTTATCTCTTTCTTTAATTGTCTTCCCGTGCAGCCAGTTCCCGTTGGCGCCGTTCTAATAAAATAAATGGGGCCGGATACATTTTTCATACAAGAGATGTGTGCCGCTACATTAGACCTGAAAATGTATCCGACCCCATTTTTGCGGCGACCCTGTTGTGGGAGGGCACGCGCCATGTGCTGGTCTGGTATTTCACAACCCTTTCCTTTGTGAGCATCATTTACGGTTCGCTCGCCACCACGATCATTATCCTGTTGAGCTTTGAATTCGCGGCCATCATTCTGCTGCTCGGCGCCCAGGTGATTGCCGAATATGAACGTATCGATCACGGCGGTGTGACGCCCAGGGAATAATTTCAGGGACAGACCGCCATTTATTTCTTGACCACGGGTTCGGCCACCAGGCGAAAGCCGATCACCGAATACCGTGTATCGGACGTGTCTGCCGAACGGTCGGCGGGCCGAGTCACTGGGATCAGAGTACAATTTCCCCTAATATTAGGAGCAAATGTGCTCTGATCCTATTTATTCTGGTGGTCGTAGCAAGCGGCTTGCGTTGCTCCTAAGTATCTTGCTGCCAGCCTGCGCACCCCCTGATTTCGGTGATAGCGAGGCGGGGCTGGCACTGGAAGACCTGGCCGCCGGCCAGGCGACTAGTCGTCTGATGGTGCTGGCGCCCCGGCCGGCACGCGAATCGGTCAGCTTTACAACCGGTGGTGAGGAACGCACGGCCGATCTCTACCGGCCGCCACGCGAAGTGCGTGCCGGTATTGTGCTGGTGCCCGGTGTGGTGGCCCGCGGCTGGCGGGACCCGCGTGTCGTTGCCATGGCCAATACCCTCGCGCGCCTGGACTTCACAGTGCTGGTACCGGACAACCCCGGGGTGCGCCATTACCGGATGCGCGCGAGTGATGTGCGTGAGGTGGCAGACAGCTTTGCATGGCTGGCGTCGCAACCGGCACTTGCACCGCCGGGGCATATCGGCATCGCCGGCTTCAGCTACGGCGCCGGCCCGGTACTGCTGGCCGCGCTGCAGTCCGATATCCGCGGTCGGGTTTCCTTTGTGCTCTCGGTGGGTGGTTATTATTCACTTGAGAATGTGGTTAGCTTCCTCACTACCGGTTATTACCCGGTTGTTGATCCCTCTGATGCGGCGGCCCCGGAAGGGGTCCGCCTGTCACCCCACCCGTATGGCCAGGCGACCTTCATTCGTTCGAACCTGGATCTGCTGGAGCGTTCGCAGGATCGCGGTTTCTTCCAGCGTTATGCCGCGTATCTCATTGATAACCGCCTGGATGGGGATGAACCAGTACCCACCCGGCTGGCACCTGATGCGCAGGCCTTTTATGACTTGCTCGACAATCATTTTCCTGTGCACGTTCCCGACTTGCTGGACAAGCTGCCAGCGCGCATGCGTAGCGAACTGCAGGGGATCAATCCTGCGGCCCATGATCTTTCACGCTTGCGGGCCAATGTCATCCTTCTACATGGGCGCGGTGACAACCTGATCCCCTTTACCGAGAGCATCGCCCTGGCGGATGCACTGCCGGCGGGCCAGGCGCAGTTGTTCCTCATCGACGGTCTTGCCCACGTGGACTTCAGGCCGAAGGCGCATGACGTGCCGCAACTGCTGGGTGCGATGCAGTCATTGCTTGACCAGCGCATACGGCAGTGACCGGGGTCAGAGCACAATTAACTCTAATATAAGTAGAAAATGTTCTCTGACACCATTTGTTTTTTAACAGGTAAACTGTCCTTGGAATTTTGTTCGTTAACAGGGTTTGTGTAGCGGTAATGATGGATGGAAGGGATGTAACTGAATGCCCACACCCGGGGCACTCTTCTACAGACTAAAAAGGGGCCGGATACATTTTTCTCGAATATAATGAATGGTCTCACGTCAGTCGTATCGATCTTCGCCATCGGCTATGCCGTGCTCGCTGTTGCGCTGTTTTTCTACCAGCCCAACCTGCTCTATTTTCCAGACATGCCCACTCGGCAGATACAGGCTACCCCTGAAGACGCCGGGCTGGATTTCGATGCGGTCACCCTCACCACCAGCGACAACCAGCAACTGGACGCCTGGTTTGTCCCGGCCGACCCGGCACGCGGCACGCTGCTGTTCTGCCACGGCAATGCCGGCAACAACTCCCACCGGCTGGACTCCATCCGGTTGTTTCATGAACTCGGCCTGTCCGTGCTGATCTTTGACTATCGCGGCTACGGGCAGAGTACCGGCAGGCCAACAGAAAAAGGCACCTACCGGGATGCCGATGCCGCCTGGCAGTACCTCGTGGAGCAGCGCGGCATTCCCCCGGAGCGCATCATCCTGTTCGGCCGCTCACTCGGTGCCTCGATCGCCGCCGAGCTGGCAACCCGGCAGGCCGCCGCCGGTGTGATCCTGGAATCCGCGTTTACCTCGGTGCCCGATGTTGCCGCAAAATTCTACCCCTGGCTGCCAGTCCGCTGGTTGAGCCGCTACCAGTACAATACCCGCAAGCAACTGGCAGACATCCACAGCCCTGTTTTAATCGTTCACAGCCGGGACGACGAAATTATCCCCTACGCCAACGGCGAGCAGTTGTTCGCGGCAGCCAGTGAACCGAAGCAGTTTCTGCAACTGCGCGGTGGCCACAACGATGGCTTTCTGGTTAGCGGGGAGAGTTATGTTCGGGGGATTGACGTTTTTATAAATGAAGTGTCGATAAAGGGGACGGAGGCATTAAACCCGTAAACGCCTCTGTCCACTTTACTCGGGAATCTGCCAGCCACTTTGCAGACCGGTTTCCTTCCTCTCCAGTTCAATAAATGGGGCCGGATCCATTTTTCATACAAGAGATGTGTGCCGCTACATTAGAACTGAAAATGTATCCGGCCCCATTTTTGGTCATTCCAAGGATTGTCGTGGAAGCCTCAGATGCAGTACCAACGGTCGTACGATACTTCTGGTCTTCAGAGAAAAGGGTGTTTATTCTTCCTGGCCACTTGAGGAGACTGAATGAAGTATCTACTGGCTGTTCTATTAACATGCATCGCCATCGGCGGTTGCGCTCCGATCAAGCCCTATCGAACCGAGGTGAGGGGCGCCGAAGATCCGTGCGTGGTTAGCGTTCCTCCTTGGCCTTCGGAAACCCCGGAGAATAGCGTTCCTTCGAACTGCCTGGATGATAACGAGTCCTCCGGGTCCGATGCGTTCTTCTTTGTGCGGTATCCCGAGCCTCCCCAGCAAGCTGACAACATTCCGATCGGGATCATCGAGTTCGATGATCTGGGCGTCCTGCAAAAACGTGATGACAAAGACAAGATCATGGACAGAATCCGCCAACTGACTGATACGGACGGCACACTGACGGTTGTCTTCGCCCATGGCTGGAAGAACAACGCATCGCCCGGAAACAAAAACCTAGCCAACTTTCAGAGGTTGTTGACAGAAATTGCGAAAACTGATGCGAAGACCTGTCCCGCGGGCTCACGCTGTGCTGGCCGGCAGGTCGTGGGCGTTTATCTCGCCTGGAGGGGATTATCGGCGAAGGTAGAGCCATTCGAGTCGATGTCGTTCTGGAATCGAAAGAGACGCGCGGAACGAATCGGTCAGGACGGGGCTACCGAGGTCCTTGCAGACCTGGCGAAGATTAGGTCGGCCAGTAAAGGCAAGGACAAAAGCCGGCTAATCCTCATAGGGCATAGCTTCGGCGGGGCGTTGATCTTCAGCGCGACCCAGCAGCTGTTGATGCAGGATGCGGCAGCCCAGCACCTGCCAAAGTGGGAGAAGGACACGGCAAAAATGCAAAGGCAGGGAGATACACAGTCATGCACTAAGAAAAAACTGGAGAAAGCGCAGGAAGTGAGCGGAAAGCCAGATTGCAGTGTCGACACGGTTGACGGGCCGCCCCTCACGAATGATAGCGGTTGCATCTGGACATGCAAGCACCAGAGCGTGGACCGCACCATTGCAAATCTCGTGATCCTCGTGAACCCGGCATTCGAGGCGGCCCGGTTCACACCGCTGCACGACAAGGCCGAGAAGATGCACTTCCCCCAGACTCAGAGCGCGATTCTCGCCATCTTTACCTCTGAAACGGACCTCGCCACAAAAACGGCCTTCAAGTTGGGACGGTATACCTCAACTCTGTTTACGAAGTACAACTCTGAATTTCCCAAAGAATCGGAGCTGGATCGAACCGCGGTTGGACACTATGACGACTATCTGACCCACAAATTGGCACCCGGAAATGGGAAAGATTTTGCGACGGCAGAGGACTCCGTGTGCGCATGGCAGAGTTTTAGGCTGCCCGTGAAAAACGAGAAAAATGAGATCAAATGGGATCTCGGGGCCATGGTTCTGGAGAGAACTCCCTCGGCTGAGAATCAGCCCATGAATCCGTATTACAACGTTAAGGTCGACAAGGCGATCATTCCAGACCACTCCGACATCTGGAAAGCCGGATTTTTTCAGGAGTTCATCCCTCGCTTCATCGCGGCCCAGGATCGACAATGGACAACCGTCAAAGGTAAACCAAAACCCGTGATCCCATGTCCAACTGACTAATAAAATAAATGGGGCCGGATACATTTTTCATACAAGAGATGTGTGCCGCTACATTAGACCTGAAAATGTATCCGACCCCATTTTTGGAAATTAGGTTGGATTACTTCTTGAACAATCGGGGACAGACCACAATTTTCATGACATCATTTATTCCTGTACACGTTCACCAGATCCCCGGGACCAACCGGTAGCGAACCCGGCTTGCATATTCCCGGTACCCGCTGAGTTCCTCGTGCAGGGTCCGGTCTTCCAGCGCGGTTCGAATCACAAGGCTTGCAATGGATAGCAGCGCTGGAAGCAGTGACCACCATGAGCCCAGGAACAGCGGGGTGGACAGGCACCAGCTAAAGAATCCCAGGTAGCCGGGGTGG
>JAQYVO010000136.1 GCA_030145425.1 Chromatiales bacterium | reverse complement strand
CAGTCATAACTATAAACAACCTCAGAATTGCGCATATAACCAGGATAGCTGCTGACCATAAGGGCCGACAAGATGAACGACGATTACACACCATCTTCGAAAACTCACGCAACAATCCGCGACACCGATTATCCCCGGAACTCAACGATAGTTGATCTTGTATCTCAACAGGCTGAGCGCTCGCCGGACATTTTGGTAATCGAGTCCAATCGAAATACCCTTACCTATGCCGAACTGGACGAGGAATCGGGTCGACTCGCCGGTTATCTAAGAAAGAGCGGTGTCAAGAATGGTGACTTCGTCGCCGTTGCCGTAGAACGCAACAGCAACCAGATAGTTGTGCTGCTCGCAACCTTGAAGGCCGGGGCAGCGTACGTACCAATGGACACGGGCAATCCGCCGGCCAGATCGTCCTTCATCCTGGAAGATGCGGGCGTAAAACTTGCCATAACCGACGAAAACTCAAGGGCCGCAGTCCCGGATTTCGATGGACAACTTCTGTTCATTGACCGGGAGCGCTCGGCCATTGCAGCAACGAACACGTACTGCAGTCAGTCACAAAGCGCCACGGATCCCGCCTACCTCAATTATACGTCAGGCTCCACAGGTACGCCGAAAGGGGTAGTGATCCCTCACCGGGCAGTTACGAGGCTCGTATGCGCCACGAACTATGTGCAACTCACACCAGGCGACCGTGTGTTACAAGGCTCGAACATCGCTTTTGATGCCGCCACCTTCGAGATATGGGGTGCACTTATCAATGGCGCTACGATTGTGACCGTCCCGCGCGACACGACTGTGAACCCGGAGGCCTATTCAAATTTTGTTCAATCGCGTCAAATTTCTGTAGCGTTTGTTACAACCGCGCTATTCAATCAACTGGCACGAACACAGCCTGACGTGTTCTCTGGCATGCGGGCAGTACTTTTCGGTGGAGAAGCTGTCGATCCGCGTTGGGTACGCGAGGTGCTGCACGCTGCGCCGCCCAAGCGCCTGCTGCACGTCTATGGGCCTACCGAAGGCACGACCTTCTCAAGTTGGTATGAAGTTACCTCAGTGCCGGAAGGTGCTGACACGATTCCGATCGGCTACGCCGTTTCCAATACGCAGCTCGCCGTCATGAATCCGGAGGGATCACTGGTTGCCCCCGGATCCGAGGGGGAGCTGTATATTTCTGGTGATGGCCTGGCTACGGAGTACTGGCGACGACAGGATCTCACCAGGGAAAAGTTCGTCACCGTTTCCTTGTCTCCTGACCCGGATGTCCGCTATTACCGGACCGGCGACAGGGTGCGTGCATTGCCGGATGGCGCCATCGAGTTCCTGGGGCGCTTTGATAACCAGGTCAAGATTCGCGGGTTTCGTATAGAACTGGACGAAATATCCGCAACCCTGCTGAAGGCCGGACTGGTGCGTGACGCTACCGTTCTGTGCAGGGAGGACAAACGTGGAGAGAAACGCATCGTTGCGTATGTCACCCCGGCTGGCCAGAGTGTTCCAACACCGGCGCAGCTTCGGGATGAACTGGCCGTATCCTTGCCAGCCTACATGGTCCCCAACGCGTTCGTTATCCTCGATACGCTGCCTCTGAACCGGGTCGGGAAAGTCGACCGCCAGGCCTTGCCGATACCGGACCGCTCTGCCTACCCGGGCGAAGAGACTCTGCGCGTCGCCGAGTCCGACCAGGAACATGCGCTTGTGCACATTCTCAAGCGGTTGTTCAACCTGGATAAAGTCGGTCTCAACGACAGCTTCTATAATCTTGGTGGGCACTCGTTGCTCGCGACGCAGCTGGCCATTCGCATCCATGAGGCGTTTGGCGTCAATCTCGACGTCGATGAAATCTTTGACAACCCGGTATTCTCGGAGCTCCTCGAACTTGTGACGGCACGCCAGGGTTCCGGCAAGGGCAAGCCGTGTTTGACCATTCCCCGGGCGGAACGCTCCACAACAATACCGTTATCGAGTTCGCAGGAGCGTGTCTGGTTCCTGCAGAAACTCGCGCCGAGCAATATTGCCTATCATTTTCAGTGCGCAATGAGTCTGGAAGGTGACCTCGATATCCCCAGTCTGAATCGCGCCCTGAGCGACGTCATCGCCAGACACGAAATTTTCCGCACTACATTTCCGGGAGATGAAGGCACACCGCGGCAGGTAATCCATGAGCCATTCGCCGTGCAGCTGCCCCTTGATGACCTCAGTGACCTGCCTCCGGACGAGCAGCAGGGCCGTCTCGAGGAGATACTGAATCACGAGTTTCGCACACCTTTCGATCTCGACCAGCTACCGCTGGTGCGGTGGAGACTGGTTCGGCTGTCACAGCAATCGCATATCCTTGCGCATGTTGAGCATCATCTCGTTCACGACGGCTGGTCTTACAATGTGTTCCTGGGTGACCTCCTGAAATTGTACAGCTCGCACGTAACCGGTCAGCAGGAAAACCTGCCAGAGAACCCTATTCAGTTTGCGGATTACGCCATTTGGCAGCAGCAATGGCTGCACAGTCCCGAGGCTGCGTCCGAGCTTCAATACTGGAAGGATGAATTAACAGGAAGTCCCGAGTTGTCCTCTTTTCCTACCGACCGACCCCGCCAGTTACGCCATAACTTTAAAGGCGATGCCCTGCGCCTTGAACTCCCGCCAGAGCTTTATGCCAGTCTTGTCTTGTTTTGCCGCAGTTATAACGTGACATTATTCAATCTTATGTTGACTGCGCTCAGTGAACTCTTGCGTAGATACAGCGGTCAGGGTGATGTCAGCCTGGGGGTAGGGATTGCGAGCCGACGCTATAAAGAGACCGAAGCCCTGATTGGCATGGTCATCAACAATGTTGTTATCAGAACACAGGCTGACAGAAATCAGAGTGTTGTGGAGGCGTTGCAGGTGACCAGTAACAAACTCGTCAAGGCGAGCAAGAATCAGGACATTCCCTTTGATCGGGTAGTAAAAGCAACAGGGGTTAATCGTGCATTGAGCCACAACCCTCTTTTCCAGTTGCTGATCAGCATCCATGATGCGCCACTCCCGGAGGACAAGTTTCCTGGCCTCGAGGGCAGGCTGAAACTGGGAATCAACAATGGCTCGGCGAAATTCGACATGGTATTGACCCTGATCCCGGTCGCATCGGAGATCATTGGCGCTCATCAAGAAGAAAAAGGTCTGACGATTGTATGGGAGTACAGCACGGCGTTGTACGACGAGATAACCATTCGTGGTCTGTATGACCAGTACTGTCTTTTCCTGAAGAGTATGGTGGCTACTCCGGATGTGCCGGTGGTCAGCATTCCACTGGTTCCTGATGAAACCGCGAGACAGGCACAGTCGCTTGCCAACGACACGGCAAGGGAATGGACAGGCCACAGGTTTGTGGATGAGTATGTTCACGAATATGCCATGCAGTTCCCGGACAAAACGGCAGTTGAGTTCGGCCAGTCATCTCTTAGTTACTCCGGGCTGAATCATCGTATCCAGCTACTGGCTACACGGCTGGCGCAGACGCCGGCCAGCGAGGATCGCCTTATCGGGTTATCCGTTTCGAGGTCTCTGGATCTGGTCGTGAGCGTACTCGCCATTCACAGGTCCGGGCATGCCTACGTTCCACTGGACCCTGAGTACCCCGCCCAGCGTCTCCGCTGGATAGCCGAACATAGTGGTGTTTCAGTCGTGCTGTCGGATGATGCGGGTTGTACAGAACGGTTCGGACCTGACGTGGAGTGTATTGCCATCAATGAGGTTGACTGGTCGACGGGCGCGGCCGGCGGTTTGCCACCGATAGACCGAAACGACAAGGATCTTGCCTACATTATATATACATCGGGCTCGACCGGTCTGCCCAAGGGTGTCGCCGTAGAACACCGGTCCCTGAACAACCTGCTGCATTCGGTTGCGGAGCGCCCCGGACTGACTTCTACCGACCGGTTTCTGGCGGTGACAACACTGTCTTTTGATATATCTGCGCTGGAGCTGTTTCTGCCATTGATGGCGGGGGCGACCCTCATCATTGCATCCGGCGAAGAGGTCATGGACGGCAGATTGCTGGGTCGCCGGATCGAACAGTCCGGGGTAACCATTATGCAGGGTACGCCTTCAACCTGGCAGCTGCTGCTCGAGAGCGGTTGGTCGAGTGAGGCGGGCCTGACCTGCTTGTGTGGCGGCGAACGGCTCGCGCGCGATCTTGCGAACCGCCTCCTTGCTGCGAATTGCGAGCTCTGGAATATGTACGGACCTACGGAGACAACGATCTGGTCTTCTGCTGGTCGGGTCGGACCGGATGGCACCACGATTTCTGTCGGACACCCGATTGCGAATACCTCCATGTGCATTCTGGACGAGGAACTCCGACCGGTGCCACGCAACGTGAGGGGCCAGCTATGCATTGGCGGGGCAGGTCTGGCGCGCGGTTACCATCGCGACCCGGAGCAGACCAGTAAGCGATTCATAGCGCTTTCCGATTATGGTGCGGGGCGGTTCTATATGACCGGTGACTCTGCGCGGCTGCTCTCGGATGGCAGCTTCGAGGTCACCGGTCGCCTTGATGACCAGGTCAAGGTCAGAGGGCACCGCATAGAGTTGGGAGAACTCGAGACCGTACTTTGCCAGCATGGTCGGGTCAAGGAGGCTGCCGCCAGGGTTTGGGACAGCAGCCGGTACGGTGCGCGGCTTGCAGCCTATGTGGTGCCGAACGCCGGGCTTGGTGATGGTCCCGAGTCGCAGGGTTCCGACCATGAAACGTCGGGCACTATCGAACAGGTACTCCTGAACTACATCAAGACACGGCTGCCGGCTTACATGGTGCCCTCCGGCATCCAGGTGCTGGACATGTTGCCCCGGACACCCAACGGGAAACTGGACCGTCGTGCCCTCCCGGAGATGGCGGCTTTGAACCCGGCTTCGGAGATGCCGTCGGCACCGCCGCGAACCGATACCGAACGGACGATGGCGGATATCTGGAGTGAGGTGCTTGCCGTTGCGGTGACAGACGTGAACAGAAGTTTTTTTGAACACGGCGGCCAGTCCCTGATGGCTGCACGTGTGGTGGCGCTTGTTTTCCGCCGTTTCAGCGTGGAAATTCCGGTATACGCCATCTTCACCAGTCCCACGATAGCAGAGCAGGCGGCGCTGGTAGATACGGCGCTGGCCGCAAGTACGTCAACCAGGGCCCCTGAACGTATCCAGGGAGAGCTATGAGCATCGGTGTGTGGCTCGAAGAGCTGCAGGCGCGGGACGTACGAATCTGGCTCGAGGACGGTCGTCTGATGTTCGATGCGCCAACGGGTGAGCTGACACCTGAAGAACAACAGCAACTGCGCTCCGGCAAGTCGCGCATTATCGAGTATCTCGAGCGTGCTCCCGGGGCAGGTGACGGCGAACAGACTGTTTTTGCGGCGGAGAGCTTCGAGGCAAAGCAGCTTCCCAGTTATGCGCAGGAGCGCCTCTGGTTTGTCGACCGGCTGGACCCGGGCGCCACGCAGAGCAATATCGGTGATGCAATCCTCGTCAAGGGGGCGCTGTCGATATCGGCCTTTCGTAATGCGGTCAACGCGGTCATTAAGCGGCACGAATCGTTGCGTACAGTTTTCTGCTTCCGCGACCGGGTCCCGGTCTGCCGCATACTCGATGAGCTTAATCTGGATATCGAGGTAATAGAGCTGGCTTCGCGTGACGGGGCAGACACGCTGGCCGCAGCGCAGCAACGCGCTACTGAAGATCACCTGTTTCGCTTTGACCTGGAGCAGGGGCCCTTGCTGCGCATCACTTTGTTTCGTAGCGGTGAGGGACTGCATGTTGCCGCACTGACGTTGCACCATATCATTGGTGATGCCGGTTCGCTGGAGGTCTTCTGGCGGGAGGTCGGTGAATTCTATACTGCGGAGACAGCAGGCAGGTCTCCTGCGGTTCCGGTGTTGCCTGTTCAGTTTGGCGATTTCGCCCGCTGGGAGCGAACGCACACTGAACGCACGGACGTGTCGGCATCACGCGATTACTGGAAGCGTCGCCTTGCCGGTGTCCAGGCACTGCAACTGCCGCTGCAGCAGCCAAGGCCTGCCGTTCCACAGTTTCGCGGCGCGAAGGCAAGCGGAATATTATCGGCATCATCAAGGACAGCGCTACACTCTCTTGCCGTCAAACACTCGGCAACCACTTTCATTTGTCTGGTCACGGTATTTGCCGCGTTGCTCAGACGCTATTCCGGCCAGGTCGATCTGACCATAGGTACACCCGTCGGGACCCGGCGATTACCCGAGTTACAGGGGTTGATTGGACCCCTGATCAACAATCTCGTAATTCGCTTTGACATGTCGGGAAATCCATCCTTCGATGACCTGTTGCGCAAGGCCGGTGCGGATATCTACGCCGATTATGAGCATCAGAATTACCCGTTTCAGCAGCTTGTCGACGAGCTCGAGCAGAGCAGGGATATCAGCCGGAGTCCGCTGTTTCAGGTGGCGTTCTCGTACCAGTCCGTCAACTCAGACATGCTGACGCAGGGATCACTGACTGGCGAGCGGCTGGAGCGGGAGGTCAGTCAGATTCGTTATGACCTGGAACTGCATGTGTCAGACAGAGGGAACGACGGATTGCACGTCGCGCTCCTGTATGACACAGAGCTGTTTACCCGGGCCTTTGTCGAACAGTTGCTCGGGCACTATCTCCGGCTCATTGAACGGATAATCGAAGACCCGGCCCGGCCGGTGTTCTCTGTGCCGCTACTCTCTCAGGAGGAACAAAAGCAGCTACTGGAATGCTGGAATGACACTGCACGGGCACACCCTGGCCGCTCAACCGTCCAAAGTGTGCTGGAAGAGACGGTGAGATCTCATGCTGCTGCCGTCGCTGTAAGTTCCGGTGCCGACTCGATTACCTATGAAGAGCTGGCGCAGCGGGCGAAATACCTGTCGGCCCTGCTGGTCGACAGTGGCATCGGGTCCGGGGATCTCGTTGCTGTTTGTTGCACACGCTGCATCGACATGGTTATTGGGCTGGTCGGTATTTTCAATGCCGGGGCAGCGTATGTGCCCATGGACCTGGATTACCCTGACGAGCGTCTTAACTTCATGCTGGAGGATTGCTCGGCGGGTGTCTTGCTCACTGACAGCAGACATGCCGATAGATTTGACAGTTTCACCGGCACGGTTCTCGTGCTGGACGCACTAAATGAAAGTAACAACCGGGTGGAAGGGCTTCCGGAGGCAGCAGTCCACCAAGGCTCCCCCGACGACTTGGCCTACGTCATCTATACATCGGGATCGACGGGTCAGCCCAAGGGAGTGGAGGTCACACACGCGAATCTGCTTAACCTGGTCTACTGGCACAGGGAGGTCTACGAACTTACGCCGCATGATCGTTGCAGCCAGATTGCAGGGCTTGCCTTTGACGCCACGGCATGGGAGATCTGGCCATGCCTGACGGCTGGCGCCCGGCTTGTCTTGATCGGCGAAGATGTTCGACGGGATCCGGGGAAGCTTTGGCACTGGATGACGCAGCAAGCAATTACTGTCAGCTTTCTGCCAACTCCCCTGGCAGAAGCTGCGTTGCGCTTCCCTGTGCCGGGCGACATGGCACTGCGCTACCTGCTAACTGGTGGTGATGTGCTGCACTCGGGGCTGGCCAGGCAGCTGCCGTTCAGATTGGTCAACCACTATGGCCCGACCGAGAATACGGTTGTCAGTACGAGCACGGTGATTGATCCCGGAGACGAGCGATTGCCGTCAATCGGGAAGCCGATCCACAATGTACGGGTGTATGTGCTTGATGAGCAAATGTGCCTGGTGCCGTCAGGGGTAGAGGGGGAGCTATATGTCGGGGGCGCCAGCGTTGCGCGTGGCTACTGGAGAAGACCGGAACTCACTGCCTCCAGGTTTCTCGACGACCCTTTCGATGCTGCTGCCGGTGCTCGAATGTATCGAACCGGGGACATTGTCCGGTTTCGGGAAGATGGCTCACTTGACTTTGTCGGACGGGCCGACGGTCAACTCAAGATTCGTGGTTTCCGGGTTGAAATTGGGGAGATTGAACAGACGCTGCAAGGTCACCCGGGTATCGAGCAAGCGGTAGTCGTGCCCGTTACGACTTCCATGCACGTTGAACTGTGCGCGTACCTGGTAGCGGCTCCGGCTGCCGAACCCGGCGCACTGGATTCCGGTGCGCTCCGATCCTGGCTGCAGACACGGCTCCCGTCGTATATGATTCCGTCGGCTTACGCGGTGCTCGACGGCATACCGACCACTGAGAATGGAAAAGTGGATCGTGCAGCCTTGCCGGGGTTCGAGTTACCGGCAGCCAGACCGGGGACAGGTGCTGCACCCAGGCAGGGAGTGGAAAGCCTGATCACGGAGATATGGGCTGACGTACTCCAACTCACCGAGATTGACCCGCGTGCAAACTTCTTTGACCTGGGCGGTCACTCGCTGCGATTGCTTGAAGTCCACAGTCGGCTCACCGAGGCGCTGGGGCCATGCGTGTCGGTGCTGGATTTATTTCAGCACACAACGATTGAGGCAGTTGCCAGACTGATCGGAGCGGATGAAGAACACCACTCCGCAGACTTGCATCAGCAGACATCGTCACTCCGACCTGGTACGCCAGGAGCGGGCCCGATTGCGGTTATCGGCATGTCCGGTCGATTCCCCGGCGCTGCGGATGTTGCGGCACTCTGGGAGAATCTTCGTGATGGCGTCGAGTCAATACGCTTCCATACACCTGCCGAGCTCCGCGAAGCGGGCGTCGACGAGTCCCTGTTCGAGCGGCCTGATTTCGTGCCGGCCAGTGCAAGGATTGAGGGTGCCGATCTCTTCGATGGCGGTTTCTTCGGCTACACACCCAGGGAGTGCGAGTTAATCGATCCACAGCAGCGTGTCCTGCTCGAATGCGCGTGGCAAGCCCTGGAGGTCGCCGGCTACGATCCGGAACAGTACCCGGGACTCATCGGCGTCTGGGCAGGTGTGGATCCCGGACGTTATATCGATCACGTTCGCTCACATCCGTTGATCGTGGAAGACGCAGGTGAACACCAGCTGGTGCTCTCCAGCGACAAGGATTACCTGTGTACGAGAATTTCCTACAAACTCGGTCTCCGGGGACCCAGTGTCAATGTCCAGTCTGCCTGTTCAACGTCACTGGTAGCGGTACATGAGGCCTGTCAGGGACTGCTCGCAGATGACTGTGACATGGCTCTCGCCGGTGGTGTCGCCCTGGGGTCCTTTGGTCCACCCGGTTATATTTACCAGCCGGGTGGTATCCGGTCTCCGGATGGCCATTGCCGCACATTTGACGCCAGGGCAGGTGGAACCATACCTGCGGCTGGTGCCGGTCTCGTGGTGCTGAAGCACCTGGAAGATGCCGTACGCGACGGTGACATCGTGGATGCCGTGATTTTGGGTACTGCCATTAACAACGACGGTCACCGAAAAGTCGGGTTTACTGCACCCAGCGTAGACGGACAAGCTGAAGTGATCGCGAAGGCCCATGCGGTCGCTGGTGTAGACGCAAGCGCGATTTCCTATATTGAGGCGCACGGGACGGGAACACAGCTCGGTGATCCAATTGAAATCGCTGCACTGCAGCAAGTGTTTTCTGCGAGCAGTCGGCGGCAGGAACCTTGTGCCATCGGTTCGCTAAAGTCCAATATCGGGCACCTCAATTCTGCAGCCGGTGTCGGTGGTCTGATCAAGACCATACTGGCTCTCAAGCACCGACAACTGCCGCCGAGCCTGCATTTCGAAAGCCCCAATCCGGAAGCCCGTCTTGACGGCTCGCTTTTCTATGTGAATACCGAGCTGCAAGCCTGGGATGCTGTGAATGACGAGCGACTTACCGCCGGTGTTAGTTCCTTCGGCCTGGGTGGCACCAATGCACATGCTGTGATTCAGGAGGCGCCGCAGCGCGAACCGGTACAATCCCGACTGGACGGGCGGGAGAGTGACGCGCAGCAGCTACTGGTGGTTTCTGCCAGGTCGGAGACTGCGCTGCGGCAACGCGCAGCAGATCTTCTGGCACATCTCCGCAAACATCCGGAAGTATCAATCCCGGACGTTGCCTGCACCCTGCAGGTCGGCAGGCAGGCAATGTCACACCGTTCGTCCATGGCCGTCTCGTCGGGAGAAGTGGGCGAGCGGTATTTTGAACGTCTGGCAGCGGGTGAGATCCAGCCCGTCAGGGCGTCGGAATCGATGCTGGACGTGGTATTTATGTTCCCCGGCCAGGGCTCGCAGTTCGTGAACATGGGTGCCGGATTGTACGCGATCCATGAGGTCTTCCGGTCGACGTTCGACCAGTGCTGTGAACTACTTCGGTCGCAAGCTGATGTTGATTTGAGAACCGTACTCTTTCCGCAGTCCGGTATAACTGCCGAGGCTACCGCAAGGCTGACAGCGACGTCGATGGCGCAGCCGGCGCTGTTCACTATCGAGTACTCGCTCGCCGTGCAACTCATGCACTGGGGACTCAGGCCGGCGGCCTGCATCGGACACAGTATCGGTGAATATGTCGCTGCCTGTATCGGCGGTGTTTTTTCGCTGGAGGACGCACTGCGCATTGTGTCGCTACGGGGAAAACTGATGGAAGGAATGCCGGCTGGCTGTATGACTGCTGTACCGCTTTCCGAGGCCGATCTGACTGTTGCGCTGGAGGGTCATTCAGACCTCTGGCTCTCTACCGTCAATGCCCCACAGTTATGTGTTGTGTCAGGTGGCGAGGCAGCAGTCCGGGGATTCGAACGTGACCTCAAGGACCGGGGTGTGGGATTTCGTCGCCTGCGGACGTCGCATGCGTTTCATTCCGGAATGATGGAGGACGCTGTCGAACCGTTCGTGGACGCCTTGTCAAAGCTTGACCTGAACGAAACGTCAATAGCGTTCCCATCTAATGTCACGGGGCAATGGATCACGGCGGATGAAGTTACCAACCCTGCGCACTGGGGACGCCAGCTGCGTGAGCCTGTCAGGTTTTCGCAGTGCTTGGCAAAACTGGGTGCGGATATCCAGGGGGGGCTGATCGAGGTGGGCCCCGGAGAAGCTCTGAGGAGTCTGTGCCGCATGCAGGCCGATGCCACACAGGCCCGGACAATTGTTTCGACCGTGGGCAGACAGGACGACAATGAGTGCGCCCAGCTGCTGGATGCAGTCGGAGAGTTGTGGTGTCACGGGGCACGTGTGCACTGGGAGCGCCTGGACGAGGCCGGGCGGCGAGTGGCTCTGCCGGCATACCCGTTTCAGAGACAACGGTACTGGCTGGAACTGCTTGACAAGGTACCTGCCGTTGCACGCCGGAACCCGCTGGACAAGTGGTTCTACGTACCCTCATGGGCGTCTGGCATTGCGCCCGTGGTCGATGCGGAGGATGAGGCATCAGCCCGGCACGACAAGTGGCTGGTGGTTGGAGCGAACCACGCGTTTGGCGGACGACTGCTGGAGCGGCTGCAGCCACCTTCAGCTGGTACCGGTTTCGCCGGGTTCGGTACCAGCTACGCCGAGGATGGACTCAACTACGTTCTGGCTGCCGACTCCCGGGATGACTTCGATAAACTTTTTGCAAGTTTGACTGATAAGGGGGCTTTCCCGGATCGAATTGTTTTCCTGAATGCCTGCTCTGCAAGCCCGGCTGTCGATGTCGGGGTTCCCTCAGCGGATATAGCCAGTGGATTCAATACACTGTTGTTCCTGCTGCAGGCGCTGGATTCGGCTGGCGACGGCAAAGCGCTGCGTCTGGAGGTGGTCAGTTCAGGGATTTTCCAGCTGGGGCGGGGCGAGGTTCTGCACCCCCAGAAGTCAGTTATAGTCGGGCCCTGCAAAGCCATTCCAAAAGAGTATCCCCATATTCAGTGTCGCTTGATTGATCTCTCGGTGCAGGAGCTGCAGGACAATCCGGAGCAGGCTGCCGGGTGGGTTGCCGGGGAACTGCTGGTGCCATCCGGGGACCAGTTTGTGGCCTACCGTAATGGACGACGGTTCACCGAGGCGTTCGCACCGGTGGAACTCGCTGCCGTGCCTGCCGGCAAGCCGCGCCGGCTTAGAGATCGGGGCGTTTACCTGGTGACGGGTGGGCTGGGGGGCATGGGTCTCGTGATTGCCGGTTATCTTGCGCGCACTGTGCAGGCGAATCTGGTACTCGTTTCCCGTTCCGGTTTGCCGCCGAGATCTGAATGGGAAAACCTGCTCATCACCGGGGAGGGTGACGCGGGGATTCAGGCGCGGATACGTCAGGTCACGGAGATAGAAGCGGCGGGAGCCCGCGTGCTGGTCAGGGCTGCCGATGTAACGGATCTGGAGGCCATGTCGGCTGTCGTACGGGAGACCGTGCAGGAGTTTGGTGAGATTAACGGCATCGTGCACGCTGCAGGGACATCTGGTGAAGGCATTCTTGCCCTCAAGGACCCGGCGACAGTCAGAACGGTTCTGGCACCCAAGGTTGCAGGCGCGACTGTTCTACAGCAGCTATTCGAAACTTCGAAGCTGGATTTCTTTGTGCTCTGTTCATCGCTGGCGGCACTGGTGCCAGCCGGGGGACAGGCAGATTACGCCGCCGCGAACGCCTGGCTGGACGCGTTTGCATATCAGTTCGGGCAGCAGTCCGGGTGCTTCACTGTTGCCGTTAACTGGAATCGATGGACGGAAGCCGGGATGGCTGTTGAATACGCGCGGAGCACCGGACGGCGCGTTCCGATAGCAGACGGATGTTCGAATCAAGAGGGGATAGAGGTATTCGAACGGATTTTGCACCGCTGTACGGTGTCCCAGATTGCGATCTCCGAGACCGAGCTTGCGGCGCGTATCTCTGAGGCCAGCTCTTTGCCCGGTGAGCGTCCAGCGTCTGATCCGGTTGATTCAGGGCAGCGAGCAGATGATTCATCAACGTCTGGTCACGCAAGGCCAGATCTGGATTCCGGTTTCGCGCCAGCACAAACGGCAACCCAGATAGCCGTTGTCGCCATCTGGGAGCGACTTCTGGGGATGGACGGAATCGGGATCGATGATGACTTTTACAAACTCGGTGGACATTCTCTGCTGGTTTTGCAGGTCGTCACGCGGTTAACAGAACAACTTGGTGTGCACCTCTCCATGCGGAGTGCGATGCAGTTCGCGACAGTACGATCCTTGTCAGAGGAGCTTAACAGGTTATTGGCTACGGATGCAGGAGAGGAGGGCACGACACCTGATTCGTCCTCACAGATAGAGGAGGGCACGATTTGACTTCTCCATCCGTGACGTCCGTGGGGACGGTGTTGCATTCGCTGAACAGGCGCGAAATCGAACTCTGGGTCGAGGATGGGAACCTTCGATACAGAGCGCCAACCGGGCGGATGGACGCAGAGGCGCTGGCGCTTGTTCGGGAGCGAAAAGAGGAATTCATCCGCTACTTCGCGAACCTGGATGCCGCGCGAGGGCTACAGTCCGCCGGTGTAAGCGGTCAGCGTGCACGTGCGCCCAGTGAGTTAACGCCGCTGTCGCTGGACCAGGAAGGGCTGTGGTTTTTGGACCAGCTGGAGCCGCACAGCAGCCGTTACAACATCGGTGTGGCATTTGAGATTGAGGGGGCGCTGGATGTCGTGGCGCTGCAGGCGTCGCTGGCTGAAGTGGTACGCCGCCATGAGGCGCTGCGCACAGCGTTCGTGGAGGTAGACGGGGAGCCGTCGCAGCAGGTGCTGCCGGTGGACGCGTTTGCGCTCGAGGACGTCGCGGTGCCGCCCGGCGAGGGTGCTGACGCCGCGGTCCTCGCCGCGGTACAGGAACTGCTGGGCAGACCGTTCGACCTCGACGCGGGCCACCTGTTTCGGGCAGGGTTGGTGCGCCGGGCGGCAACGCGGCATGTGCTGGTTATGGTCATGCACCACATCGTGGCGGACGGCTGGTCAGTGGAGCTGCTGTGTCGCGAGCTCGGTGAGCTGTACGCGGCGTTCTCCCGCGGGCAGCCTTCACCGTTGTCCGAGCTGGCGGTGCAGTATGCAGACTATGCCCTGTGGCAGCGCAGCTGGCTGCGCGACGCGTTTCTGGAACAAGAGCTCGGTTACTGGCGGGACACGCTGGCCTCGGTGCCCACGTTGCAGCTGCCCACGGACCGTCCCCGGCCGCTGGTGCAGCGCTTCGAGGGCGCGATGGAGTCGATCACCGTGGCCCCGGCGTTGCGCGAGCAGCTGGTGGCGGTGGGACGGGACGCGGGCGCGACCTTGTACATGGTGCTGTTGGCGACGTTCGGTGAGCTGCTGCACCGTTACAGCGGCCAGGACGACATTGCCATCGGTACGCCGGTTGCCCAGCGTACGCGCACGGAAGTCGAGAGCCTGGTGGGGATGTTCGTCAACACGGTCGTGATGCGGCTGGATCTGTCCGAGGCGCCGAGCTTTCACGCGCTGGTGACGCGGGTGCGCGAGACGACGCTGGCAGCGCAGGAACACGCGGCGGTGCCGTTCGAGAGCGTTGTGCGCGAGCTGGCCCCGGCGCGCGACCTGGGGCACAACCCGCTGTTTCAGGTTAACTTCAACTACGAGAAGCGCGCGGGAACCGGGCTGAGTCTGGGTCCGTGCGCGGTGACGTCGTTCCGCCGCGAACTGGCGGTGACGCACTTCGACCTCGACGTCTATATCACTGAGCAGGCAGACGGGGAAGTGTCGGTCGGCTTTGTCTACGACACGGATCTGTTTGATGCGCAGACGGTGCGCGGGCTGCTGTTGCACTACCGCCGGCTGCTGGAGTCAGCGGTCGCCGCCCCGCAGACCCCGGTCGCCCGTCTCGCGATGCTCGACGAGCAGGAACGCTGGCAACAGCTGCACGGCTGGAACGATACGGCCTCCACGTATCCGCGCGATGCGACGCTGCACGGGTTGTTCGAGTGTCAGGTGGCGCGTACCCCCGATGCGATCGCGGTGAGCAGCGCCGGAGAGTGTCTGACCTACGGTGAGTTGAACAGCCGCGCGAACGCGGTCGCGCACCACCTGGCGAGCGGCGGCATGGGCGCCGGGGATCTGGTGGGGGTCTGCGTCGAGCGCTCGACGGACATGCTGGTCAGCGTGCTCGGGGTGCTGAAGAGCGGGTGCGCGTACGTGCCGCTGGACCCCGGCTATCCGGCGCAGCGTCTGGAGATGATGGTGTCGGACGCGGGGATGCGTGCGTTGCTGACGCACCGTCAACTGTCGCAGGTAGTTAAGGTATCTGACCTCGCGGTGTCGTACCTGGACGAGTGGGACTGGCCCGATGCCGCCGGTGCGTCCGTCGAGGCCGGGATTGAAGTCAGCGCGACGGCGCTGGCTTATGTGATTTACACCTCGGGCTCGACCGGGCGCCCGAAGGGCGTGGAGGTCACCCACCGTTCGCTGGTCAACTTCCTGTGGTCGATGAAGCAGCAGCCGGGGCTGGAAGCCTCGGACGTGCTGCTGGCGGTGACGACGCTGTCGTTCGACATTGCGGGTCTGGAGCTGTACCTGCCGTTAGTGGTTGGTGCGCAGGTGGTGCTGGCGGGCACGGATGAAGCAATGAACGGCGAGGCACTGAGCCGGCAGCTCGCCGCGAGCGGTGCCACGGTGATGCAGGCCACACCGGTGACCTGGCGTCTGTTGCTGGACAGCGGCTGGCGGGGTACGCCGGGGCTGAAGATTCTGTGCGGTGGCGAGGCCTTGCCGCGCGACCTGGCACGCCAACTGCTGGCCACGGGCAGTGCGGTGTGGAACCTGTACGGTCCGACCGAGACGACCATCTGGTCGACCCTGGAGCAGGTCAGTGAGTCGGAGGGACCGATCCTCGTCGGACGCCCGATTGCCAACACCCGTGCGTACGTGCTCAGCGCGGCGGGCGAACCGGTACCCACCGGGGTGGTCGGCGAGTTGTACCTGGCTGGAGACGGCGTGGCATGCGGTTACCGTGACCAGGCGGACCTGACCGCCGAACGCTTTGTTGCCGATCCCTTCGTCGAGGGCGCGGGGCGTATGTACCGCACGGGCGACCTTGCCCGGTACCGGGACGACGGGCGCCTGGAGTTGCTGGGCCGGGCGGACTTTCAGGTGAAGGTGCGCGGCTTTCGGGTTGAGCTCGATGAGGTGGAGTCGGCATTGTGCACCCATCCCGGTGTCGCACAGGCGGTGGTGCTGGCGCAGGATGACGAGACCGGATTCCAGCAGCTTGTTGCCTATCTGGTGCCCGCTGCCGGGGCCACCGTCGAGTGGAGTATGTTGCGCGAGTACCTGGGCCGTCGCCTGCCGGAGTACATGATTCCGACCGGGCACGCGCTCTTGGAGGCCCTGCCGTTGATGCCCAACGGCAAGGTGGACCGCCGGGCGTTGCCCGGTGCGGCGCCGGTCGAACGCGGCGCGGGACAGCCCTACGCCGCACCGAACACCGAGACAGAGAAGCAGATTGCTGCGCTCTGGTCGGCACTGCTCGACGTCGAGCGGGCGGGTCTGGACGACGACTTCTTCGCCCAGGGCGGGCACTCCCTGCTGGCCGTGCGCCTGGTGGCGCGCATCGAGTCTGTACTCGGCCGGCGTATTCCGCTGATCGAGCTGTTCCATGGTCCCACTATCCGGCAACTTGCCGCACTCGTCGAGGGTTATGAATACCGCCAGCAGGTGTCATATTGCCAGCGGCTCGGCGGCAGCGGGCCCAAGGAGCCTTTCTTCGCTGGTGGGAGCCATCCACGTTATGCCGACTTGCTGGAAGAGGCAACCCGCATTCGCCCGGCGTACCGCCTCGACGTCTACGCGCTTCAGAGTGCCCGATTGCTAAACGGACAAGCACTCTGCCATGACATAGAAGAAATTGCCGAGCACATGCTGAAAGAAATACGCACTATTCAGCCTCGAGGACCATACTTCCTCGGAGGGGCGTGTGAAGGCGCACTGGTAGCATTAGAGCTGGCACGTAAACTCGAAGCTGCTGGTGAGACAGTAGCGTGTCTGGTTCTGTGGACGATACCCACCCAATTGTCGAGAAAGCGCAAGTCTGCTTACTGGTACTCGGCGGCTCGAAGGCTTGGCTATCATGCGCAGAGTCTGCTGTCGAAAGGTTCGATTCGCTCATTCAGTCCTCGCGAATGGTGGACATTGATAAAACATGAGTACATGGAGTATGTAATTTTCAGCGCAATGGAAAGATACCAGCCAGATGGGCGAATCAATGCCACCACAACCATGATATGGCCATCCGCGGTGGCGCCTCACTTAGAGGTTCTCGGCGATTATTGGAAGCAATTCACGAACGATAACTTGTCCGTGTGCACAGTGAAAGGCGAGCACGATTCCTGGCTCGATGTGTCCGTTTTCGAACTAGGTCACTTGCTGGCAAAACGCATTTCCAATGCCGCCAGTGTGGTGTGACGAATAAGGCCTTTATATTAATAGTTACAGCTGGTGCTCACAGTTGGAATGAACTTGTTATGGGGGCATCCGTATCAATTGTTTTGCGACGTAATGTACGGAGAAATATGAGCAGCCATGCCGCAGCGGTAAAACGCCGGTACGACTTAAAGAGCGACTCACTGTAGTACTTCTGGCCGATGATGGTTTGAATAATGGTGAAATAGCAGGGCGCATGTTCCTAAGTCCGACAGGCTCCTAGGGCTGGATTTTTGGACCATCATCACAGATCGTGGGCTATCACTGTTGACGCCAGATGAACTGTGCCGATTAGAAGACTTTGGCGTTGATGTACAACTTCATGCGCACCGTCACGTTTTCCCAACCAACGACCCCGTACAGGCGCGCAGTGAGTTGCGTGAGAACCGTATGGTTTTGGAGAGAATCCTGGGGCGTCGCCTTGAGCACTTCTGCTACCCCAGTGGTGTCTGGGCGTGCGACCTCTTGCCGATACTGGCCAAGGAAGGTATCGTCAGCGCGATAACGTGCAAGGCTGGCATGAACGACCAAGCCACCAAACCTCTCGCACTTTATCGAGTTCTTGATCACGGCAATGTTCATGATATCGAGTTTGAGGCCGAACTAACAGGATTCTATGAGCTGCTTAGGATAGTTAGCGGTCAGCGCAGATGCACTGACAAGGAACACCGCGCTGACATCATCAGGATGAAGTATTTTGAGCTGCTTGTTGTCGCTGACCCCCTGTGTCAGGATAGTTGTCGCGTTCATATTCATAGAGAAGAAAAGTAACAGGGGGCGGCAAGAGAGTGAGTAATGCCGAGGTACAGTGAAGAGTTCA
>JAQYVO010000009.1 GCA_030145425.1 Chromatiales bacterium | reverse complement strand
AAACCGGCAGCTGATTCTGTTCATGGATTCACCGACCTGGGCGAGCAGGCTGAGATATTATTCCCGCGATCTGAAGTCACTGCTTCTCCGGGATGGCATGCGGGTGGAGCGTGTTTCTGTGCGTGTGATGATCAGCAACGCACCTCTGCGGCATAAAAAACCTGCCGTAAAGAGGCTTTCATCGGACAACGCCTCCTTGATTCGCCAGACAGCGGAAGGTATCGGGGACGAGGACCTCAGCGCTGCCCTGAGGAGGCTGGGCAGGCACGTTTGAACCTCGGAGGATCAGACCTGGACGGGCTTCATGTAGGAGATCGGAACCTTATCCCCTTCCTCGAACGTCACCTCTTCCCAGGCGGTCTTGTCCGCAACCAGGGTCTTGAGCAGCCGATTATTGAGTGCGTGACCGGATTTATAACCGGTGAAGGCACCTATGAGGCTATGCCCGAGGAGATAAAGATCTCCAATGGCGTCCAGGATCTTGTGTTTTACGAATTCGTCTTCGTAGCGCAGTCCGTCTTCGTTCAGAATCCGGTAATCATCTACAACAATGGCATTGTCCAGACTGCCGCCGAGAGCAAGCTCCCGCTCACGTAGCATTTCGATATCCCGCAGAAAACCGAATGTCCGGGCCCGGCTGACCTCTTTCACAAAGGAGGTGGAAGAAAAATCGATGGATGAAAACTGGGTCTTCTCGGTAAACGCAGGATGGTCGAAATCGATGGCAAAGGACACTTTGAAGCCGTCGAAAGGTTCGAATGCAGCCCGCTTGTCTCCGTCCTCCACCGACACTTTGCGCTTGATGCGGATGAACCGCTTGGGGGCATTTTGTTCTTCAACACCTGCCGACTGTATCAGGAACACGAAGGGACCGGCACTACCGTCCATGATCGGCACTTCGGGTGCACTCACGTCCACATAGGCATTATCAACACCCAACCCGGCAAAGGCAGAAAGCAGGTGCTCAACAGTGGAGACCCTGACGCCATCCTGCTCAAGGGTGGTGGAAAGACGGGTGTCACCGACATTGTCGGTACAGGCGGAAATATCTACAGGTTGTTCCAGATCGACCCTGCGAAAAACGATGCCCGTATCCGGGGCCGCAGGCCGCAATGTCAGATAAACTTTTTCCCCGGTATGCAACCCCACCCCGGTGGCTCGAATCACATTTTTTAAGGTACGCTGCCTTATCATATTATTCTTTACCTTTATCAACAGCCCTCCCAGAGAAGCGGCTGCAGTAAAATTTCGGACTCAATATGCCAGCACCCACCGGCTGAGACCAGCCCCCAACTCTATTATTAATACGACAGGTCGATGTCGACCGTTCGCAGGGCAAACGCCATTCTCCCCCATGCGGCAGCTTATCCTACCGCTCTGAATCGCACTACCCCATTAATTCAAGGACTGGAAAACGGCGTTCTTGTTCCACGATCGCGGGTCTTGCAGCCCCCACGAAACCCCTCCGCCGCATTAGGGTATTCCCTAATAAATAACAGTTAGAAGCAAGCTTTGCAAGTTTATTATCAAAGCGTCAATCTGCCTGACGACGCAGAAATGCCGGTATATCGAGGTAGTCCATCTCCTGCTGATTCCCCGAATCACTGTAGGCTTTACCCGTTTGGCGATCCCGCCGGATCACCGTGGGGCTGTCCATGTCACGGTAATCGCTTGGAGAAGGATCCCTCACATCCGAGTTTACCACTCTGACCGGCGGCGTTTCATGGGTGACGGGCGTCACTCTTTCCCTGGCCGTATCGCCCAGACCGGTGGCCACGACGGTCACACGCAGATCATCCGTCATATCCGCATCGATCACGGTGCCCACCACCACGGTGGCATCTTCACAGGCAAATTCCTTTACCGTACTCCCTACTTCGTCGAACTCGCCTATGGCCAGATCCAGTCCGGCAGTAATGTTGACCAGTATCCCCTTGGCCCCGGAGATGTTGATGTCCTCGAGCAACGGGCTGTTGATCGCCTGTTCCGCCGCATCACGGGCACGGGTTTCACCACGAGCCGAACCCGAACCCATCATGGCGACACCCATCTCCGACATCACGGTGCGCACGTCCGCAAAGTCCACGTTGATCAAGCCGGGTCGGGTTATAAGTTCGGCGATTCCCTGGACCGCACCCAGGAGCACATCGTTGGCTGCCTTGAACGCGTTAAGCAGGCTCATGTCCTTGCCGAGAACCGAAAGTAGTTTCTGATTCGGAATGATGATCAGTGAGTCCACGAACTGCCCCAGATCCTCGATGCCTTTTTCAGCTATCTGCAGCCGTTTTCCCCCTTCGAAGGGAAAAGGCTTGGTCACCACCGCGACCGTCAGAATACCCAGTTCCCGGGCAACCTCAGCCACCACGGGTGCCGCGCCCGTGCCGGTCCCGCCCCCCATGCCGGCGGTGATAAAAACCATATCTGAACCCTGAATCGCCTCCTGGATGCGTTCCCTGTCCTCCAGGGCCGCCTCCCGGCCCACCGCGGGGTTGGCACCCGCGCCGAGGCCCTTGGTGATATTGGAGCCCAACTGCAGCAGCGTTCTCGTTTCGCTGTTTTTCAATGCCTGGGCATCGGTGTTGGCGCAGATGAACTCCACTCCTTCGATGTTGGCGTTGAGCATGTGGTTTACGGCGTTACCACCCCCTCCACCGACACCAACCACCTTGATCACCGCACTCTGGCTGTAGGCATCCATAAGTTCAAACATTTGCTCTCTCCTCGTCGTCGTTTTCTTGCTGGCCCGCCGGCCACACTAGTTAAAAGATAAAAAAGCCTAGAAGTTACCCTGGAACCAACTCTTCATTCTTTCCAAGATAGCCTTGAAATTCTTGCCGCTAGGCAACTCCCTAAGCCGGCCGGCGCGGTTGTGATGTCCGAAAAGCAGCAGACCCACGCCGGTCGCGTAGATGGGATTGCGCACGACATCGACAAGTCCGGTCACATAACGGGGTACCCCCATGCGAACCGGCATGTGAAAAACCTCTTCCGCGAGATCTATCAGCCCCTCCATCTTGGAGCTGCCGCCGGTCAGCACCACGCCGCCGGCTATCAAATCCTCGAAACCGCTGCGCCTCAGTTCGGCCTGAACCAGGGTGAGCAGTTCTTCGTAACGGGGCTCAACCACCTCCGCCAGGGTCTGCCGGGACAAACGCCTGGCCGGCCGGTCGCCGATGCTGGGCACCTCGATGGTCTCGTCGCTGGTCGCCAGCTGAGTTAGGGCACAGGCGTATCGGATCTTGATGTCCTCCGCATGCTGTGTGGGGGTGCGCATGGCCACCGCGATATCGTTGGTCACCTGATCGCCCGCGATGGGTATGACCGCCGTATGACGGATCGAACCTTCGGTAAAAACCGCGATGTCCGTGGTGCCGCCGCCGATATCCACCAGACAGACCCCCAACTCCTTCTCGTCATCGCTGAGCACCGCGTTGGAGGAGCTGAGCTGTTCCAGGATCAGGTCGTCCACCTCGAGTCCGCAGCGGCGCACGCACTTAATAATGTTCTGGGCAGCGCTCACGGCGCCGGTCACCATGTGAACCCTCGCCTCCAGACGCACCCCCGACATGCCCACGGGTTCCTTGATGCCCTCCTGCTCATCTATGATGAATTCCTGGGGCAGGATGTGGAGGATTTTCTGATCTGCCGGGATCGCCACCGCCCTTGCCGCATCTATGACCCGTTCAACGTCCCCATGGCTCACCTCCCCATCCTTGATGGCGACGATGCCGTAGGAATTGAGGCTGCGGATATGACTCCCCGCGATCCCCGCATGCACCGACAGGATCTCGCAGCCGGCCATCAGTTCCGCTTCCTCCACCGCGCGCTGGATCGACTGGACGGTGGACTCGATATTCACCACCACACCCTTTTTCAGTCCCCGGGACGGGTGCGAACCGATACCGATAATCTCGATCTCATCGTCCGCCTTGATCTCGCCGACGATGGCAACCACCTTGGAGGTGCCAATATCCAGGCCCACGATTAGATTCTTGTCTGCCTTCTTGGTCATCTGAACCCGTCCTCAATCATCCCGGGTCTGCCAACCTGATAGGTCACTAACGGCCGGTTTTCTCATGTCGTTTCCTTCTTACGCCGGGCCGCCAGACCGTTGGTGTAACGCAGGTCGATGGAAGTCAGTTTTCCCGCCTGATCCTGGATCAGCCTGGGATAGGCCCGAATAAACCGCTGCAGCCTGTTTTCCGTGTCCTGGTTGCCCAGGTGCAGTTCCAGACCATTGTCCAGTTTCACCAGCCAGGCCTGGCGCGCGTTCAGGCTCAGCCGCTCGATCCCCAGGCCCAGGACGGAAAGACGGTGCTGCATTCTCTGGTACCCTGCAGCGACTTTTCTCTCGGTTCCTTCAGGCCCGAAGAGCCGGGGCAGCCCATCCGGCATCTCCTCCGGCCGGGGTTCGAAGGCGATCCCCCGGGCACTGACCAGCCGCGACTTGCCCCAGCGGGCCAACGGATCTTTCTCCTGCACCCACATCCGCAGTGTATCCGGCCAGACCCGGCGCACCGTGACATGTTCCACCCAGGGCAGCCGCTTCGCCGCACGCTGCAATGCCTCCACGTCCATGGTGAAATAGTTCCCCCGGATCAGGCCGCCCAATGATTGCTCCAGCCGGTCGCGCTCCATGTGTATCACGCGGCCATCGACGCGCACCACGCGAAGGGGCAGCAGCCCAGGATCCTGCAACTTCACAAACATCCACAGGCCACCGGCACCCATGATGGCAAACAGACACATGCCCAGCATCCAGGGCCCGACAAGACGCCAGTCGACCAAGTGCTTCTTCTCGGTTTTTCGAGATTTTTTCGCCATCAGCTCATTTCCAGAATCCGCACGACCAGCTCGTCGAAATCGATGCCGCTCACCCGTGCCGCCATCGGCACCAGGCTGTGATCTGTCATTCCCGGCACCGTATTGACCTCTATGAGCCAGGGGTGACCGGCCTCGTCCAGCAGCAGATCCACCCGCCCCCAGCCTGAAGCCCCCACGCTCCTGAATGCACGCAGCGCCAGTTCTCGCAGCGCGAGCTCCTTTTCTTCCGTGAGTCCCGCCGGGCAGTGATATTGGGTGCTGTCCACCAGGTACTTCGCGTCATAGTCGTAGAAGGTATGCGGGGTCTCCAGGCGAATCAGCGGCAAAGCCTCTTCCCCGAGAATCGACGCAGTGTACTCAGGGCCCGTTATCCAGCGCTCGGCCATCACCTCGGAGTCATAACCCATTGCCTCCTGCCAGGCCGACCGAAGTTCCCCCGCGTCCCCGACCCGTGTCATGCCGATGCTCGACCCCTCATGCACCGGCTTGATCATCAGGGGAAAACCCAGCACTTCCGCCTCTGCCAGCCCTGACTCGTCCCGTATCATGACAAACGGCGGCGTGGGCAATCCGAGCCCCTTCCACATCAGCTTGCAGCGATACTTGTCCATTCCCAGGGCAGACCCTGCAACCCCACTTCCTGTGTAGGGAATACCCAGGGTCTCCAGGGTTCCCTGGATCACACCGTCCTCACCTCCGCGGCCGTGCAAGATGATGAAGACCCGATCAAACCCGCCCCGGGTCAGCTGCCCCACGACGTCCTCGCGGGTATCCACTCCGTGGGCGTCCACCCCCCTGCGCAGCAACCCCTGCATCACGGCGTTGCCGCTGTTGAGAGACACATCGCGCTCGGCAGAATTGCCGCCCATGAGCACAGCGGTCTTTCCAAAATCTGCGGCCCTGGTGGTCATGGTTTTGTGATTCCCTCACCCACGATCTTCACTTCCGTGCGCAGCCGGACGCCGAACTCATCCTCAACCCGCTGCTGTACCAGTTGTACGAGGCTCTCAATATCCTGAGCCGTGGCATCGCCCAGATTGATGATGAAATTGGCATGCTTCTCCGAGACACAGGCCCCTCCGATCCGCTCGCCCTTGAGACCGGCCGCCTCGATCAGGCGTGCCGCATGATCACCTTGGGGGTTTCTGAATACGGAACCACAGCTGGGAAGCCCCACCGGCTGGGTGGCGGAACGCCTGTCCAGCAACTGGCGGATCTGCTCCTGTCCCTTCTCAACTGCTCCTTCATGGAGTTCCAGGGTTGCGGCGATAAACCACTCTCCCGGTTGCCCCCGCACATGCCTGTAGCCGATCTCGAAGTCCTCCGGCAAGCGGACGCGCAGCCTGCCGTGTCGGTCCACGGTCTCCACCTGTCGGACCAGGCTCCAGGTCTCTCCACCGAAGGCACCGGCGTTCATCGCCAGGGCCCCGCCAAGTGTACCCGGGATTCCCGCCAGAAACTCGCTGCCCACAAGCCCCTGCCGCGCCGCCATCCGCGCCACCTTGGCGCAGGCGACGCCGGCCTCTGCCCGGAGCAGGTGGTCCCCGGTCAGCTCGAGTCCCTCCAGCCGGCCCCGGGTGGCAATGACAGTGCCATCAAAGCCGCCGTCGCGGACCAGGAGGTTGCTACCCAGACCGAGCCAAAGCAGCGGCTCGTCAGGGGAAAGCTCACGCAGGAAAACCAGAAGATCATCGCTGTCGGCCGGCCGGTAAAATCTCCTGGCCGGCCCTCCGACCCGCCAGCTGGTGTGACGGGAAAGGGGTTCACCCAACAGTATTTCACCGCGCAGTTCATCTTGTAATTGCAACGCCATCATGCGCCGACCTCGGATGTGGAGCGGCAAAGGTTGCCAGGCAGTGCTGCCGCCACGCCGCCGATATCCCCGGCCCCCAGCATGAGAACGATATCGTCCGGACGAACCAGCCCGGCGAGCACCGAAGGCAGTTCGGACAGGGGATCGACGAAAACCGGGTCGACCTGTCCCCGGGTGCGGACGGCACGGGTGAGCGCGCGCCCGTCGGCTCCGGGGATAGGCGCCTCACCCGCGGGATAGACCTCGGTAAGCAGCAGCACGTCGGTCCGGGAAAGGACCTGCACGAAATCCTCGAACTGTTCCTGGGTACGGCTGTAGCGGTGCGGCTGGAAGGCCAGCACCACGCGGCGATCCGGCCATCCGCTGCGGACGGCTTCGAGGGTTGCCGCCACCTCCCTCGGGTGGTGTCCGTAATCGTCCACCAGCATGATATCGCCCCCCTCCGGCAGACGACAATCGACGGCCTGGAAGCGACGGCCGATGCCCTGAAAACCAGCCAGGGCCTTCTGAATGGCCTCTATCCCCACACCCAGTTCCCGGGCCACTGCGATGGCCGCCAGGGCATTGAGTACGTTGTGCATACCGGGGAGGCTGAGGGCCACTTCAAAGGGCTCACCGTCTCCGGATATGACCTTGAAGTGGGTATGAAGCCCCTCCTGGCGGACATCGACCGCCCGCAGGTCGGCATCCGGTGCGGTACCGTAGGTGGTCACCTGCCGCGTTACCTCGTCCAGCATCCCGCGCACCTCCGGGTCATCGATGCAGAGTACCGCGAGACCGTAAAAGGGCAGATGATGAAGAAACTCGATGAAGGTTCGACGCAGGCGGGAGAAATCCCCCTGATAGGTGACCATGTGATCCCTGTCCACGTTGGTCACTACCGCAAGCATGGGCTGAAGATAGAGAAAAGAGGCATCGCTCTCATCGGCCTCGGCAACCAGGTACTCCCCTTTGCCCAGGTGGGCATAGGTGCCCGCGGAATTGAGACGACCGCCGATGACAAAAGTAGGATCCAGACCGGCCTCCGCCAGCAGACTGGCCACAAGACTGGTGGTGGTGGTCTTTCCGTGGGTTCCCGCCACGGCGATACCGTGGTGGAATCTCATAAGTTCGGCGAGCATCTCCGCGCGGGGCACCACGGGGATACGGCGGCTGCGGGCGGCGGCGACCTCCGGGTTGTTCTCCCTGACGGCACTGGAGATCACGACCGCGTCACAACCCGCGATATTTTCAGCGCTGTGGCCGATATGAATAACCGCACCCTGCTCGGCGAGCCGCTCTGTCGCCCCGTTCGGACTCAGATCCGAACCCGATATCTGGTAGCCGAGATTGAGCATAACCTGGGCGATGCCATTCATGCCCGAACCACCGACGCCCACGAAATGCAGATGCCGAATCCGGCCCATCGCCTCCACGGCCGACCGGCGCTGGGATTTGATTCCGATGCTCATGCCAGGGCCGCCTCCTGACAGACATCCGCGACCCGCTGGGTTGCCGATGGCATGCCCATGCTCCGCGCGGCAACGGCCATCTGCATCAACCTGTCCCGACGGCCGATAAAATCCTGAAGCAGCCTACCCAGAAAGCCCGGTGTCAACGCCTCCTCTGGCAGCAGCAGTGCGGCCCCGGCGTCCACGAGATAGGAGGCATTGCGGGTCTGGTGATCATCGACGGCATGGGGATAGGGCACCAGCACCGATGCAACACCGGCCGCCGCCAGTTCCGCTATGGTCAGGGCGCCCGCCCGGCACAGCACCAGGTCTGCCCAGCCATAGGCCTCCGCCATATCGGCAATGAAGGGTTCCACCCCGGCTTCCACCCCCGCTTCCGTATAGGCCTGCTGCGCAGCCTGAAGCTTGTCGCGGCCCGTCTGATGGCGGACTGCCGGCCTGGCTTTCGGGTCGATCATGGCCAGCGCCGCCGGCAGTATCTGATTGAGTTTCTGAGCCCCCTGGGAACCGCCCAGCACCAGCAGTCTCAATAGTCCTTCCCTGTCCGCAAACCGGACATCCGGCGCAGGCAGGGAGGCAATCTCGGGACGCACTGGATTACCCGTCAACTCGACCGGACGGGCCTGGGGGAAACTGCCCGGAAACGCCTCCAGGACCCGAGTCGCGATTCGTGAGAGCCACTGATTCGTCATGCCGGGGATGGCGTTCTGCTCGTGCACCACCAGGGGTATCCGCAACAGGCGCGACATCACACCGCCCGGTCCCGACACGAATCCGCCCATGCCCAGCACCAGCCCGGGCCGATTTTTCGCCAACACTTTCAAGGCCTGGATCATGGCAACCAGGATCCGAAACGGCGCCCCCAGCAGACGCAGCGGACCCTTGCCGCGCAGACCGCGGATACTGATGTACTCCATGCGAAACCCGTGCTCCGGTACCACGGCCGACTCGAATCCCCCCGGGGTCCCCAGCCAGAAGACATCCATGCCCCGGGAGCGCAGTTCCTCGGCAACCGCCAGAGCCGGAAATACGTGACCGCCGGTGCCGCCGGCCATGACCATGACGGACCGGCTCATTGGGCCCTCCCATCCGTATCCTGGTCGTCGGCCCGCAGTTCGAAATCTATGCGTAAAAGCATCGCTATAACAATGCAGACGACAATCAAACTGTTGCCCCCGTAACTCATCAGAGGCAGTGTCAGACCCTTGGTGGGCAGCAGCCCCACGTTCACGCCGATATTGATGAAGGCCTGCAGTCCGATCCAGAGACCGAATCCGAGTGCGACATAGGATGCGAACCGTCGGTTCATCCGTTCCGCCCTTGCCCCGATATCGAAGGCCCGCCAGACGATCACGCCGAATAACAGGGTGACGGTCAGGGTGCCCACCAGGCCAAACTCCTCTCCGATCACGGCCATCAGGAAATCTGTGTGGGCCTCGGGCAGATAAAACTGCTTCTGAATACCGTTGCCCAGCCCGACGCCCAGCCACTCTCCCCTGCCGAATGCGATCAATGCCTGGGCCAGCTGATATCCGCTGTTCTGCACATCTGCCCAGGGGTCCAGGAACGCGGTGACGCGTTGCAGTCGGTAGGGGGAAACCAGGACCAGTCCCACCAGCGTGGTGCCCGCCCCCATGAGCAGAATCCCAAACTGCCAGACGGGCACTCCCCCGAGAAAGAGCATGCCCAGCGCCGTCGCCAGCATGACCGCCGTGGTACCGAAATCGGGCTGAAGCATCACCAGCACGGATGCCAGGACAAGCAGCAGCATGGGCTTGGCAAATCCCCAGATGCTGTTGGTCACTTCCAGTTGCCTACGCACCAGATAACCGGCGATGTACACCACCATGAACAGCTTCATGAACTCCGAACTCTGGAGATTGAAAGAGCCGATGGGAATCCAGCGCGTCGCACCGTTGGCTTCCCGTCCGAGACCCGGCACCAGCACCAGCACCAGCAGCAGAAGCCCGAAGAAATAGAGCGGCGTACCGGCCTTCTCCCAGCCTTTCACCGGGATCCGGGAGACCAGCAGGGCACAAAAAATGCCGATGGCGATAGCGATGAGGTGGCGCTGCACGTAATAGAAGGGATTATCGGCGATGCGGTGCATGGAGGCTGAGGCCACCATCACAAGTCCCAGCCCGAGCAGGGCGCAGGATGCCAGAAGCAGCAGCAGATCGATACGCGGCATCTCGGGCAACTGGGGCCCGATGGTGGCCTGAATGTGTTTCTCCATCCTCATTCGACCAGCCTGCCCACCGACGCCATGAAGGCATCTCCGCGTTCGGCGAAATTCCTGTACATATCGAAGCTCGCGCAGGCGGGGGAAAGCAGCACGGCGTCCCCTGAACGGGCCTGCCCGGCCGCCAGCCGAACCGCTTCGTCCATGTCTCCGGCCTGGAGCAGGGGAACGGTTCCTTCCAGCGCACTGGCGATAACGGGTGCATCCCGACCGATCAGGACCACCGCCCGCGCAACGGCGCTCACCGCCGGGGCAAGGGGTGAGAAATCGGCACCCTTGCCGTCACCGCCGGCAATCAATACGATGCGCGCCTCCTCCCCTTCGGGCCTCAGACCCTGCAGCGCCGCGGCACAGGCCCCCGGATTGGTACCCTTGGAATCGTTGTACCAGCGGACGCCGCCCATTTCGGCCACATACTGACTGCGATGGGGCAACCCCGTGAAACGGCACAGGGATTCCAGCATGGCGGACATGGGTATTTCTAGGGACGTCCCCATGGCCAGGGCGGCCAGGGCGTTGGCGGCGTTATGGCGACCCGGAATACGCAATCGAGAGGTTTCCAGCAGCAGATCCGAACCCCGGGCCAGCCAGGACACCCCGCCCTCCATACGCATCCCGAACACCCCGTCCCGGGGCTCGCTCAAAGTAAAGTAATAATCCTGCCCCCGGCCGCTTTGCATGGCCATAACCTGGGGATCGTCCAGATTGAACACCCGATTTTTCGCATTTCGGTAGATGCGCGCCTTGGTCCCGGCATATGCCTGGATCCCGTCATAACGATCGAGATGGTCGGCGGACAGATTCAGAGCCACCGCGGTGTGGGGAGCCAGACTGGTGGTGGTTTCGAGTTGAAAACTAGACAGTTCCAGAAGATACAGCCGGGTCTCAGGGTCCAGCAGTTCCAGCGCCGGTTCCCCGAGGTTGCCCCCCGCCTTGACGCTCATACCGGCGACGGACGCCATGTCCGCCAGCAGACTGGTGACGGTGCTCTTGCCGTTGGAACCGGTGACTGCTGCCACCGGCGCGTTGACCTCCCTGGCAAACAGCTCTATATCTCCCAGTATGGAGACACCCCTTGCCGCTGCTTCCCTTATAAGAGGTTCGCTGAGCGGCACACCGGGACTCACCACCAGGCGCTGCGCGGCCCCGAAAACCGCCGGATCGAAAGGTCCGAGAAAAAGTGCGATGTCCGGCAGTTCACGGCGTAATTGATCCAGACCCGGGGGCTCGGCGCGGCTGTCGGCGACTGCCGCCGGAACGTCGTGAGCCGCGAGAAAACGGGCGCAGGAAAGCCCGGTCTTGCCGAGACCCACGACCAGTGTCTTTCCCTTGCTTAGACTCACCGCCATAGTTTTTTCATCAACGAATCTTCAGGCTTGCCAGCCCGATCAGCACCAGGATCACCGTCACGATCCAGAAACGCACGATGACCCGGGGCTCGGGCCATCCCTTCAGTTCAAAGTGGTGATGCAGCGGCGCCATGCGGAATATGCGACGTCCGGTCAGCTTGAACGAAGCCACCTGCAGCATCACGGATACAGTCTCCATCACGAACACCCCGCCCATGATCACCAGCACCAGTTCCTGACGCACCACGACCGCGACCACCCCAAGCGCGGCGCCTAGGGCCAACGCCCCCACATCGCCCATGAACACCTGGGCGGGGTAGGCATTGAACCAGAGGAAACCAAGACCGGCACCGCTCAGGGCACCGCAAAAAACCACCATCTCGCCGACGCCTGGAACCGCTGGGATCAGCAGGTAGTTGGCGATCTGGGCATGACCCGAGGCATAGGCGAAAATCCCCAGCGCACCAGCCACCAGCACGGTGGGCATGATAGCAAGGCCATCCAGACCGTCGGTCAGATTCACCGCATTGCTGGAGCCCACGATCACCAGGTATGTCAGCACGATGAACCAGGGTCCCAGCTCGACCACCCAACTCTTGACGAAAGGGATGATCAGCTCGGTCTCCGCCGGGCTTACCGCGGTCATATAGAGAAAGACCGCCGCACCCAGGCCGACCACCGACTGCCAGAGGTATTTGTATCTGGGTGGCAGTCCGATTGGATTGTTGAGCACCAGCTTGCGGTAGTCGTCCAGGAAACCGATCAACCCGAAAAGCAGGGTCACGATCAGAACCACCCAGACATGGCGATTGGACAGATCCGACCAGAGCAGGGTGCTGATGCAGACTGCCACCAGCAGCAATGCACCGCCCATGGTGGGGGTACCGGCCTTGGACAGATGGCTCTGTGGGCCGTCGTCGCGCACCGTCTGACCGATCTGGTGGAATGCCAGGCGCCGAATCATCACGGGTCCGACAAGGAAAGAGATCAGAAGCGCCGTCAGCACCCCCAGAATGGCCCGCAGAGTCAGATACTGAAAGACGCCGAAGCCGGTGTGGTAGCTCGCGAGGTTTTCGGCCAGATAGAGCAGCATCTCAGTCTCCCTTTCCCTCGGCCAATGCCTCGACAACCCGTTCCATGCCGGCGCGCCTGGAACCCTTGATCAATACCCGGTCCTCTCTCTGCAGCAGCCCGTCCAGATTCTCTATCAGCGCATCCCGGGTTCTGAAACAGGCTCCGCCGGAACCAAAGCTTTCCGCGGCCGGCCCGGCGACCTCCGTGGCATAGAGATGATCTATGCCTGAACGCTTTGCCTGCTCTCCGAGCATGCAGTAGAAATCCTGCGTCCCCTGCCCCAGTTCCGCCAGTTCACCCAATACCAGGAAACGACGTCCCGGCGCACTGGAGAGTACCTCGATGGCTGCAGCCACCGAGTCGGGATTGGCGTTGTAGCTGTCGTCGATAAGGCCGACGCCGTTTCGGCCCGCAACCGGCTGCAATCTGCCCTTAACCGGTGTCAGGGTAGCCAGGCCGGTACGCATATCTTCCAGGTCCGTACCTGCCTGGTGCGTTGCCGCGATGGCGGCGAGTGCGTTCATCCGATTGTGCCGGCCGGCGAGGGTCAACTCCACCTCCAGTTCACCGGAAGGGGTCTCGACCGGGAACCGGGTGGTGAATCCCTGCTCATCCCAGCTGATGGTGATGGCCTCGGGCCGGCTGCGGACGTCCGCGGGTTGATCCACCCCAAAGGTGAAAACCTTTCGGCTGCCGGCCATCTCCCGCCAGAGGGATGACCAGGCATCGTCGGCATTGAATACGAAACACCCGGATTCCTGCAGTCCCTCCAGGATCTCCGCCTTGGCGCGGGCCACCCCCTCGACACTGCCGAACCCTTCCAGGTGTGACCTTCCCGCATTGATGAGCAGCGCCACGTCCGGTTGTGCAATCTTGCTCAGGTAACCGATTTCACCCGGATGATTGGCGCCCATTTCCACTACTGCGAAATCCTCTTCCTGCAGCCGGAGCAACGTCAGGGGAACGCCAATTTCATTGTTGAGATTGCCCTGGGTCGCCAGAACGCTGCCCCGCCGGGAAAGAATGGCGGCGATCATCTCCTTTACTGTGGTCTTGCCGTTGCTGCCGGTAACAGCGATCAGGAGTGCATGGCTGGCCAGGCGCCACGTGGCAGCGAGCCGGCCCAGACCGATGCCGGTGTCGGCTACCATCAGGGTCGGCATGTCCAGACTGTGGGGACGGCTGACCATGAATCCCGGAGTGCCCAGCTCTTGTGCCCGCTCCAGGTAGTCATGGCCGTCGAAGTGGGGACCCGTCAAGGCCACGAAAAGATCACCGGGTTCCAGGGTACGGGTATCGGTGCTGATCGAATTGAAGACCGCATCACCGTGGAGATGTCTGGCTTCGAGACGATCCGCAACCTCGGAGAACCTGAACCCAGTCACGATGCCAGCTCCCGCAGGACATCGGTCACCTGCTCGCAATCGCTGAAGGGGATGCGCCGGTCACCTACCTGCTGAACCGCTTCGTGGCCTTTTCCGGCCACCAGCACCAAGTCCCCTGCCCCCGCCGTCGTCAAGGCAGTTCGGATGGCAGCGGCCCGATCGTGGATGACTTGGGCCTGCAGGGGGGTTTTCATGCCATCCAGTATCTCCCGGACGATGCGTTCGGGGTCTTCGGTTCGAGGATTGTCATCGGTAACGAACACCAGGTTGGACAGGGATTCAGCAATGCCCCCCATCTCCGGACGTTTCCCCCGATCACGATCCCCGCCACAGCCGAACACACAGATCAGGCGACCATCGGCATGGTCGCGCAGTGCGGTCAGCACGTGCTCCAGGGCATCGGGGGTATGGGCGTAATCTATGACTGCCAGTGGCAGCCCGCCACCACCGAAACGCTCCATGCGGCCGGGTACGGTGTTCAGACCGGAAATCCGGCGCATCGCATTCTCCAGCGGAAACTGTCGTTGCAGCAGAATCGCCAGCACCGCCAGCAGGTTGCTCGCGTTAAACCGGCCCAGCAGCGGCGTATGAAATTCCCCGGTACCCCAGGTACCTTCTATCCGGATTTTCATCCCGGAAAGGGTGGACGAAATCGCCGAAGCCCTCACGAACCCCTCGAGTCGATCAGCAATCCGGCCGGGTTCCCGGATTCCGTAGCCAATAATGGGTTGGTCTTCCGGCAGTTCCTCAGCCAGTTCAATGCCCAGCGGGTCGTCCATATTGAGTACCGAACATGCCAGCCCGGGCATACGATACAGCCGTTTTTTCGACTCGGCGTAGTGCGCCATGGTCTCGTGATAATCCAGATGATCGCGGCTGAGATTCGTCAGGGCAGCAGTGTGAAACCGTAT
>JAQYVO010000007.1 GCA_030145425.1 Chromatiales bacterium | reverse complement strand
GGATTGGATCAACAGATCCCTTTTGACAGGATTACCTCCCCTGGACCTGGCCCATGATATGGCGATGGCGATACCGCCCACGGCCGATCCCCAGAAGGCGATCATTGCCCAGACACCAAATTCCGACGTATCCATCATGCGCCCCCAGCACCAGGGTCTTTTAACACTATGTGGATATCCGCATAGTGTTAAAAGACCCTAAGAAACGACGCATCCACCGGAGCCCTTGCATTAAAAGCCTCGGGGAGTGGGAACCGGCAATGGTCATGACAATCAGCATATCACCAGATCAGGGTCCTTATAGAATTCCTTTGGCCGGGCATCAGAACTGCAACGGAAAGGATATTAGAACTTCGTGATATAGTTTACTTACCATTTCTGGTGAAATTGCCGGCGATTATAAACTAACCCGCTGTAAATACTATGAATTTTGGCCTGACTTTGCACTGCCCCAGGGTAGCCGATGTTCGTGCCACTTAGGAGGAAACAATGTCAAAGAAGCATCCAGTCGTTGCCGTAACCGGATCTTCGGGCGCCGGAACCACCACTGTTAAACGCGCTCTCGAGCATATTTTCTACAGGGACGGCATCAGCGCGGCCGTTGTGGAAGGGGACAGTTTTCACCGCTACAACCGCGTTGAGATGCGCGACAAGGTCGCTGAGGGTATGAGCCACTTCGGCGCCAACGCCAACCACTTCGACAAGCTGTCGGAGTTGTTTAAAAGCTATAGCGAAACCGGCACGGGCAAAAAACGCTTTTATCTGCACAGCCAGGAAGAGGCCGATATACACAACAGCCGGTTGGACACCAGCCACAACCCAGGTGAATTCACCCCCTGGGAGGAACTGGAAGTGGGCACGGACGTGTTGTTCTATGAGGGATTGCACGGAATGGCGATCGATGGCAACGACAACTGCGCCCAACACGTGGATCTAGGTGTGGGCGTGGTGCCCATCGTCAACCTGGAATGGATCCAGAAAATCTTTCGCGACAACGCAGAGCGCGGCTACACCGAAGAGGCAATCGTCGACACCATCATGCGGCGCATGCCCGATTACATCAACTACATCACACCCCAATTTTCGCGCACCGACATCAATTTCCAGCGCGTACCCACGGTGGACACCTCCAATCCCTTCATCGCCCGCGACATTCCGACCCCGGACGAGAGCTTCGTGGTTATCCGGTTCAGGGACCCGAACCGGTTCTGCATCGACTTCCCTTACCTGATGTCGATGATCTCAGGTGCTTTCATGTCACGGCGTAATTCGCTCGTGGTCCCCGGAGGCAAGATGGGCTTCGCCATGGAAATCATCCTGCAGCCAATCATTGAGAACCTGATGGAAAAGAGGGATTGCAGCGGCAGAAGATAGCCAGCTAAACAGAACCCCCTGCCCGCTACTGTTGCAGTCCGGGCAGGGGTATCTGCTGACCGTTTATCGTTAACTGTCCTTCGGCGAGCTGCGCCTCGGTGATGACATACTCCTGGTCGTGCTTCAACAGGCCCTGGCCCAGCCATTGTTCCATCTGACCCCGCACTTCCGCGTCGACCATGGAATCCAGTTGTTCCTGTTCCACGAGCGGCTGTTCGCCAAGCTCCGCCGTCAGCGCTTCAATTTCCTTTACCAGCCGGGCTCTGGCCTGATTTTCCAGCAGAGATCTGAGCAGTTTTTCCGGGATCCGGAGCGAAAGGCTCGCATCGAGCTTTGTCATCCATATCTGGGGGTTGCCCACGTGCTCCCACCTCAGTCCATCGGCACTCAATGAGAACCGGGCATTCAGCTCCCCGTCCGGCGTACTGAATCTCAAGGGGTCGATCGACATACCGGGGTCGTTCCCCAGAAACTCCGACGCGCTGCCCATGAGCACACCCATGATGGCCATGCTCCGCTGTGTTTCAGTCATCTGCTGTCCCTGCATATCCTCAACGGACCGCTGCAGTTCCAGCAGCACCGGCGCCGACAGCCGGACCAGCTCAACCTTGAGTATTCCCGGACCGTATTCCTTGTCTCCGATCTCCAGCCTGTTCAGGCTGTAGGTTGCGAATCCGGCCACCTGCCCGTCCTGCTCCGAGCTGTCCACCACGAGTCCCAACCCCTGCAGGGAAACCTGTTCTCCCGACGCGGCGTCGTAAATCGATAAATCATTCAGCTTCAGGTTACCCGAGCCCAGGGTAAGCCCCGACTCCCCAAGCCATGAACGGGATTCGATGGAAGCTTCACCCGCCTTTACCAGCCGCAGGTCATCCTCAATAACCTCGAGGCCGGGCATGCCCATTCTCACGGAGACGTTTTCCATGGCCGCATCAAAGTCCACCACACCGGACAGGCCGCCAAACCGGACAGCCGGCCGCTCTTCGTTTTCCGCCAAATCAATCGCCGGCAATTCGATAACTGTGGTGCCACTGCCGCCCAACAATATTTGTGTCGCGATCACACCAGGATAGTCTTCCGGGAACAGACTCTCCCCATCCAGCAGAAGATCCGTTTCAATCTCTGCCAATGCCAGACCCCGGGAGGTCAGAAGACCATGATCGATGCGGTTTTCGAGGGTCAGTATCATTCCCAGAGGCTCGGTGGAGTCCACGGAAGCCTGGATCGCAATCCGCAGTTCGGCGCGCGCCTCGGAAGCAAACCAGCCTCTGTGGTATTCCTGCTCCAGGATCTCGAAACCGCTCTGCGCGGTGCGGTCGAGCATCCCCTGATACTGTTCCTGCACCTTGAACCCCACGATGCCGGGAATGACCAGCAGCGCCCCCAGGACAATCAGAAAAAACAGGAAATACTTCTTCATGAATGCTTGCGTCCGAGACTGAGCTCTATGGGGCCGAGCGCCTCGGATACCGCACCCAGGATGCTGTCCAGGTCGAGTTGCGCCTCCTGCAACTGCTGCTCCACCGAGGCCTGCTCTATAAAATAATCTGGCAGCCCAAGATTCAGCACTTTCACCGAATGCTGGATCTTGTTCAGAAACTCGCCCACGGCCGAACCCGCTCCGCCCTGAAGAACGTTTTCTTCCAGGGTTACCAGCAGATCGTGGCCGTCCGCAAGACGCAGGATCAACGCCTCATCCAGGGGTTTTACGAAACGCATGTTGGCGGCCGTGGCATCGAGATGCTCTGCCGCCTCCATGGCACGGGCAAGCATGCTGCCGAATGCCAGGAAAGCCACGCGGCGGCCCTGCCGACGAACCACCCCCTCACCCATGGGCAGCAGCGTCAGCTGATTTTCAACCGCTACGCCGGGCCCGCTTCCACGAGGATAACGGACCATTGCAGGCCCCGGGTATTCATAGGCAGTCTGGAGCATCTGCCTGCACTCATTCTCGTCCGCCGGCGCCATGATCACCATGTTCGGCAGCGCGCGGGTATAGCTGAGGTCGAAACTCCCGGCATGAGTGGCGCCATCTGCGCCCACCTGACCTGCCCTGTCCACCGCAAAGGTCACATCCAGATTCTGAAGCGCCACATCATGTATCAACTGGTCGTAGGCCCGCTGCAGGAATGTCGAATAGATCGCAACCACCGGCTTGGTCCCTTCGCACGCCAACCCGGCGGCAAAGGTAACCGCATGCTGCTCCGCGATTCCCACATCGTAATACCTGTCTGGAAATCGCCTGGAGAAATCCACCAGTCCTGATCCTTCACACATCGCCGGCGTGATGGCCACGAGACGATCATCCTCCTCCGCCAGGTCGCAGAGCCATTCGCCAAACACCTGGGTATAGCTTTTTCCGCCCGGCTTGCTCACCATTTTTCCGGTATCCGGGTTGAAGGGCGTGACACCGTGGTAGACGCACGGATCGCCCTCCGCCGGTTTATACCCCTTGCCCTTTTTCGTGACGATGTGCAGGAGGCGCGGCCCGTGCATGGACTTCATGTTCTCCAGAGTAGTGACCAGGGTATCCAGGTCGTGTCCGTCTACGGCGCCGATGTAGTTGAATCCAAGTTCCTCGAACAGGGTGCCTGGCATCACCATGCCCTTCATATGCTCTTCCCATCGCCCCACCAGTTCGCTCAAATTGGGCATATTACTGAGCGCGCTCTTGCCCCCTTCCCGCACCGTTGTATAGAGTTTTCCCGACAGCACCCTTGCCAGGTGGTTGCGGAAGGCCCCGACCGGCGCGGAAATGGACATGTCGTTGTCATTGAGTATCACCAGCAGATCCAGATCCAGCGCACCTGCATGATTGAGGGCCTCGAATGCCATGCCGGCGCTCATGGCGGCGTCGCCGATCACCGCCACCACATGTCGCTGCTCGCCTTTCTGTTTGGCTGCCGCCGCCATGCCCAGGGCCGCACCGATGGAGGTGCTCGAGTGCCCGGTTCCGAAGGTATCGAACTCGCTCTCTTCACGCCGCGGAAATCCGGAAATGCCGTCTTTCTGACGCAGCATGGGCATCAGGTGTTTCCGGCCGGTCAGTATCTTATGGGGGTAGGCCTGGTGCCCCACATCCCATACAAGCCTGTCTCTGGGTGTGTTGAATACGTAATGCAGGGCTATGGTGAGTTCCACCACACCGAGGCCAGCCGCCAGGTGTCCGCCGGTCCGGGACAAGGTATCGACCAGAAAGCTGCGCAGTTCGTCCGCGAGCTGGGGCAACTCGTAGCCTTGCAGCCGTTTCAGGTCCCCCGGCAGATTGACGGAATCCAAGAGCGGATAACTGCCGATATTTGTGTTGTCTTCGGTTTTTGACATGTTTCCGGGCTCGGAATCTATGCAGAAGGCATGCTCCCAGGAGCAAAATCCTGTCATAAAAGTTTCATATTCTAACGTATTGCGGAAGGGGAGGGATAAAAAGCTCAATAGCCCGAAAACCAGTGTGGTTTCTAGGAAGCTCAATGCTGGAAGTATAGCTTTCTGGAAGCTGGGGAGATTTAGGGCCGAGGGCCGAGGAATAATAGCTGGGAGCAGGTATCGGTATCGGGGAACTGGTGGCTGGAAGCCTCTTAACCTATTCCTTGGCCCTCGGCCCTAGGCCCTTGGCCCTTCCTTAGCCCTCGGCCCTTGGCCCTTCCTTAGCCCTCGGCCCTTGGCCCTTCCTTAGCCCTCGGCCCTTCTTTCCTCCAACAAAGTATCCGATTGTTGTTCGGCATCGCGTAATCCTCCTCCAACAGCATCCCCCCCTGCTCGGCAAGGGCATTGACCGCCTCGAAGTCCCTGATTCCGCTGAGTGGATCCCGCTCTTTCAGCCAGAGATCGAACCGGGCGTTGCTTTCGGTGGTGAAATTGCCACCGTAATTGAAGGCACCGTAGAGCACGAACCTCCCTCCCGGGGGAAGCAGGCGACCCACACCGTCGAACAACCCTTCCACCATAGGCCAGTGCATGATGTGTGCCGTATTCACTGAAAACACGGCATCCACCTCCGGTACGGTCCAGTCCGGCTGACATACGTCCAGCAGCAGGGGTCCTCGGGTGTTCGGCAGTGCCGCCTCGTCGAGCCACTGCCGGATGCCATCGTGACAACTTTCCAAATCACTGGTATGCCAGGTGAGATGAGGCAGGTTTTCGGCAAAATAAACAGCATGCTGCCCGGTGCCGCCACCGATCTCGAGGACATGGGCGCAACCGGCAAACAGCGGCCGGATGATATCGAGGATCGGCCCACGATTGTTGTCGCAGGATTCGGCGTACGGCTTCATGAGGCTTCGTCCAGTCGGTAAGGGAGGGAGGCGTTCAATTGACGCATATAGTCGGCCACGGCCTGCTGTTCATGTTTCACAAAGGCTTCGATGGGTTTACGAAATCCCTGGTCGGCAATCCAGTGGCTTGAACGCGTCAGGGTAGGTGTGAATCCACGGGCGATCTTGTGTTCGCCCTGGGCGCCCGGTTCAAACCGGCTGAGGCCCTGATTGATACAGAACTCGATGCCTTGATAATAGCAAGCCTCAAAATGCAGACAGTCCACCTGTTGCACACAACCCCAGTGGCGGCCGTACAGCGTGGTATCGCTGTGGTACATCAGGGAACCGGCGATGCAGCTTCCATCCAGATCCGCCAAAACCAGCAGCACCTGGTCCGGCAGTCTATGCGCGACTTCCATGAAAAATCCCAGATTGAAGGTCGCCATGCCCCATTTCCGGTCGAAAAGCTCGAGGTAGAAATCAGTAAAGTCCTCCCAGTCCTTACGACTCGCGGTGTGCCCGTCGAGGCATCGCAATACTACGCCTGATTCCTGTACGAGTCGTCTCTCCCGACGAATGTTCTTTCGCTTCTTGGTTGTCAACCGATCCAGGAAAGCATCGAATCCGGTGTAGCCCTGGTTGTGCCAGTGAAACTGACAGTCATGGCGGGCCATCAGGTGCAGGTGTTCCATGTAGTCCTGCTCTTCCGCCATGGGAAACAGGCAGTGGAAGCCGCTGGCACCCACACGCTGCCCAAGCCCCAGTGCCGTCTGCAGTAAAAGGGGAAAGATCTCGTCTCGGCCTTCTGGCGAACAGAGCAGACGCTGGCCTGTGGCGGGAGTATAGGGAACGGCCGAAACCAGTTTGGGATAGTAGGTAAGCCCCGCACGTTGATAGGCATCCGCCCAGGCGTTATCGAACACGAACTCACCGTAGGAGTTGTACTTTTCATAGAGGGGCATGGCGCCGACAAGGAGACCCCCTTCGAAGACGGCGATGTGGCGTGGCAGCCAACCGAATGCCTCCCCAACACAGCCGTGCCGTTCCATGGCATGGAGAAACTCGTGGCGCAGAAACGGCTGGTTGTCCCGTACCAGGAGGTTCCATTGGTCTGCCGGTATCTCTTCTATCCGGTCGTGAATACTGATTTCCAAAGGGATTCAGCCAGGGCCTGTTAAAAGGGTTAAGAGATCGCTTCGCTGGGCCAGGGCGCCTCATCTTCCTCGATCACCTCGGTCTCCGCCTGACCCAAAGCGACCCAGGTTCGGGCTGCGTGGCTGTTGTACAGCGTGTCCATATAGCGGCCTGCCGTTTCATCGAGTTCGATCCCATAACCGACAAACCGCATGACCACGGGCGCGAACATGCAGTCGGCCGCGCTGAACCGACCGAAAAGCCAGGGGCCATTACGGCCAAACTGTTCACGGCAGTAACGCCAGATAGCAGAAACCCGCTGTATATCCCTGCTCGCCGCCTGAGAGGGCTCAAACCCCACAAACCTGCGCCTGCAGTTCATGGGCATCTCGCTGCGAAGATCGGGAAAACTGCTGTGCATCTCCGCACTCACCGAACGGGCGACAGCGCGGGCACGGGTATCCTCCGGCCATCCCTGGAGTTTCGGGAAGCGCTCTACCAGGTATTCGAGAATGGCCAGGGTGTCCCAGATCTCGATCTCCCCGTCCCTCAGGACCGGCACTTTGCCATCGGAGAAATAGGGCTCCAGTTCCTTTCCCATGGTCTCGGTAAAAAGCGAAACTCTTTTAACGTCGAAATCCACGCCGTGATACGCCAGAAAAAACCAGGGTCTCAACGACCAGGACGAATAATTGCAATTTCCTATGATCAACTGCAGATCTGACATGGTTTAACATCTCCCCCGGGGCGGTGAACCCTTCATTGTGCCTGGATGGCATCTCCGCTTCGATTGACAGCAAATTCAACCCTCTCTAAGGTAGTCTACCTTAACTTGAACCCCCAAATAGCCCGATATTCCTGGGTTAATTGCGGCCCCTTCGATCAGCCCCGGACACTTCCTGCACATGCGCCCCCAAACAGACGACCTTCGAATTCGCGGCATCGGTGAGCTGATATCGCCGGCACAACTCCTGGCAGATTTCGCCGTTACGGACCAGGCGGCCCAAACCGTGTTCCAGGCTCGCCAGGCGATCCACCGTATCATTCACGACGAGGATGACCGACTGATCGTCGTTGTCGGCCCCTGTTCGGTACACGACCCGGAGGCGGCCCGGGACTATGCAACCCGACTCAACGCCTTGCGTCTGGAACTGCAGGAAGATTTGATGATCGTGATGCGGGTCTATTTCGAGAAGCCCCGCACCACGGTCGGCTGGAAGGGACTGATCAACGATCCGGACCTGGACGGCACCTTCCACATCAACAAGGGCCTGCACCTGGCACGGGAACTGCTGCTGGACCTGAACAACATGGGCCTGCCTGCGGGTACCGAGTACCTGGACCTGATCAGCCCCCAGTATGTCGCCGATCTGATCAGCTGGGGTGCCATCGGTGCACGCACCACGGAAAGCCAGGGACACAGGGAACTGGCCTCCGGCCTGTCCTGTCCCGTGGGATTCAAAAACGGTACCAACGGCACCCTGAAGATTGCCCTGGACGCAATTCGCTCCGCCTCCCAGCCCCACCATTTTCTGTCGGTGACCAAGGACGGCTTATCTGCCATCTTCGCCACCAGCGGGAATGAGGACTGCCACGTTATCCTGCGCGGAGGCCTGCGCCCCAACTACGACACCGAAAGCATCAATATCGCCGCCGAGGAGATGGAGACTGCGGGCTTTCGCCCCAGGATGATGATCGACTTCAGCCATGCCAACAGCCGCAAGCGCCAACAGAAACAGGTTGATATCGGCCGTGACGTGGCAGGCCAGATCAGCCGGGGCGACCACCGGATATTGGGCACCATGATCGAAAGCTTCCTGGAGGCCGGCCGCCAGGAGTGGCGTGCGGACCGGGAACCCGTGTACGGGCAGAGCATCACCGATGCCTGTATCAGCTGGGCGGACACCGAACCACTGCTGCGCCTGCTCGCCGAGGCGGTGCGCAGGCGCCGTGAGAGCCCTAAACGCAATCCTTTGCTTTAGGGCCTAAACCTCGTCGAAGCCAGCCAGGCGATACCAGCGTCTGGCCTCTTCGGCGTCTTTTTCAACCCCGTCGCCCTGCTCGTACATCATTGCCAGTGTGGTCTGGGACCCTGCCATGCCCTGTTCCGCGGACTTCCTGAACCATTCGGCCGCCTTGCTGCTGTTTTGGGTGACGCACTCCCCTACCTTGTACATGAATCCCAGTCCATGCTGTGCGGGCGCCATCCCGCTTTCCGCCGCCGACTTCATGTACTTGAAGGCGAGCAGCTCGTTAACCGTCATACCCAGACCGTTTTGCGCCATGATGGCTACGCGGTACTGGGCCTCCGGGTCACCCTGATCGGCCAGGGGCGACAGGGTCTGCACCGCAACGGTAAAGTTCTTGCCCTCAAACGCCGCAATACCGCTGATCAACTGCATATTCAGCTGTTCGTTCTCGCTCATCTGCCTTGTCTCCATCGGCACACCGACTCCGGGCACCGGAATAATCTTTTAATTACTGATAGTTAGATTGTATATCAGCTCTAACCACCTGTTGCAGCTATAATTGTCACAACTTTCAACACTATTAATTCCTGAAGTGATTCGCGTATGATGCAGATCCTGTTGAAAAATCACACTTTACGCAGACCGACTCCAGACACATGAATAACGCCGGCATCCGGCTGTTCCCACTGCTGCTCTACCCGCTTACCCTGCTGATGGCATGCGGTACGCTTGCTGTCGCCGGCCAATCCGCCCTGTCCAGCCAGAGAGCGGATTTTCTCACCGCCGAAAAGGCGTTGCGGCAACAAGACCGCAAAACCTACCTGCGATTGAAAAGTCGGCTGCCAGACTATCCGCTTTACCCCTATCTGGTGTACCGGGAACTTACCGGTAATCCGGGCAAACTCACCGGGGAGCGCGTCGGGCAGTTTCTGGAGAACTACGGCGACACGCCGCTGGCAAGAAGGATGCGCAATGTCTGGCTGGATCAGCTGTCCAGGCAGGGCCGCTGGGACGACTACAGGACATTTTACCGACCGGTGAACAATACCAGAAGACATTGTCGCTATCTGCAGGCACAACTCAATACGGGACATGTCGAGGAGGCAATGGGACAGGTTGAGGAGATTTGGCTGCACGGCCGTTCTCAACCCCGGGCCTGTGATCCGGTATTCAAGGCCTGGCGTGAAGCCGGGAGACTCACCCCGTCCCTGGTCTGGCAGCGCATCGGGTTGGCCATGGCCGCGCGCCAGAAAGGTCTGGCCAGTTACCTGGGCAGATATCTGACGGCCGGGGACAAAGATGTTCTGGCACTTTGGCTGGAGATTCACAACCGCCCCCACCGGATTCTGGATGCCGAAAAGTTCTCGGACCCACACCCCTACCGGGAGCAGATCCTGCTTCATGGTGTGCAGAGGCTGGCCCGCAAGCAACCGGAGAAAGCCGAGGTCGCCTGGAATACCATCAGCCGTCTTTACAATTTCAACGACGATCAGCGATATCAGGCCAATCGGGCAATCGCGCTTGGCTCCCTGCGGGACCCCGGGCCGGATCTCCTGGAACGTTTCGACCGGATCGAGCCACGGGAAACCGACAAATATCTGCTGGAGACCCGTATTCGGGCCGCACTTTCCCGGCAGGACTGGCAAATGGCGAAAAAATGGATAAGCGCATTGCCGCAGGAGCTTGCCGAAACGGAACGCTGGCGCTATTGGCGGGCAAGGGCACTGGAAGGATCGGGGGATAGGGAGAAGGCCCTCGCTATTCTGGAGGAATTGGCCGGGAACCGCAGCTATCATGGGTTCCTCGCAGCAGATCGGATAGATGGGCCTTACCACCTGGAGCACCAGCCCCTGGAAGTCAATCTGTACCTGATCGGAAATCTGTCCATCAAGTCCGGCGTAAGCAGGGCGAGGGAGCTCTACCTGTTGAATCGGTTCCTTGACGCCCGCCGGGAATGGCGCATGGCAACCGCAGATCTCGATACCCGGGACCTGCAGGCCGCGGCGAAAATCGCCCAGAGCTGGGGCTGGTACGACCAGGCCATATTCACATTGGCGCGAACGGGCTACTGGGACGATCTCGAACTGCGCTTCCCGATAGAGCACGACCAGTACGTCGACCGGGCTGTGGACAAGCGCCAGTTGGACAAATCATGGATATTTGCCGTGGTGAGGCAGGAGAGCGCCTTCGCCCCGGATGCGAGATCCCCCGCGGGAGCCCTTGGCCTGATGCAGCTCATGCCGGGCACGGCACGGTCTGTCGCCAACAGATTGAAACTACCCCCCCCGGGAAAGCGCAGACTGCTGCGACCCTCGACCAACATCAACCTGGGTACCGCTTATCTGCGCCAGGTCATGGACCGTCTTGACGATAATGCCGTTCTGGCAACGGCCGCTTACAATGCCGGCCCCAGCCGCGTAATGAAGTGGCTGCCCGATGAGACGACGCCGGCGGATATTTGGGTGGAGACTATTCCTTTCAGTGAGACCCGGCGCTACACCCAGCTGGTGCTTTCCTATGCGGTCATATACGACGAGAGGCTGGGAAGGGAGCCCAGACGCCTCGAAAACAGTATGGCCCCGGTTCAGCCACTCGGGACAATGGCGGCACGAACATCCGGGGTTAAGACGTCACGTGCCGCTTTATAGCCTGTGTGTTGTCCCGAAACAGCGGTTCACCCTGTACTGAGGACCGGGGCTGACGGTAATCCTTCTGTGTTCCCGTCAGTCTGTCGATCAGAACGCTGTCGGTGACAACCTGATAGAAGTTGTCGCCACACTGTCGCCCCACATCCCCCTTCTCCTGGTCCCATACCCTGACTGGAGCCTGCCTTATCAACAGCCACTGGATACCTCCTTCCAGATCCGGATAACGCCCGGCATGGTAACGACCCTCGGGAAGGCCGGTTAAACCGTCGCAATCCAGAACCGTCAGATTAATCTCCGATCTCAGCTTCTCGAAAGCGGCGGTATCGAGCTCGATACCGTTTACGTTGTAGCGCAGGTACCCCCCCGTCATCCCGCTTTTTGATACCACGACCTCCACATCCTGTTTCTTTCGGTTGCCGATTCCCGGCCGGCGCAGCAGGGGAGAACAGGAGGAGAGCCGGTCCGCCAGGTTGATGGCGGGAGAAATCATGATCTCTTTATCCTCGTCATAGAGGAAGGCAGGGGCCTGATCGCTGAAAGCGATACCCAAACCCACCTCGAGTTCCGGCAGATCGTTCTTCCGATTCTGCACGTTCTGGGCATCCACTACCCGCAGAATCTCCCGGGACAGACCGCAGGCGTGGGAAACACAGAGCCACTGGAAAGGTATGCCCTCATATTCCAAGACACTGAGGATCACGGCATCCCCTTCGACAAAGACCTTCCTTGCACCATAGTTGGCCAACAGCTTGTTGATCGGGCGGAAAAAATTCAAGCTGAAATGGGAGGCCGGATTCAGACTTTTGTCGAGCAGCTTCTGTGTGATGCGGGTTGAACCCCGCAGATCCGCCTTAATAACCACATGGTTTCGGATCTCGTGCTTCCTGGGTATCAACTCCTGACGGAGCACAAATTCCTGCAACGTCCCGTTCCTGTGGGACAGCTCGATATCCCTGATACTGGTGAGCAGCCGGATGCCGTTGAAAGCCTTATACACACCATAGGCCAACTTCAGGTCACGCCTGAACAGGGTGAAATCAATCAGAAAACGCAAAACTATTTTTCGTTTGACCCGTACCTCGGTGCGCTTGATGCCTTGAAGCTTGGTATGTAATACCTTGATCAAACGTGACAACTCGCCGGGCGGTTGAGTACCGGACAAGCGCCGCTGCAGGTCGCGCCGGTGAATCGCACCTCCGAGATACTGGCAGATCAATCGAACGGGTACGCGACCCGCCAGCTCCCGATAAACGGAAGGTGCTGCGTGAAAGGCCAGGACTCTGCCTTCCAGTCCTTTTCTTTCCAGCTCTCTGAACAGCTTTTGGAGCAGACGCTGGCGGTACTCGGGCCAGTGATCGAAAGCAGGATGCGCCGCACTGGGTTCTTTTCGAGCATGTGCATTCGGTGAAAAGAGCACCTGTTCCATGTTGGCCGGGTAATCCAGCCAGCAAGAGACATTCTGCTCGTACTCCTGGGGTTGCAGTGAACCGTCGAGCAGTTGCTCAACTTCGACCAAGCCAGGCAATACCCCCTGGTTTCGCTGCTTCTTCATTACTGCCGCGGACGTATCATTGCGGGAAAAAGCCTTCCTTGCAGCCTGTTCCGAAACAGGTTTCACACAGTCAGGGACGTACTTCTCAAACAATCCCACGACCAGCCTGTTGACCTGATCGAAAAGTTTCCGGTCATCCGGGTCATTGAATGCCAGCGTGTAGTACTGCATCAACTGCTCATCTGCCCGCAGCGAAGGCAGCCGCAGCATAGGATTGCTCAGTATCTCTTTCGACAGCGGCCATGCATCGCCGACGACCGACTGCCTGAGTTTGCTGAGATGAACGTCCTCGAGTTTCAGCAGGATCCCGAACATCCTGCGGGTCAGACGGTGGCGTATTACAGGTTCCTCTTTGGCGAGTACAACCAGTCGCTCGTGGAGTTCTACAGAGCGGCCCTCGGACTGTGTGTTGTTGAGATCACGAGACTGCCGTATCTGAGTGTGCAACCGATCCAATTCACCATCCACCAGATACAGCATGAACTTTATTGCAGCCAGCTGCAGCAGTTGTATCTGCTCCGATCCCGCACGCTTTCGGCTGCGGTCAACCGCCACTTCCATCATGCCCGTATACGATTCCTGAACCGAGCGGATCTCTGAGATACCCGGCGCAGGAACGCGCCTGCCCCAGTAATTTTCCGATATGTCATGCAGAAGTGAACGCCTGGCGAATACCTTTGCCCGGCCCGTGAACTCGGGGCTCAGGGCGACATCTATCCGGGCATTGTCCACCCCCTTGGGAAAAAGGTGGATCTGCAATTCACAGGAGGGTGCGAAATGGAGTGGGGCAAGGAATTGCCCCCGGTCTGGCTCCCATGGAATGCGTCTGGTCAGCTTTTGGAACATGGGAAATCTCAGGACTTGGTAGCGCTATGCGGATATCTGCATATTTAGTGCAGCAGGGCACCAATTACGCGATCTTCCATCTCGATCCGAGTGGCCAGTTCCGCCCCCAGTTTCGAAAGGTCTTTATCCAGATCATCGAGCCCCACTTCATGTTCTGTGGAATCGTATTTATCGTTGAAGGTTACCGCAAGATCCGTTACTTCCAATACTCTTGGATAGACGTCTTCCGCTACCTGCTGCACCTGGAAACGGCGCTCATCTCCACGACTGATGCGATCGTAGACCTCGAAATGACCAAAAGCTATGTAGTCCACCAGCACCTGGCAGAAATCACGTAACAATTGGGTATTCGATCTATCCGGTGTATAGGGTTCAAGGCCGGCGAGCTGGCAATAGAGCACCAGCATCTGCTGACGCTCCTCCAACCATTTGTCGACCATATTCTTGGTGCGGTTTCGCCGTTCAGAGACTTCTTCTTTATTCATTGTTGTACCATCAGACTTATCGACTTTTTTACTATATTATCAGGCGCTAAACTGCCTTCCTGGAAACTTCAACTTCCGCCGCTTTGGCACCTGATTTCATAGCTAACCACCATCCAGCCCGACTGGCAAGCTTTTAGGGATGGTAACAGGTCCTCCGGAGGTCTTGAAACTACCCCAAGGAGAACCGAAAATACGGTGTGTAGCAGCATCACGGAGAGGTTTTCATAAGATAATGAGTTTTGTCCACAAAAATCCAGGCGTGACCGGCTGACAATGAATCCCCCTCCGACGAATCGGTTTCCTACCGGACATGAACGGGTGTTGACTGATACGGCATGGGTTGGAGATATCGATGTCGAGTTCGATTGAGTCGACAAGGCGGTCCTATGGGCTCCAACTCCTTTTGAAGGTCGTTCTCCTGCTGGTATGCTGCTGCCCCGTTGCCTGGGCGGAGCAAGGCAGCGCAAACCGTTATAAATCCATGGCGAGATCCATGTTCGATGTGATGGACGCCTTTTCTTCCGAGTACCAGAAAAGAAGCGGCAGCGGACAGTTTGAATCACGGGGCGGTCCGATTACGGGCGGTGCTCCGTGGGGTGGCGGATACACACCCTGGGGTATGGAAGGGATGTCGCCCTGGAATCAGGGCTATATGCCCGGGTCACCCCAGAACTGGTGGGGTGTTGTCCCGTACGGTCAACACCCTCCCAGCGCCACCGCACCCCTCGACGGACATTGGCAGGGGCGGAACGGTGAGATACTTTCCGTTGACAACGGCTGGTTCCGCATTCAACAAAACCGGAACACCTATCGGGAAGGACAGATCTCACTGCCGGAGCAAGGGCGACTCATCATGCTGAACCCGGATACAGGAATATCCAGAATGTACGAGTATGCAGTGCACCAGGGAAAACTGGTGCTACGGGGCGATTCGGGATATCTGTTGTTCAGACGGGTGGATTGACCCGGGCAGGCGTCTGGCCGCGGGATGCAGTAGGCCGGCCCACTCCTGTGTTTGCGGGAACAGCGACCAAGCCTTGCAGGTGGGTCTGTCACAATGATCAAATTAAAGATAAGGTAGATTGCAGCAATTCGAGCAGAGATTTAGTACTGCTTTAAGGTGATATTGACGGAGTACGGGCGGAGGACCGGCGCGTGGGCATTGACAGCGTTTCGATATTGGGCGGGAGCGGTTTCGTAGGCCGTCATCTGACTGCCCGGCTGGTGGCTTGCGGTCTGGAGTGCAGAGTCGTTACCCGGAACCTGCATCGTCACAGGGCGATTCAGGCCGGCGGCGGTGTGACGCTGGTGGAGGCCGATCCGTTTGAACCCGGACAATTGGAATCAGCGATTCAGGGTACCCAGGCCGTCATCAATCTGGTGGGTATTCTCAACGAATCCGGGGCAAAGGAACATTTCAAGAAAATACATATAGAACTTGGCAACCGGGTGGTGGATGCCTGCAAGGACACCGGAATCGACCGATTGCTGCACATGAGTGCACTCAACGCCAACGAGGCCAATGGCCCATCCGTTTACCTCAAGACCAAAGGGGAGGCGGAAAACCGCACCCACACGCTGGGCCAACCCCAGATCAAGGTAACCAGTTTTCGACCCTCGGTCATCTTCGGGCCCGACGACAGTTTCTTCAATCGATTCGCGGGCCTGTTGAAAACAGTGCCGGGCCCGTTTCCCCTGGCCTGCCCGGATGCCAGATTTTCACCCGTCTACGTGGGGGATGTAGCGGCGGCATTTGCAGATTCAATCAACGAAAGGAAGACCTGGGGAAAGCACTATCAACTGTGCGGACCAAGGAGCTTCAGCCTGAAGGAACTGGTGGAGTACACGGCCAGGCACGCGGGCATCAGGAAACAGATCATTGGCCTTAATGACACACTGTCCCGACTGCAGGCCAAAGTGATGGGGATGATGCCGGGGCGACCCTTCACCTATGACAACTATCTCTCCCTGCAGGTGGATTCGGTGTGTACAAATGACGGCCTGGCCGAATTGGGGGTCATTGCCACCGATATCGATGCCGTCGCACCCTATTTCCTGGCCCCCTTGGCCCAGAGGCCCAGGTATCAACTGCTGAGAAGGTTGACCTAGTAGATAACTTTACTCAGTGATCGCTCGATGGCGGCTATCCACCTTAATTTGACCCAGGAAACCCAAATGCCTACGAAATCAAAAACACCTGCACCCATATATCCCGGGCAAACTGCCAGCGAGGCTTTTGCCACGATCCTGCAGCACAATTTAGATTATATGCTGCAGTGGGAGCAGACAGCCCACTCCTGGGAAGATATCGAGGGTGTTCATCAGGTCAGGGTCTCCCTGCGCAGAGTCCGATCTGCAATCACATTGTTCAGGCCTGCGATTCCCAAAAACGTCACGAAAACCTGGCGCAAGGAACTCCAGTGGGTATCCGGGCAGCTGGGACTGGCCAGGGATCTCGACGTCTTCATTGATGAGGGTCTGAGTGCCATTGAGGGCAAGTTTCCGTTCAAAGGGGAAAAGAAACTGATGACGCTCGCCCGGGCACACCGGGAAAAGGCATATAAGGAACAGGTATGCGCCATGTTGGAGAGTGAGCGCTACGCACACTTCAAGAACGATTTCATGAACTGGGCCCTGGAGCGGGGATGGGAAAAGGATGAGCTGGAAGAAAAGGAGCGGCATAACCAGCAGATGGGCCTGGTCCAGTTCGCCAGAAATCTTCTGGACAAACAGGAGCGTGTGGTTCTGAAGGCGGGCAGCCGTATAGACCGAAAGTCCCCGGAACAGATGCACCGGCTTCGTATCGAGTGCAAGAAGCTCCGCTATGCCGCTGATTTTTTTCAGCCCCTGTTCAATGGGGTATCGGAATTCGTGGGATCCTTGAAGGGAATACAGGACATTCTCGGGGTAATGAATGACGTATCCATCATGCATCAACTCCTGGAGGTGCTGCTGGAGGATACCAGTGATCATGAACTGCTCGAATACGCAGGCGCGCTGGTGGGCTGGCGCACCTGCCAGTTCTACTATCTGATGAATGGTTTCGATGTATGCTGGGACGAGTTCACGGAGGCCACCCACCCCTGGTGGAAAAAATCCGCACTGCGGGAGACCTGACGGCGGGGTGCACTAGCCTTCGCACCTTATGATCAATCGTCAGAATTCCACCCGGCCGAATCCGGGCAGGCGCAGTGCCAGGTCGTTTACGTCGATGCCTGCCGAAAGGCCGAGCAGGTTAAATTCTATCCCCTCTTCCCTGGCAAGACTGATTCCCAACAATCCCTTCAGCGATACCTGCCAACCGGTGCCGCTCGGCGTCTGATCAAATAACTTGCCATAGGGCAAATAGTCCTTTCCGATGGCGGTGGGGGGCAGATCAAGCCCCAGCGCGGGAACACTGCGGGCCACAAATGCCGTGAAGGTATTACTGTTGGGTCCGGGCCAGACGCGGTACTCGTTCTGAAAGGGATAGTCCGCCACCGCCGCCTCTATCTGATCTATCAACTCCTCCGCCCCGCTCCCATGGTGTTCCACGAGCAGTTCAGGCCTGGCGTTGTACCAGAGGAAATCCGGGGGACCCCGCCGGCTTACGGACACTGCCGAGCGCCCCCTATAGAGATTCCAGCCCACGACCTGGTAAACGCTGTAATGTTTCGCGCCCTGTCGCTTGGTCGCGATCCAGGTGTGAATACCGAAGGCGCCCCTCCAGTTGTACGCCCGTGCCCCGTAGACCTGGACCAGCGCGGAAGCATACGCTTCCGGCCGCGGCGACTGAGAACTGCTTTCCAGACTTGCTGCGCTCCAATGAGTTTTGAGATCCAGTTCTCCGAAACCCAGCACAGCCAGGGGGCCAAGAAGCAAGAGCATGAGAAGCAATAGGAGGCGCCCCTGTAGCTTCAACAACCTGATTAACAACCCCGTTTTGGTCATGAGGGGTGAGACAAGTGTGGATACAGTAAGTTGCAGGGCGCGACCCGGATACACCGGCGCCCCCTTGGGGTAGAATCCCACACGGAAATGCTCTTCCACACAATAAATCGAATGAGAGAGATTATATGACACAGACAATCGAGACACTCAGACCAATCTTTGAGAAACTCATCGTGCTTCGGGATGCGGACGGCAACGGACTGACCCAGCAGGTCATCGCGGACAGGCTGAACGCGGACGGTGTACTTTCGCTGACGGGCACCGCCTGGAGCAAATATTCGGTTCGGCGGATTCTAAAAAAAATGACTCTGCAAACCGCAATATCAGCCAACCAGTACGATGCACCAGAGCCACCGCCCGAATCCCGGAAAAAATCGGATGGGGGGCTTAAGGCAGATGCTCCGCTGCGGCAATGGAGCTACTTCGAATCCATTCGCGACGCCATTGAGAAGCTCGCCAGCAAACCCTACACACCAAAAGAACTCGCTGCCAAACTGAGCAAACGACAGATCCCGACGCTGGACGGCAAACCCTGGACGACCGACTCGGCGACACGCATTCTGAAGGTACTATCTCCCGGTACAGCCCGGTCCGTGTCAGACGATGACGAAATCAGGGAAAACATTCGCCAGGGCCTTTACGACACAGATACCGAGCAATTTGTTTCAGTCAGGATTACAGGAAAGGGTAACAAGGCAGGCGAAAAACCGAAAAAGTCAAAGGATAAGGATAAGGACAAAAAGGCTAAGAAAAAGAAGAAATAATCTTGTAACAGGCATCTCCAGACTTTCACGATCGGGCCGCTATAAGGGCAGGAACCGCAGACTCACCTGGTACTCCGTCAAAGTGATATTGACGGAGTACCAGGGTCCCACAGGTATTTCTGATTGTGTCCCGTGCGAAACGGCGCGGTATCGCTCAGGCAAACTGCTGCCTGTTTTCCTGCTTGCAACAACCTGTTCTGGCCATCGTGGAGATTAAGGCTAATGACGGAAGAAAGGAAAGTTCGTTTTGGCATCTTTCACAGGGTGCTCCTGACCATGGTGCTGGTCGCCGTTCTGCCCTTGGTGGCTGTCTGGTATGCCAATTCCCTGATCAGCAGCGACACCCTGAAACATACGGTCAACGAACGGTTCACAGAGGGATTGGCCCATCTCACCTACCATGTCGACAGCTGGGTGGAAACAAACAGAAGGATGCTCAAGCAGAACGCGCGTCTGCCTGAAATCCAGTCCATGAACTCTGAAAAACAGCCTCCACTACTAAAACTTATCACAGATATCTACGACTGGAATTACCTGGCATTCACGGTCGCAACCGATGGGCAGAACATCGGTCGCAGCGATGGAAAGGAACTCAGATTCTATGGTGACCGGGTGTATGTCAAACAGGTGCTGGACGGCGCGGAATTGGGGAGACAGGTGCTGATCGGCAAGACCTCAGGCAAACCCGCCCTGGTGCTCTCCGTACCCATCAGAAATAACACGGAAGAACTGGCAGGGGTGCTGGCAATCGCCATGGGGATCACCGAGGTATCCGAGCGCATAACCTCTACCCGGATCGGAGATACCGGATTCGCTTTTCTGGTGGATGAATACGGCAAGATCATAGCCCATCCGTCGGAGGAACTGACCAGCTCCCGACAGGACATGTCGGGTGACCCGGCGGTTGCCGCTGCTTTTGGAAAAGACAGGAAATCCCTGGTTTACACCGATGCCCGGGGACGCCGCGTCATCGCCTATATGAACCGCACCGCTGATGGTTGGTTGATGGTCATGCAGCAGGACTATGAGGAGGCTTATGAATCTCTCAGGGAAACCAATCTCTACGCGCTGATCCTGCTGGCCGTCACCGTGGTTCTCGTGATCATTGTCGCCTTCATCTTCTCCAGACGCTTGTCCCAGCCCATACTGCGCCTGACGCAGGCTGCGGATGCAATCAGCCGGGGCAGGATGGATGCGGAGATCGAGGGTACAGACAGAGCGGATGAGATCGGGCTTCTGGCGGCGGCCATCGTGCGGCTTCGCAACAGCACCCGCCTCGCATTGGAAAGATTAACCCGAAAGAGCAGAAAACCCGATTGACCGGGCCGCAATTCGAGGGAGATCAGCAGGTAATACACCAACGCTAACCCGTGTTTCGAAAGCTCAACACACATATGGCCACAGGAAATGTAGGGTCGAATTCATTCGACCAATGCTTGAGTTGATGCAGGGAATGACTGCTGTTGGCCGAATGAATTCGGCCCTACAACGGTAATCCTGGGAAGAGCCTACGAAACAAGTATAGCCTGCGTTAAGGGATGAAACGCGTAATGGCCGTTGGTAACCCCCCCGTGTTTCGCAGGCTCAACACAGGCTACAAATTCCGGGTTTAAAGAATACCCTGTATCAAAGCTGTGACTCGATGGGCAATACTCCCGCCAGACCGACCCAGAAACGCTTCCAGAACGAAGTATAGGGGTCAGTCTTGAAGACCACCTCCTCACCTTGCGAGGTACCGATCCATCGAATGGTTTCCCTCCCGTCATTCAGGGTACGGAGTTCCAGCCTGAAAGCAACGTCGGCTAAATTTTCGTCGAATCCTCGGGCCAGTTTCCGGGCCATCTCCGGGGAATGGAAGGCGATACCTATTTCCGTGTTCTGATCCGTGGAACGCGGATCGAGATTGAGTGAGCCGATGAACAGTTCCTCGCGATCGAAGATGAATGCCTTGGCATGGAGACTCGCCCTCGAAGAACCTGTCAGCCCTCCACCTTTCCTGGTTTGATCCTTTAGTACCCGCTTGTCAACCTCGTACAGTTCCACCCCCGCACGGAGCAGATCCAGCCGATATTTACCGTAACCGGCATGAACGATCGCCACATCGGTGGAAGCCAGGGAATTAGTGAGTAAACGTACCCGGACACCCCGTTCAGCAAGCTGCCGAAGAAACTCGACCCCCTCCTTGCCCGGCACGAAGTAGGCAGAGAGTATGATGAATTCGTCGGTCAGGCGTTCGATGTAGGGTGCCAGCTTGGGGGTAAGATGTGTCTCCCTGGAACCCGGTGGCTGGGTAATTTTTTCAGGCTCGTCATAGAGGGCTTCCGCCTCCCCCCAGCTGTATTGAATATCGTCTGCTCTGAGCCGTGCGGAAAGATCCGAATCTCTCAAGGCGGTCAGATAATCCCCATCCTTTTGGTCTTCGAAATAGGCCCCCAGATATCCGCGTGCCTCATCGATGGTTATAATAGGGGCGCCCTTCTCTACCAGGGATGAAACCGGATAGGCCAGTTCGTTGTTCCAGTATTTATCGAACGCCCCGGATACCTCACTAACTACGGGACCCACGGCAAGAACGTCCAGATCACCAAAGGCCAGATCGGGATCCGCCTCGAAGTACTCGTTACCAATATTGCGCCCACCGACAATGGTCGCCTGATTATCCGCGGTAAAAGACTTGTTGTGCATCCGGCGGGTGACATCACCAAAGCGTGTCAACAACTGCTGACCCCTTGGGGCGCCTCGATTAAAGGGATTGAATAGACGTATTTCGATGTTGGAGTGGGAGTCCAGGGCCGCCAGAGTCGCATCCCTACCTCCCATGTCCATATCGTCGAGCAGCACGCGTACCCGCACTCCACGATCCGCCGCCTCGAGCAGCTTATAGGTGAGCAGGTGCCCCACCAGGTCCGAATGATAAAGATAGTACTGCACGTCCAGGCTGCGCTCCGCTGTGTGAGCCAGGAGCGCGCGGGCAACAAAAGCATCCAGCCCGCTTCCCAGGGCCACAAACCCCGACTTGCCGGGATGGGCGGACTTCTCCCCCTCCAGCGAAAGACCCAGCATGGTTTTCTCTCCCCCGGTGATAGCCATGGAATGCTTTCGCTGACTGTTTTCCGGCAATGAACCGCAACCCGATACCCCCAGAACGACAATCATCACAAGGGCCGCCGGCAACCCGAATCGGGCTGGAATGGGTTTCGCGGAATACAATGGAACTTGAGCAGGCATTCTGATATCTCTATTTCCGGGAAGTGTTACCGATAACCCGAGAGTATCATGCCTCTGCCAGTTGAGGTCAGGGTATCACCCGGTTTGCTTTCGTATACTTGGAATCAGGAAACAATCAGGCAGTGACAGCTGAAGCATCCACACAGGAACTCCCGCCCCTGATCGGGCCCGACGACCCCCCGCCGGTCAGTATCATCAATGAATCTGGAACAGCCAGGCTGCTGCTCACGGGAGATCATGTCAGCAACGCGTTCCCCGGATCGATGAACAACCTCGGCCTCGAGGACTGGGTGCTGGGACGTCATGTGGCCTACGACATCGGCACCTACAAGCTGCTGAACCGCTTGTCCCAACTCCTGGATGCCCCGGCCGTACTGGCGGGTTACTCCCGCCTCCTGGTGGATCTCAATCGCAGCCTCGAAGATCCCTCGGTGATGCCGGAAGTCAGTGATTTCATCCCCATTCCCGGCAATCAGAACCTGAACCGAGCGCAGAAAGCGTTGCGGGTACACTCCTTTTATACGCCCTATCGGGAGACGATTGACGACATGCTGTATCGTCTCCGGACCCGGGACCAGGTGCCGGCCCTGATTGCCATCCACAGTTTCACACCGGTGATGTCCGGACAGAGGCGCCCCTGGCACATAGGGGTCCTCTGGGACAAGGACCCGCGTATTCCGGTACCGCTGATCAAACGCCTGAGGTCGCACCCGGAAAATCTCGTCATCGGTGACAATCAACCCTACTCCGGCAAGCATCCCGCGGACTACACGATTGATCATCATGGAGAGGCGGCGGGCCTGCCACATGTGTCCGTCGAATTCAGACAAGATCTCATCGACACCGACGCTGGCGCAGAGCGCTGGGCTTCCATTCTCGCCGAGGAGCTCAGCGATATTCTTGCCAACCCCGGACTCTACCGTCTTCTGGGGAGCTGATGTCCCGTCACTTCCCAGCCTGGGCATAAACAATTAAAAAATTAATCTCTTCTAATATTCTAATTATTATTCTATAATCAAAGTCACAAATCAGATGTAACAATCTGGTTTATAATAATTAAAGCGATTATAGTGGTGGTGTAGTCAGGGATGACCGAGTTCCCCAGGGAAGCCACCGTCCATCAACGTTAGGTAATGGTGCAAACATCATGCGTAGATCCTGGCTGATTATTGGACTCGTTGTTGCCGGCGGACTCTATTACTGGACCGGAGACGGAGAGCAGCCGGAAACGGTTTCGAAGCCGGGCCCTAATGAAACCGGGAATACTATCGGTGGTTATCAGCAGATCCCCAGCCAGACCTTTCAAAACCGGGACAACCGTTGGGACAACGGAGTAACCCAACCTCACCAGGACAAAGGTGGATACAACGCAGTTGCGCCACCCCCGGAACTTGGAAGTTACGTTCCCCCGTATCAGGAGCACAGTTTTCGCCCCCTGAGCGACAGGGAAAAATCTCTTACCCGCCACAAGCCGATAGCGGCTCCCACTTTCCCGGCACCCCCTGAATGGCAAGGGAATCACCAGACACCGTCCGATCACAGATACCAGGCCTATGAGGCCCAAAGATACGATGCCTCACCCGGGAGACCACAGGCGGCGCCGGTGCCTGGGTACAAGTTCAGACCTATTGATTCCCGCAGGCAACCCGAGCGCTGGATCGGAAACTATCCCCGCATTCCCAGCACCGGACCTACCTCTCCCATGAGATCCTACCCGCCTGAACCCAAGCCCTACTACGCATTCTACTGATAGTCGGCAGCCCCCCCCCAGGGCCTGTTAACACTACCTCTTGAATCGGGTTCGGTCGGCCTTGCTTCCGGGTGCGGAAAATTCCCGACATACTGTTAAACTAACCTATATAGCTGCCTTGCAGTGAAGGGGGAATCAACATATGTCGATCTCGAATACATTAAGAAAATATCTCGTTGCCCAGGAAGTTAAATTCAAACTGATCACCCACTCTCCCACGGGATCAAGCATGGAGTCGGCGGAGCAGGCTCACGTCTCCGGAGATGCCCTGGCAAAGGGGGTCCTGGTTAAGGATGACGAGGGTTATCTTCTGGTTGTGGTGCCATCCGACTATCACGTCGATTTGGACTTGTTACATAGGTTTCTCAATCAGCCCGTGGAACTGGCCACGGAAGAGGAAATCGGCAACCTGCTCCCGGATTGTGAACTTGGTGCCGTGCCACCCCTGGGTCATGCCTATGGTATCAAGACTATCTGGGACCCAAAAACGACCCTCGGCAAAGAGAAGCAGGTTTATTTCGAAGCGGGAGACCATGTGCACCTGGTCAGGGTATCGGGTAAAAAGTTCCATGAATTGATGGCACCCGCCGACCGGGGTGAATTCAGCTATCACGTCTAGAGTTTATGGGTGTAGTAGACGGCGCCCAGATTTAGAATAGCCAGACAAAGGAATATCTGAGAGACGCTGAAACCCCGGGACAGCAGCAGTGCGCTGGCTATTGCCGATGCCACCATAAAAAGGGCATTGAGTATGTTAACCGCCGAGATGTTTCGGGCGCGGTGGGAGGGTTCACTGCGCGCCTGCACCATGGCGTTCAGGGGCACAATGTAGATTCCGCCCGACACCGCGATCAACATAAAATCCATGAGGATGCGCCAGTTGGGCAGGTGCTCCATGAACAGCATGGCACTGATCGGCTCTCCACTCCCCGGTGCCACCACCTGATGGGTGGCAAAGTAGAGATCCACCGCGAACACGGACAACGCAAGCGCACCATAAGGGACGTAGGAGGCATGCACCTCACCCTTCAGCATGCGGTTGCACAACATCGACCCAATACCGATACCAACGGAGAAAACCAGCAGCAACAGGGTGACCAGGCTTTCGTCCCCGCCCAGCGCCACTTTGCCGAAAGTCGGCACCTGTGCAAGAAAAGTCGCACCCACCAGCCAAAACCAGGAGATCGCGATTATGGGTGCGAAAATCTCCTTTCGCTGGGCGGTGTACCGGATGATCTTCCAGGTTTCGCTGACAAAATTCGGGTTTATATTCAGCAGCGCGGAGGCCGGCCTTGTGGCAGGGATATATCGGCTGCAGAACCAGCCGACGACCGCCACTCCGATTATCAGGATCGAGATGATAAACGTGCCCTTCCAGGCCAGGATCAACAGCCCTCCGGCCAGGGTCCCCAGCAGTATGGCGAGGAAGGTCGCCGCCTGGATCAGCCCGTTACCACCAATCAATTCATCCCGATGCAGGTGGTCCGGCAGGATCCCATACTTCAGGGGCCCGAAAAAAGCGGATTGGGCACCCATGAGAAACAGCAGGAGCATCAGGGCAGGCACACTCTGCAGATAGAAGCCCAACGCGGCACCGCACATCAGAAGGATCTCGACCAGCTTTACGATCCGGATGATTCGGGATTTGTCGTACTTGTCGGCAATCTGGCCCGCCAGGGCCGAGAACAACAGAAACGGAAGAATAAAGATTCCGGCAGCCGCGGTTACCAACAAGCTGGCATCCATGCCCGATTGCTCAGCGAGCACAAAAGTGATGAGGACGACCAGCGCATTCTTGAACAGATTGTCGTTGAACGCGCCCAGAGTCTGCGTAAGGAACAGGGGCAGAAATCGGCGGGTCTCTAGCAGTGTGAACTGGCTGTGAAACATCTCTTACAAGCTAACACGGGACAGTTCAGATTCCAGATCCCCCTGATCGAGGCGCTCAAAATCCTCCCTGGAGAACAGGGAGAATCCCCCCGCAAGTTCATACCAGGCGAACCCAATCGCCCATTTTGCATGATCATAGCTGCCCTGCTTTTTTCTCGGGAGGCAATAGACCCGATCCGGAAGATAGATCAGATTGTAGCTGGTTCCGCTGTCGTGCAGACCGGAAATGCAATCCCAGGCCTCGGCGGCTGAGTGAAAACCGTGGCAGGAAACCGGGTATTCCTCCGCCCCGCCGTTGTGGCGCCAGCGGGAATCTGCCACCGGCAGCGGCCGTTCGCGATGAAACATCTGGAAGTGAAGGTGGTTTATGGAGGCGCAGGCCCCGTAACTGTTATAACCGAAGCCTATCCCGGGCACCCCCCCCGACAGTTCCCCGGTCAACCGCCAGAGGTATTCATTGTCCTGTTGCGCGAGCAATTGGGGGAGTTCCCGGCGCGGTTGGGGCACCAGAAGACCATGCAATTCGATAAAGGGATACTTGTTATAGAACAAGGCCACATGGCGGCCCGCCAGCGATCCCTGCCAAAGGATCTCCTTGCGCAGAAAGGGTTTGTTGAAATTGAAATCGTCGCCATTGAAGGGAATGGAGATACCCGGCGCCGGTAAATCGGTCAGACGGGCGGGTCGCAACGAACGCATTGGATTGTACTGCAGTTCCCAACAGCCCGCCTGCCGGTATTCCGTCGCAGAAAGATTCCCGAAACCCAGAGCAAGGAGCTTCCGAAAAACCTGCAGATCATCCTGTGCATCGTCCAGCACCAGCCCGGCCGGGGCTCCGGCATCCATACTGTATGCGAAACGGCTGAATCTGGTTCTCAGCGGTTCACGCAAAGCACCCCAAAGATGCTGTTCACTGGCGGCGTTGGCCAACACAAGTATGAAGATCCCCAGTTCGTCGTATTGGGTCAGAAGATTCGACAACCCGGTTTCGAAGGCGTGACGCAACGCCTCCGGAGAGGAAAAAAGCGGCGCCCTGTTAGGGCCTGTTAACACTATGCGGATACCCGCATAGTGTTAACAGGCCCTGGTTGATTCCGCGTGCAAATCTCAGCCGCAGCAGTTGCCGTCTTCACCGGCCTTGCCATGGATAAGGTAGCGGCGGAAAGGCTTTACGGATGCAATCACCAGGATCAGCAGACTGAGTACCGACAGGATCACCGGTAACTCGTGCCGGCCGGTGTCCGCGTCGGCAATACCCGAAAGCAGGTCGAGGCCCGTGGCACCGATCAAGGCGTCGAGCCCGAGACCAAGTAAGACACTCACGCCACCCACGCCGACCAGATAGGCTGCGAGCGCCCGCCCCCCCAACTCCCGGCGCACCAGCGCGAGGCTGGCCAGGTTACTGGCCGGGCCAGCCAGCAGAAACACCAGCACGGTTCCCGGTGATACACCGGCGAACAGCATGGCGTGCGCGAGAGGCGTACTGGCGGTGGCACAGACATACATGGGTACGGAGATGACCATCACCAGCAGCATCGCGCCCAGGCCGCTTCCCCATCCCGACAGCATGTCGGGAGGCACCAGGGTCACCACCAGACCCGCGGCGGCAATGCCCACTGCGAGCCACAGCGCCAGATCATCGAGCAAATCCGTGAAGGCATACTTCAGACCGTCCAGGGTGCGGATCCAGAGCCCGGGCCGCGGCGTTGTTATATCGGTTTTCGGAGGCGTTGGACGCACGCAGCATGAACCGGAGCCGCAACTCTCCGCGGCTGCACGCTGCACGGATTCCCCGGGGGCTGATTCCCGGGACACGGATGTCTCAGTGCACCCGACCAGCAAACCGGCTGAAATCGCGGAGATTACGGCGGAGACGGGCCGAAGAATGGCCATAAAGGGCCCGAGCAGGACCCAGGATAGCGCCACGGAATCAATCCCGGTTTCCGGGGTGGATATGAGAAACGAGGTGGTGGAGGCGCGGGATGCCCCGGAACGGTGCAACGACATGGCCGCCGGCAGAGTGCCGCAAGAACAAAGGGGCAGAGGCGCGCCTATCAACGCCGCCTTTGCGACGGGGACCAGACCACTGCCGCCGAGGGAACGCCCGACCAGTTCCATGGGGAGCCAGGCGCGAATCAATCCTGCCGCCACCAGCCCGAACAGCAGCCAGGGGGCGGAAACCAACGCGAGCTCAAGGGTATTTTCCAGGAAAAGCTCCATACCCCGGAGTCTATCATCTGCGGGGGATCAGTGGACGAGACGGTGCTCAATTCTCCTTTTCCCGGCGGTCCTCCGTGCCCGGGACCGGATCGTATCCCCCCTCATGAAACGGGTGACAGCGGGAAATGCGCTTTATGCCCATCCAGAGCCCTTTAAGCGCACCGTGCACTTCTATGGCTTCCCGGGTGTAGGCAGAGCAGCTGGGATAGTATCGACAATTGTTTCCCAGCAGCGGACTTATCAGATAGCTGTAACCGCGAATTAACAGAAGAAGCAGCTTTTTCACAATTCCCGTCACTTGGGTTGCATTGTCATCAGACAATACTATAACTTCGGGACGGACAGCAGTATTGCAACCCTCCCACTCGACATGGAGCTGGTCCATAATAGTAGTAAGCATTGGAGCAGGGATAACAATGGATACATCGTCAGAAACGGAAAAAAGCAGTGCCGATACCATGTATCAAATGCTTCGGGAAGGCCTGATCAAAGAATTCAATGCGCGCCGGAAGGCGGGTGAAGTATGTGAACTGAGAGGTGCGGACTTACGGGGGCTGGACCTGCGCAACCTCGACACACAAGGTCTGGATCTGAGGGGCTGTTATCTGCGCCATGCAGACCTGCGAGGCCTGGACCTCACCCAGGCCATGCTTGAAGGTGCAAGCATCAGCAGCGCCAAGATCTCGGGCACCTATTTCCCGCCGGAACTGACAGCCGAAGAGATTACGCTCTCCCTGGTTCACGGCACCAGAATGAGATACCAGGTGAAATGATGCGATCATTGCGGTACCGGCTTTTTCCGGGTTTTCTGATACTCATGTTGGCTTCTGCCCCCTCCACGGGCTTCGCACAGGGGATCTTCAGATGTACCACCGGGGACGGTCAGGTGCGCTTTTCCGACAAACCGGCACCGGACGGCAACTGTGAAACGGTCGAGGTGGCACCGGGGCCGGACGACTCCCGCGTGGAAGAGGCCTCCGAAATAGAACAGGGCATCAAGGAAAGCGCTGATGCCCTTACAGAGGATCGTCACAAACGGGAAGCCAAACGGGAAAAGCTGGCGGAGGAGCGACGCAAGCGGGAGCAGGAGGCGGAGGACAAAGAGAAAGCGCGTCAACAGCGGGAGGACGCGGAGCAGGAATATAATAACTGGCGCTATCGCGGCACCTGGCCCATTTACCCGCCGCAGCCGGTACCCCCGATTCATCCACCGGAACCGGGCCCTGAGCCGGAGCTACCCATCGAACAACCCGGGCGGCCGAGCCAGTTGAATCCCCCGTTGAGGTCCGGCGGCACGCCCAGGTAGATTAAAGTACTAGCGTGCCGATACCGGGGTCTCCAGCAAAACTTGTACCCGGGTCGCATACCAGATGGGCTGCTTGAGCAGGGTTTCTTGACCGGCATCGAGGGCCTGGAGCGCCCTTGTCTTCAGTTGGGGATCGTCCAGTTGCAGACTCAACCGGATCAACAGTGCGGCTGGGGAAGGCAGGGGGCCGTCCGATAGAACCGCCTCGCGGGCGATGCCCGGCAGCAGTGAATCGTCGCTGTGCCGCCAACCCTGCCCGTCGTGGAACCTTTCCCAGGCCTGGCGGGCAAGTACGCCGGCCAGCTGCCGGTCTTCCCCGGAGCCGGAAAACACGGCCCAGTCATAGAGCCCTGCGGCAACATAGACATAGTCTTCCAGGGCAGCCTGGCCCAGGGGACCCTTCGGGCCCCGGGCGCGCATCAACCGGTTTCCGTCCCACAGATAGCCCACAAGATAATCCCGCAGATCAGAGGCTGCCTTGAGATAACGCTCCTGCTTCAACACCCGGGCACCATCCACCAGCGCCGACAACATCAGTCCGTTCCAGGCGGCCAGCTGCTTTTCGTCCCTGGGGTGATTTCTGGGACTGCGCGCAGCGAGCAGTTTTTGCCTGACCCTTTTTTCCAGGGCTTTTGCATATCCCGTGTCCCATCCGGCGCCCTTGGCGATTTGCTCCGTGCTGCTTTCGTTTACGGGCAGGTAGGCCCCCTGGCTGACCGGGGCGCCTTCCAGGCGCCAGCGTCTGCGGGCAAAGGTCAGCTCATCCCCGTCGAGAACCTGTTCCAGCTGCCGGGTATCCCAAAGATAACCTCCACCCTCCCGGTTTTCCGGATCGACCGCCGATAGACTGGCAATAAACCCGCCTTCGTTCCCTTTGAGCACCTTGAGCGTGAAATCCAGCGTATCCCGGGCAACGTCCAGATAATCCGGCCGGTTCAGGATCGCGGCTGCCCGCAGGTAGAGGCGGGAGAGAAGCGCCTGGTTATAGAGCATTTTTTCGAAATGGGGCAGCTGCCAGCCCGGATCCACGGTATACCGGAAAAAGCCCCCCTCGATATGATCGCGCATCCCCTGGTTGGCCATCTGATCCAGCGTCAGCTCGATCAGCGTCCGTAGATCATCATCCTGGGTCGGGGACACCCTTTCCAGCAATACCGTCCATTGGGGGGACATGGGAAACCGGCTCTGATGTCCGAATCCCCCTTCCATGTCATCGCCCAGCTTGAGCGCCATGGCGAAAAGCACCGACTCCAGCATCGGCCGGTCAATGGAGCTTGTAGCTTCGACTGCCGTCTTTCCCGAGCCCTCCACGGCCAGTGAGGCCTGGCGGGCGGTGGTCCTCAGTTCCTCCCGTCGCGCGGTCCAAATCTGCTCGAGCCGTCCCAAAAGCTGCATGAAGGACGCCTTGGGTGCGTACGTCATCCCGAATACCGGGTAGCCCTCCGGCGTGAGAAAAACGTTGAGAGGCCACCCGGCCTGGCCGCGAGTGCGCTGAACAAAATCGATCAGATGGGCATCCAGGGCGGGCTGTAGTTCCCGGTCCACCTTTACCGGGATGAAATGCTTGTTGAGCAGGGCCGCGACTTCCGGATCCCGGTAACTCTCCTGCTGCATGACATGGCACCAGTGGCAGGCAAAATACCCGCTGGAGATATAGATGAGTTTGTCTTCCGCCCTGGCCTTCTCCAGCACCTCCCCGCCCCAGGACTGCCATTGCACAGGGTCCCCGCCATGCAGGGACAGATAAGGGGAAGGGTGATCCCGCAATTCATTGGTGAGTGCCGCCTGGGCACCCATTGGCAGGATCAGGCAGAGGACAGCCGTCAGGATAGGTAGCATATTGTTAAGGGTTCGGGACGAACACGGTTAAGGGTTCGACCCCGGAGGGCCCGCAAGGTTGCACCCGGCAAAAAGGGTGGAACAGCTTCAGGTGTCGTCCAGCTGCCTCAGTATATTCCTGGCGACGTTTATCTGGTCTTCGTTGCCTTCGGCGAGGATCTCATAGAGCAGGGCCCGGGCTGCGGCTTCGTCCTGACTTTCGCGAAGGGCCTGTATCTGACGCAGTTTATGCTCCACCGGGTCTTCGGCTGGCGTTTCTTCGAATTCATCCCCGTCATCGACATCGTCATCCGCATCTTCCGCCTCGATGCGGTCCAACTCGGCATCCAGTTCATCTTCGCTCATCGGGGTGAAGCGATCCGGATCGATCTCTCCGGTCTGACCGTCCACCGAGGGGTCAGCATCGAAGGCGGGAATGGTCGGAGATCCGGGGTCAGCCCCTTCGCCTTCAGGGGCTGGCGGGGGCGTCTGTGTCGCTGAATTGATACCGGACGCTGTGGCAAAGGCGGCGGTGGCCATCGCATCGCCTTCCTCTGATTCATCTTCTGGGGACAAACGCTTTCCCATCAGCCGTGAAAATATCAACCCGACCTCGAACAGCACCCACATGGGTAGGGCGAGCAGTGTCTGGGAGATGACATCCGGAGGAGTAAGCAGCATTCCGAAAAGAAAGGCGCCGACGATGATATAAGGTCTCTTTTCCGCAAGTTTATCAGGGGTTGTCACACCCATCCTGACCAGGATGATGGTGGCAATGGGCACCTCGAATGCCAGACCAAAAGCAAAAAACAAGGTAAGAATGAAGTCGAGATACTTAGCTATGTCCGTTGCGACGGTCACACCGTCCGGCACCGTACCCGTAAGAAACCTGAACACCAGGGGAAACACCAGGTAGTACGCAAACAGCATGCCGATATAAAAAAGCATTGTGCTGGATGCCACCAGCGGCACCACCAGCTGCTTCTCATGCTGATAGAGTCCCGGTGCGATAAATGCCCACAGCTGGTAAAGAATAAAAGGTACGGCAAGAAAAGCCGCCGACACCAGGCTGAGTTTAAATGGTGTAAGAAAGGGGGAAGCCACTTCCGTGGCAATCATGCTGGTGCCTTCCGGCAGGTGGGCCATCAGGGGGGTGGCGACCCAGATATAGATCTCGTTTGCGAAAGGGAACAGGAACATGAAGAACACCGCCACTGCTGCCAGCGCCCACAACAATCTGTCGCGGAGTTCCAGCAGGTGGGAGACAAAGGGTTGTTCCTTCAGAGGGGTGTTGTCAGCCGAATCGTTCTGTGTCGTCATGGGTAGGATTACGGGAAACCTTTGCTGAATCGCCCTCGCCGGCCGGGGTATCACCTTCCGATTCGTATTTTTGTTGGCCCTGCTTTACCACTTGGCCTGTCTCGTTTTTCAGATCCCGGACGGCGGAGGAGGTCTCGTCGATGACATCCTGGATCGGGTTCATCTGACGCTTCTGTTTTTCGAGTATCTCTTTTAACTCTTCCGCCTTCACTTCCTTGTCGATCTCCGACTTGACGGCGCTGAGCATGCTGCGTCCCTTGCCGAGCCACTTCCCTGCCGTGTAGGCGAGCTTGGGAAGGCGTTCCGGCCCCACCACCAGCAGGGCAACAACCCCTATCAGCATCAACTCCCAGAAACCAATATCGAACATGGTGTCAGCAGTGTGTTAAAACTCGGTTTGCGGAGAAAAAACTCAGGAGTGCTCTTTGTCCTTATCCTTGCGGGTAACCTCGCCGTCGATAACCTTCTCCTCCTTGGAACTGTCCAGGCGCTCCCGATCTGCTTCCTTTTCACTGTCGGACATGGCTCCCTTGAAACCCTTAACCGCATTACCCAGATCGGAACCGATATTTTTCAAACGCTTGGTCCCAAACAGGAGCAGTACAATCACCAGTACGATCAACAACTGCCAGATACTGATTCCACCAATACCCATAACCTATCTCCACTTCGAATTACCCATACATCCGGATCTCAGGATCCGAAAGCATACAGTTTCGGCGGATTTGGCATCCGCCACCATTGATTCGATCATAACCGAAAAGAGGACCTCTGTGGTGAATCAATGAGTTGTGCGGATATCCTCTCTCACATTCAGCGCCTGCGATTGGCCTTCTCCTCGAGACCGGACAGACCGAACCGGCGATCCAGTTCCTTGAGTACATCCTCGGGCCCAAGGCCCTGCTGTGCCAGCAGAACCATCGAGTGGAACCAGAGATCCGCTGTCTCGCAGACGATCTTTTCGGAATCTCCATCCTTGGCCGCCATCACGGTCTCCGTTGCTTCTTCACCGATCTTTTTCAGGATGGCGTCCAGACCCTTGTCGTACAGGCGCGCCACATAGGAGGAGTCCGGGTCGGATGCTTTGCGCTCCTCCAGGACCGCCGCCAGTCGTTGCAATATATCGCTCATGATTCGTTTTCCGTTCTATCCTTCAGCAGACGTTTCAGTAAACGGGCGGACTCGGGGAGTATTTCCGTATCGTCATCAAGCACCTGTTCCGGCCTGACCCGGGGTTGAACGTAATACTCATCGCTGTCCTTCTGTTCGACCCGAAGCGTGGCCCGGTTCAGATCGATATCCGTAAAAAGATCCCGGCTGATGGAATAGACGTGGATTTCCACCCCGGCATCGTGAGCAATTTTCTCACCCGCCGACGCAACAGGGCCCGGAGCGGCCGATGCGTCGATCCCCAGCGTCAATTCTCCACTGAGAAGAATATCGAAAGCACGACGGGAGGCAAACAGCAGCACAACATCCACCGACTGCGCCCCAATCTGCCACCCCACATCTCCGCCCGACAGGGAAACGAACAGGGGTCTGCTCCACTCGCCGGTCGGCCTGCGCACCGACACGACACCTTTTCCGAAACGCTCCCCGACCACGAGTCCCACTTTGACGACTGAGGGAATAATGGCGATAGCCTGAGCGGTCCCGACCAGCCCGGGAGGTATGGTTTCCCCGGACATTGCGTCCATCACCGCGATGGTATTGACCACTTCCTGCAGCTTAGCTTCCTGGTCGGTCTGGCCCGCATGGGCGGTCAACCCCACCAGCAGCAAAAGCATCAGCAGATAGCTGTTTCGACGCAACGGGATCATGACTTTAGAGCCTAACCTCCACCCCCCGATCCGCCATGTATCGCTTGGCCTCTCCGATGCTGTATTCCGCGAAGTGAAAGATACTGGCGGCCAAAACGGCGTCCGCTTTTCCCTCCGCGACCCCGTCGACCAGGTGCTGCAGCGTTCCCACCCCACCGGATGCGATCACAGGCACGGTGACGGCTTCGCTTATGGCCCGGGTAAGCGCCAGATCGAAGCCTATCTTGGTGCCGTCCCTGTCCATGCTGGTGAGCAGGATCTCGCCTGCACCGTACTCCACCATTCGCCTCGCCCAGTCCACTGCATCCAGGCCCGTGGGTCTGCGGCCTCCGTGGGTGAAAATCTCCCATTTCAGGGGCTCACCCTCCCCGCTGACCTGCTTGGCATCTATGGCAACGACGATGCATTGGGATCCGAACCGTTCCGTGGCTTCCCGCACGAACTCCGGGTTGAACACGGCCGCCGTATTGATCGCCACCTTGTCGGCACCCGCATTGAGCATGCGGCGTATATCCTCGGTGGTACGAATGCCGCCGCCAACGGTGAGGGGAATAAACACCTCGCTCGCCACATCCTCCACCACGTGGACGATGGTCTCCCGGTTGTCGGAACTGGCGGTGATATCCAGGAAGGTGATCTCATCCGCCCCTTCCTCGTTGTAGCGGCGTGCCACTTCCACGGGATCCCCGGCATCCCGGATATCGATGAATTTGACACCCTTGACGACGCGGCCCGCATCCACATCCAGGCAGGGAATGATTCTTTTTGCCAGCATTCTCTTCGACCCCGTAATTACTCAGGTTTAACCGCCCCACAGTCCGCATCAGCCAGCCGCTGCCCCGCAGAAAAATCCAGGGTGCCTTCATAGATCGCACGTCCGGTGATCGCACCCGTGATGCCGGTGCCCGCAATCTCACAGAGGGCCTGGATATCTTCGATGCCGGTGATGCCGCCGGAGGCAATGACCGGCGTATCGATGGCCGACGCAAGTGCCGCCGTGGCCTCCAGATTGGGGCCGCTGAGCATGCCGTCCCTGCCGATGTCGGTGTAGACGATGGCGGACACCCCTTCCTGCTCGAACCGTTTGGCCAAATCCTTCACCCGGTGCTCTGTGATATTTGCCCATCCGTCAGTGGCCACGAGACCGTCTTTGGCATCCAGCCCAACGATGACGTGTCCCGGAAAACGCCTGCATGCGCGTCCAACAAAATCCGGATCCTTGACCGCCATGGTGCCGATGATGGCATAGGTCACGCCGGCATCCAGATAGGCCTGAATGGTTTGTTCGTCCCGGATACCGCCTCCAACCTGGATCGGCAAATCCGGGTAACGGGCCGCGATGGACTTGATCACCGCGCCATTCACCGGCTCGCCGGCAAAGGCCCCGTTGAGATCCACCAGATGCAGACGGCGTGCCCCCGCCTCCACCCAGCGCCCCGCCATCTCCACCGGGTCATCCGAAAAAATGGTTTCATCCTCCATGCGCCCCTGGCGCAGGCGTACACAGCGGCCGTCTTTCAAATCAATGGCGGGTATCAGTAACACGGTTCAGTGCCTCAGTTAACAGCTCGATTTTATTTGTTCCAAAGAAAAGATCTTCAGTTTTAATGTAGTAGCACTCAAACGCCAACTGATCGGGTAAGTGGACGGGCGACCCGCCCATCCACCGATAACCATGTGATCGCAGAGTTCAAAGAAGTATTTGCAGAATAGATCAATTCCAGTTGATGAAATTACGCAGCAGCCTTAAACCGGCGGCGGCGCTCTTTTCCGGGTGGAACTGGGCGGCGAACAGGTTGTCGCGGGCTATTACACTGGTGAAGGGTATGCCGTAATCGGTGGTACCCGCCACCAGATCGCCCTCCCGGGGATCGATGTAGTAACTGTGCACAAAATAGAACCGGCTTCCGTCGGGAATACCTTCCCACAACGGGTGGGGTCGGGTCTGCTGCACCCTGTTCCAGCCCATCTGGGGTATTTTCAGACGCTGGCTCTCTATCTCCATATCCGCAGGAAAACGGCGCACCTTCCCGGGTATCAGGCCGAGCAGCCCTGTCCCTCCGTTCTCCTCGCTGGTTTCCATCAGCACCTGGAGCCCCATACAGATACCCAGAAATGGCTTGCTGTGAGCGGCGTCCAGAACAGCGCGGTTGAGATGATGTTCGGAAATCGCATCCATGCAGTCCCGCGCCGCACCCTGACCGGGAAACACCACCCTGTCTGCTGAAAGTATCAGCCTGGGGTCGTCGGTAACGAGCACGTTGTCATCCGTATCTGCGACCTGCTCCACGGCCTTTGATACGGAGCGCAGGTTGCCCATGCCGTAATCGATGACGGCGATGGTCTGGGACATCAAAGAGAGCCCTTGGTGCTCGGGAGTTCGCCGGCCATGCGCGGATCCAGTTCCAGGGCCATGCGCAGGGCACGGCCAAAGGCCTTGAACAGGGTCTCGGCAACGTGGTGGGAATTGCGTCCGCGCAGTGAATCCGCGTGCAGCGTGACACCCGCGTGGTTCACAAAGCCCTGGAAAAACTCATGGACCAGTTCGGCATCGAAGTCACCGATCCTTGCACCGGTAAAATCCGCGTGAAACTCCATGCCGGGGCGCCCCGAAAGATCGATGACAACCCGTGACAAGGCCTCATCCAGCGGCACATAGGCATGCCCATACCGGCGTATGCCCTTCTTGTCGCCCACTGCCTTGGCCACCGCCTGGCCGAACGTTATCCCGATGTCCTCGACCGTGTGATGCCCGTCGATATGGAGATCGCCCTGGGCACGGATGTCCAGATCAACCAGACCGTGCCGTGCAACCTGATCCAGCATGTGCTCGAGAAACGGCAGTCCGGTATCGAATGCGGATCTTCCAGTGCCGTCCAGATTGAGTTTGACCTCGATCCGGGTCTCGAGGGTGTTTCGTTCGATTTCCGCTTTACGCTGCATGAAACAGATCCTGAATGTAAATGGGGTTCGATACCCGGGGGTGTGCCGGGAAAAACCCGGAGGATATAGGCGCCATTTTATGCGATATGGAAAGCAAATGCAGGGTTCCGTTGTCCCTTCTGTTTCAGGGGGTGGGCACCCGTAGCCAGAAGGTGACCGGTCCGTCGTTGGTCAGCGTGACCTGCATATTCGCACCAAACACCCCGGTGGCCACGACTCTGTGGGAGGCCCGGGCCTGCGCGCACAGATATTCGAAGAGATGCCTGCCCAGTTCCGGAGTCGCGCCACCGGAAAATCCGGGACGGGTTCCCTTTCGCGTATCCGCAACCAATGTGAACTGGGGGACAAGCAGCAGCCCTCCGTCCACGTCCCGAACGCTGAGGTTCATGCGCCCGTTTGAGTCGGCAAAGACCCGGTAACCCAGCAGTCTCTCCAAAAGCCGGTCGGCACGAACCTCGTCATCCCCCCGCTCCACGCCCACCAGAACCAGAAGCCCTGCCTCGATCTCTCCGACACAGGCCCCATCAACCTCGACACCGGCCCCGGTAACCCGCTGCAGCAGTCCGATCACCTGATTCCCCCTGACTATGCAAACTCCGCTATCAGAAAATACCTACATAACTGACAGAAAAGTTCCGCTAATAACTGTGCTTCCGCTGTGCCATTCTAGTTATTGTCGCCACACACGGATACTCAATGGATTGGGACACTTCCTAAGGACAGCTCCAGGGATGGTGGACCCTTTGCCAACCAAGCCCGGCGACACCGCCCCGAGAGCAAGGATTGCTTTCGGGGTTTTTCTTTTCTAGCTCGCAGTCTTCACCCTTGCCGCCCGTTTTCGCTCATGCTCGTTGAGATGGCGTTTTCGCACGCGAATCGCTGCCGGCGTCACCTCCACCAGTTCGTCGTCCTCGATAAACTCCAGGGCCTGCTCAAGGGAGAACACCACCGGCGGGCTTAACAGGATATTCTCATCACTGCCCGCGGCACGGATGTTGGTGAGCTGCTTGGCCTTCAGGGGATTCACGGTCAGATCGTTGTGGCGGGAGTGAATGCCCACCACCTGCCCCTCGTAGACGCTGTCTCCCGGTTTGGTGAAGAGCCGGCCGCGCTCCTGCAGATTGAACAGGGCGTAGCCCAACGCTTTGCCTGTGGAGTTGGAGATGAGGGTTCCATTCTTTCGCGGTGAAATCCCCCCCTGCCTGGCGGGTCCGTAGCGGTCGAAAATATGGTAAATAAGGCCGGAACCCGACGTGAGCGTCATAAATTCCGTCTGGAACCCGATCAGCCCGCGGGACGGTATGTCATAGTCCAGACGCACCCGTCCCCTGCCGTCAGGCACCATGTCGGCCAGATCACCCCGCCGTTCCCCCAGCACTTCCATAACGCTGCCCTGAACGCGTTCCTCCACATCCACCGTGAGCTGCTCATAGGGTTCGCAAATCTCGCCATCAATCTCCCGGAAGATTACTTCCGGCCTGGACACGGCCAGCTCGTACCCCTCCCGACGCATGTTCTCCAGGAGTATCGACAGGTGAAGCTCGCCCCGCCCCGATACGCGGAATTTTTCCGGATCGTTGCCCTCTTCCACACGCAACGCCACGTTGTGTATCAGTTCCCGCTCCAGGCGCTCCTTGAGCTGCCGTGAGGTAAGGTACTTTCCGTCGCGGCCGGCAAAGGGGGAGTTGTTTATCTGGAAGGTCATACTCACCGTGGGTTCGTCCACCGTCAGCGGCGGCAATCCCTCCACCACCTCCGGGTCGCAGAGCGTGTCCGATACATTGGGCGCCTCAATGCCCGTAAGGGCCACGATATCGCCGGCGGAGGCAGATTCCACCTCGATCCGATTCAGCCCCAGAAAACCGAAAACCTGACCTGTCTTCGCCCTGTGCTCGTCGCCATCGCGTTTTATTACCGTCACCTGAGCGTTCCGGCGGACCACCCCGCGGGCGATCCTTCCGATGGCAATCGCACCCACGTAACTGTTGTAGTCGAGGGTGGATATCTGCATCTGAAACGCCCCGTCCGGATCCACATCGGGTTCCGGGCAGTTCTCCACGATGGCTTCGAACAGAGGCGTCATGCTTCCCTGCCGGGAACTGGGCTCCGATCCGGCATACCCGTTGATGGCCGATGCATATATGATCGGAAAATCCAACTGATCCTCGCTGGCCCCCAGGCGGTCGAAAAGATCGAAGGTTTGATTGATCACCCAGTCGGGGCGGGCACCCTCCCGATCGATCTTGTTGACCACAACGATGGGCTTCAGGCCATGGTTAAATGCCTTCTGGGTCACAAATCGGGTCTGGGGCATGGGCCCCTCCACCGCGTCCACCAGCAGCAACACCGAATCCACCATGGAAAGTACCCGCTCCACCTCGCCGCCGAAATCCGCGTGCCCGGGCGTGTCCACGATATTGATGCGATACCCCTCCCAGTTGATCGCCGTGTTCTTGGAGAGGATGGTGATGCCTCTTTCCCGTTCCAGATCGTTGGAGTCCATGACACGCTCCACGGAACCGAATCGGTCGCCGAGCGTTCCCGACTGCTGAAGCAACCGGTCCACGAGGGTGGTCTTGCCATGATCCACATGGGCGATGATAGCGATATTGCGGAGTTTCATGGCGGCAAAACAAAATCTCAGGGGAAACAGGGGCGCGCATTATAGCCGAAACCACCCGGTAACAGTGACAAGCTTTGGTAAAACAGGGGCGGGGTACACTAGAGGTCAGGGACTAGAAATGTCCGCCGGAAGACCTGAAGATTAGAATCAATAGGTTACAGTGAGTTCATCAGATGATGATTGCAACTTACAGGTTACTTCACTGTCTTCAATGCTGTTTTATTTTTACTCACAGAAGCTGTGGATAACTCTGTGCAAAAATAAGGGGAAACCTTCCCAAACCCGTACCAGCAAGGAATCTCCGTCAGATTGTCAATAAATTATACAGTTGAGTTTTTATCTATTTATTCAAGTAGTTAATAAAAACAATCGAAATAAATGCCGATACTCTTGACAAGGTCTTGCCTATCCTGTCCGCATTCTCCGGCTTATGTGCATAACCCTCTAGTTTTGATCCCCGACCAAGGCCGGAAATACCGTTTTGTGGTCTAAATCTTGGACATGGCACGTCTCATCTGAAAAAATCGGGTATTCCCGTGCGGTAAGCAATTCTCTGAGGTCAATGTGAAAAAAATCGTTGTAGGTCTTGTGCTGTTAGTGGGCTTCTCCCATCTTCACGCTGAAAGTCAGTATGTTACGGACCAGTTCAAGATAACCATGCGATCGGGAGAAAGTGCCACCCACAAGATCGTGCGAATGCTGCCCAGCGGTTACGGGGTGGCGGTTTTGGGGGTAAACCGGGATTCGGGCTACACGAAGGTCAGGTCAAGGGACGGCAAGGAGGGTTTTGTCCTCACCAGGCAACTGATGAAGACCCCCAGCGCAAGAGACCGCCTTGCCGTTGCCGAAAAACAGCTGCTTGAACTGCAGTCGGAACCGGAGAAGCTGGCGGCAAAACTTGCAAGTCTGCAGAAAAAGCATCAGGCGCTTGAGACAAACCACCGGGAACTGGAACGGACCAAGGCGGTGTTGGACAAGGAACTTGAGGCGATACGGCGAACCGCCGCAAACGCCATCCGCATCTCCAACGAACGCAACGAGCTGCGCAAGGTGGTGGCCAAGCTGACGCACCAGGCCGAGGAACTAAAGCAGGAAAACCGGGAACTGGAGAACGACTCCGATCAACAGTGGTTCATGATCGGGGCCGGTGTCATCATCGTCGGCATCATACTGGGGCTGATTCTGCCCCACCTGCGTTTTCAGCGACGCAAGAACACCTGGGGATCCCTGTAATCCGGAAGCAGCTGCCGGCCCATGGGGCAGTCGGCATGCCTCCTTACAACTGTGAGACATCCCGCACGGCCCCCCGGGATGCGCTTGTGGTGAGGGCGGCATAGGCTCGCAGTGCCTGGGAGACCTGACGATCCCGGTCGACCGGCTTCCAGGCGGCAGCACCGCGGGCCTCCATGCCCTGGCGACGTGCGTTGAGCGCTTCCTCTCCCAATGCCAGGTTCAGGGTGCGGTTCGGGATATCGATCTCGATGATGTCCCCTTCTTCCACCAGTCCGATATTGCCGCCCTCCGCCGCTTCCGGCGAGCAGTGCCCGATGGAAAGTCCCGAGGTACCCCCGGAAAAACGGCCGTCGGTGATCAGGGCACACGCCTTGCCGAGCCCCTTGGATTTTAGGTAACTGGTCGGATAGAGCATCTCCTGCATGCCAGGCCCGCCCTTTGGGCCCTCGTAGCGGATCAGCACCACGTCACCGGGATTGATCCGGTCGCCCAGGATCGCCTCGACCGCCGTATCCTGGCTTTCGAAAATACGGGCCGGGCCCTTGAAGGCGAGAATGGATTCGTCCACGCCGGCGGTCTTGACGATGCACCCCTGCTCGGCGAGGTTGCCGTATAGCACCGCCAGCCCGCCGTCCCTGCTGTAGGCATGCTCCAGATCCCGGATACAGCCGGCCTCCCGGTCCAGATCCAGCTGAGGCCAGCGGCAATCCTGGCTGAATGCCACCTGGCTCGGCACACCGGCCGGCCCGGCCAGATAGCGCTGGCGCACAGTTGTGTCTTCGCTGCGGGCTATATCCCATCGGTCGATGGCCGCCCCCATGGTGCCGCTGTGCACGGACCCGGTATCCCGGTGCAGCAGGCCCGCCCTGTCGAGTTCACCCAGGATGCCGATCACGCCGCCGGCACGATGCACGTCCTCCATGTGGTAAAGCGGGGTTGATGGGGCCACCTTGCACAGGTTGGGCACCTGTCGTGACATGCGGTCGATATCAGCCATGGTGAAATTCACCTCAGCCTCATGGGCGGCGGCGAGCAGGTGCAGCACCGTGTTGGTGGACCCGCCCATGGCGATGTCCAGGCTGATGGCGTTTTCAAAGGCTTCGAAACTGGCGATGTTGCGGGGCAGTACGCTGCTGTCGTCTTGCTCGTAGTAGCGCCGGGAGAGGTCAACGACCAGGCGCCCCGCTTCCAGAAACAGGGCCTCACGATCCGCATGGGTGGCCAGGAGTGAACCGTTGCCGGGTAGACTCAATCCCAGCGCCTCGGTCAGGCAGTTCATGGAATTGGCGGTAAACATCCCCGAACAGGAACCACAGGTCGGACAGGCCGATCGTTCTATGGCCGCCACATCCTCGTCGCTCTCATTGGGGTCGGCAGCGGAAATCATGGCGTCAACCAGGTCCAGTTTCCGGTCCTCGCCGTGCAGCGAGGTCTTCCCTGACTCCATGGGACCGCCGGAAACGAATACCGCGGGAATATTGAGCCGCAGCGCCGCCATCAGCATACCCGGGGTGATTTTGTCGCAGTTGGAGATACAGACCATGGCATCGGCGCAGTGGGCATTGACCATATACTCCACCGAATCGGCAATGATTTCCCTGGACGGCAGCGAATAGAGCATACCGCCGTGCCCCATCGCGATACCGTCATCCACGGCGATGGTGTTGAACTCCTTGGCCACACCCCCGGCTTTCTCGATCTCCCTGGCAACCAGCTGCCCCAGATCCTTCAGGTGCACATGGCCGGGCACAAACTGGGTAAAGGAGTTGACCACCGCGATGATCGGTTTGTCGAAATCCCCGTCCTTCATTCCTGTGGCGCGCCAGAGCGCCCTGGCGCCCGCCATGTTGCGGCCATGAGTGGTGGTGCGTGAACGGTACTGGGGCATGATTCTCTCCGATGGGAGTAAACTAGTCGTTGAATTATCCAACATTTCCCGGAGTACAGCACCATGTCTTCTCAATCGACGAAGATGGCGCGGGTACAAACCGTAACCAGGCACAATGAGAGATGATTTGGACTATAATCCAAATATCCCAAGCAGTCAGGGCATCCGCCCATGCCATCAAAAAGCGAACGCACCCGGCAGCGCATCATCGATGCGGCGAACCAGCTCTTCTATCGCAAGGGCTACAACCGGACCTCTTTCTCCGACGTGGTGGAAGAGGCGGACGTGCCCCGGGGAAACATCTATTACTACTTCAAATCCAAGGATGAAATCCTTAAAGCAGTTGTTTCACACCGGCTGGAAACTATCTCCGGCATGCTGACTGAATGGGATAAGACCATCAGCGAACCCCTGGACAAACTGGAGCGGTTCGTACGCATCATGTACGACAGCACACCTGCACTACTCCGATCGGGATGCCCGATGGGCTCGCTGACGGTGGAGCTGGGAAAGGACCAGCCGGAACTGAAGGAAGATGCCAAGGGCCTGTTCGATCTGTTTCAACGATGGCTGGCCCGGCAGTTCGTGGAAATGGGCTATCCTGACGAGGCCCGGGACCTGTCCCTGCGTCTGTTGTCCAGAGGCCAGGGATTGATCATTATTGCCCAGGTCTACCAGGACCCGGGATTTCTCGAACGCGGCACCCAGGAACTTAATCGCTGGCTGCAGAAACTGGCTCGCTACGCCTGACAAACCTCGTGGTACCCCCAACCCTCATTTCCATGATCGAAAAGCTGATCGCCAGCCCATCAGTAAGCAGCATCAACCCCCAGTGGGACCAGACAAATTCAGGTGTGGTCGAACTGCTCGCGGGTTGGTGTGAAGCGCTGGGTTTCAGGGTGGAGATTATGCCGGTCCCGGGCCATCCCGGGAAATCGAACCTGATTGCCAGTGCCGGCCAGGGGACCAAAGGGCTGATTCTGTCCGGACATACGGATACGGTCCCATTCGACGACAGCCGCTGGAACAGCGATCCGTTTGTTCTGACCAGGCGCGACGACAGACTCTACGGTCTCGGCACGTCGGACATGAAGGCCTTCTTTGCCCTGGCGATCGAGGCCGTGCGCGAACTGGATTTTTCAAGCCTCAAACAACCCTTGATCCTGCTGGCCACGGCGGATGAGGAGAGCAACATGTGCGGCGCCCAGGCCCTGGTGAATGCGGGCCGGCAACTGGGACGCCATGTGGTTATCGGCGAACCCACGGGATTGAGGCCGATACGTATGCATAAAGGCATAGCCATGGAGACCGTCAGGCTGATTGGGCGGTCCGGTCACTCGAGCAACCCGGCACTGGGAGTGAGCGCCCTGGAGGGCATGCACCGGGTCATCGGCGAGATCATGACATGGCGACAGGAGATGCAGGCCCGGTACCGGAATCCCATGTTCGAGGTGGAGGTGCCGACCTTGAACCTGGGCCACATCCATGGCGGCGACAACCCGAACCGGATCTGCGCAGAATGCGAACTGCAGTTCGACATGCGCCCGCTACCCGGAATGGAACTGGAAGACCTGCGTGCCGAACTGTCGGGCAGACTGGAGAACCTCCTGGCGGACTCCGGGCTGACACTGCAGATGGAGTCACCCTTTTCGGGTATTGCGGCCATGGAAACCCCCGCTGCGGCCGACATCATCAAAGCCGCGGAAGAACTCACCGGCCACCCGGCAGGGTCCGTTGCCTTCGGTACGGAAGGACCCTATTTCCGGCAACTGGGAATGGAAACCCTCATTCTCGGCCCCGGGGACATCGACCAGGCCCACCAGCCGGACGAATACCTGGGGCTGGAGCGCATCGAGCCGATGGTGAAGTTGATCCGCTCGCTGGTCCGGCGTTTCTGTATTGACCAGTAAAAATGGACCCTCCCCTGATTGTGCGGGCAAATCAATATTTCCGACGAAAGGCATTCCCTCTATCAGCAGATCCGTAGGGTCGAATTCATTCGACCAATTCGACCTGATAATGCAGAGAAATGACGGCTGCTGGCCGAATGAATTCGGCCCTACAACGGCAATCTGCCCAATTGACCAGTAAAAACGGGCCCTCCCCTGATTGTGCGGGTAAATCAGTATTTCCGACGAAACGCATCCCGTCTATCAGCAGATCCGTAGGGTCGAATTCATTCGACCCATTCGACTACGAAGTACGAGGCACGAGCTAATTGCCCACGATCGGAACTGGCAGATTTAACCGCGCACCGGGCCTTAACCCGTTCCGTTCAAACCAACCGATATTCATCTCCAGCGCATAGATCGCCGGGCCCTTCGATGCGTGAATCGTCCTGCCGCCATCGGGTGACATGGATGCGATATTGAGCAGCACACCATCGGCATCAAAGAAACCCGCATCGAGGGGGATCGGCGTGTTGAGCATCCAGATCTGCTGGACCCGGGGCGTGGGAAAGACCAACAGCATACCCTCGTCCTGCCCAAGATCCTGACGTTGCATCAGGCCCTTTCGACGGCGTTCATCAGTATCGGCAATCTCAACCCATGCACCCACGCCGTCGACCCGGATATCCACTAGTTCCGATTCGTTGCACCCGGCAAGCAACGCCAGTATCCACCATAGCGGGAGCCATTTTATATGGCGCTTCTCTCGCATGGCATGAAACAATGTTGGTGTCAGTCTGTTTTTCATCCTCAATGCGGTATAGATTAAACGGTTGATTCACAAGGATACATCCCCGTGGCTAAAAAAACGGTAAAAAACCAATCCGATCCATTCGTCGAATGGTTTCGCGGTTCTTCGCCTTACATACACGCCCATCGCGGCGGGATCTTCGTCATTTACTTTGGCGGGGAGGCGGTAGCGGACAAAAACTTTTCCGGTCTCATCCATGACATTGCACTTCTGCAGGGCATGGGGATACGCGTGGTGCTGGTGCATGGCGCCCGACCCCAGATCGTCGAGCGCCTGGCGCTGCGCAATGCCGAGATGCGCTATATCAACGGATTGAGGGTGACGGATGACGCCGCCCTCACCTGTGTCAAGGAGGCAGCCGGTGCCGTGCGGGTGGAAATCGAAGCACTGCTCTCGCTCGGACTTGCGAATTCACCCATGGCGGGGGCCAAGATTCGCGTCGTCTCCGGGAATTTCGTCACCGCCCAGCCTATCGGCATCCACGACGGCATCGACTATTGCCATACCGGGGAGGTTCGCCGCATCGATTCGGACGCCATACACCATGTCGTCGCCTCGGGGGCCATTGCCCTGATACCGCCCCTGGGCTATTCCCCGACCGGCGAGGTGTTCAACCTGAGTGCCGCGGATGTCGCGGGATCCGTTGCCGTGGCTCTCGGCGCAGATAAGCTGATATCACTACTCGAGGGGCCGGCCCTGAAAGACTCAAGGGGCAGAACCATCACCAACCTGATTCCCCGGGAGCTGGAGTCGATCCTGAAACGCCGCAAGGAGATGGCGGAGGAAATGAGGCAGCATCTCAAGGGTGCGATTCATGCCTGCCGCCGGGGTGTCAAAAGAATCCACCTGTTGAGGCGCCAGACAGACGGGGTGCTGCTGCGGGAACTGTTCACTCGAGACGGCGTGGGCACTATGCTCACCGCGGAGCATTACGAAGAGATACGCACTGCCCGCATAGAGGACGTGGGCGGCGTTCTTGCATTGCTCGAACCCCTGGAAGAGGCCGGTGTTCTGATGCGCCGTTCACGGGAACTTCTGGAAACGGAGATAGATCGGTTTGCGGTGGTGGAACTCGACGGCATGATAATCGGATGCGCCGCCCTGTACTGCTACGAAAGGGAAAAGACCGCTGAGCTTGCCTGCGTGGCCGTTCACCCGGACTACCGGACCGATGGGCGGGGGGACCTGCTATTGAGTCACATGGAACAACAGGCAATTCAAATGGGTATCCGTAAGCTGTTCGTGCTCACCACACAAACGACACATTGGTTCCGGGAAAGGGGATTTTCGGGACTGCCGGTCAAAGCGCTGCCCGTTGCAAAACGCAGGCTCTACAACTATCAGCGCAACTCCAAGGTCTTTATCAAGGAGTTGGTCTAGATGACAATAGCTCAATCCGCAATATTTGCCTGAGGATATTTTGGGGACGAGCAGCTGTTTGGCTCGAGTTCACTTCAGGTGAGGTTCAGCCAAGCACACCGTAGGATGTGGTGAGTAAAACGAACCGCATCAAAGGCGACAGATGCGCTTCGCCGGGCGAAGCACATCCTACGGGCTGAGTTCCTAGTTCCTACAAGGATAGTTGTCCCGAAGGGCCTCGATAACCAACGCTGCCGCCGGCTGATCCATACTGCCCTGCCTTGGAAGCGCGTAGTCGATATAGCCCTCTGCAATCTTTCGGGCGCTTGCCCCCTCGGGCACGCAAATGCGGGGTGCGGATTCCGACGCGTTGCCGCCCAGCAGTCTGACCGACTCCTCCACCCCGCTGACAAAACCGGCGCAGTACTGACGCCGCTCCCGCCCTGCCTTGGTCATGGCGCTCGAGGCACAATACACCAGCAGCTTCTTTGCGGTTATCTGTTGCGGGAAATACTGTTGTGCGGGCTCGGATTCCTGGTTGGCCCAGGCGAATCCCCCAATCAGCAATCCTGTAATGACGATCAGTAATCTCACCTGTCATCCCCTGAAGGCTTCGTTCGAGTTCAGATACTCTACTTCTTTTTCGGTACTTTCTCGACCCAGAATCTCATTGCGATGGGGGAAACGGCCGAACCTTCTGACAATTTCCTTGTGATGTTCCGCAAACGCAGCATTCTCCCGCAACCCCGCAGCCCTGAACAGCTTCACAGAATTTTCCTGATCATCGAGATCCTCGCTGTGCATCAGTGGCATATAGAGAAATGTCAGATGATCTTTCTCAATCAGCTTGTCCAGTCCATTGCCGATCGTATGTTTTGCCACGGCTATCGCCTTTGCCTCGGAGCTGAAACATCTCTTGTCCCCACGGAACATGTTCAGCGGAAACTGATCCAGCACGATGGCCAATGCCAGACACCCCTGGGGCGTGCTCATCCAGCTGTCGAGTTCGCCTTGCGCCGCAGCCTCCCAGAGTGCTCTGTAGCGCCCGGTTATCTCCCGGTCGATCTCCTCTGTCGATTTGAACCAGTGAGGCCGAAGGCGTGGTGAATACCAGTAATCGACAATCTCCTGCGGTTTAACGTTCATCACGGATTTTTTCTCGCTCAGAACCCCATGGCGGATGAAGTACTCCTGCGCGGATCCGCGGCTCCATAGAAGGTGCCATCCCTGATCATGATGCTCTGGATCGCACCCATTGCCTTCTTTTGCACCACCTTGTGCCCTTTGCTTCGCAGTAGATCCACCGTGTCGGGGCTGACCCCCTCTTCGATTCTGATCTCCTCCGGCAGCCACTGATGATGAATGCGCGGGGCATTCACCGCACTCTGGATATTCATCCCGTGATCGATCACGTTCATGATGACCTGCAGTGTGGTGGTTATGATCCGGGAGCCACCCGGGCTGCCCGTGACCAGAAAATTCCTACCGTCGCGCTTGACGATCGTCGGTGACATGGAACTGAGCATCCGCTTTTCAGGTTCGATGGCATTGGCTTTACCACCCAGCAGTCCATAAGCATTCGGTACGCCCGGTTTGGCACTGAAGTCGTCCATCTCGTTGTTCAATATGAACCCAGCCCCCGGTACCACGATGCCGGAGCCGTAGCTGAAGTTGATCGTATAGGTGTTTGATACGGCGTTTCCCATATTGTCGACAATGGAGAAATGGGTAGTCTCCCCGCTCTCGTACGGGAGCGGGTCGCCGGGGCCCAGCGCCTCGCTGGAGGTGGAAATGAAAGGATCGATTCCACGCCGTAATTCACCGGCATAGGGTTTGGAGGTGATGCCCGCGAGGGGCACATCCACAAAATCCGAATCGCCAAGATACCTGGACCGATCCGCGTAGGCCCGCTTCATCGCCTCGGCCATCAGGTGTATGGTGCTTGCGGAATTGTGCCCGTATCTCCCGATCGGGTAGGCCTCCAGCATATTGAGTATCTGGACGATATGGGCCCCGCCGGAACTGGGTGGCGACATGGAGTAGATGTCGTATCCCCGGTAGTTGCCTTTGACCGGCTGCCTGATCACCGGACGGTAAGACCGCAGATCCTCCAGTGTGATAAGGCCCCCGTGTTGTTCCATGTCATCCACTATCAGGCGCGCCGTTTCACCCTGGTAAAACCCCTTGACGCCCTGATCGGAGATACGGCGAAGCGTCCTGGCCAGATCCGGCTGGAGAAACAGCTCGCCGGGTTCGTAGAACCCGCCGTCAGGCTTGTAGAAGACCGCCTCGCTGGAAGGCCACCTACGGAGCCGCTCCTGCCCCGTCTTCAGGCCGTCACTGAAGCGCCTGGGCACCTCGAAGCCTTCCTCCGCAAGTTTTATGGCCGGCGCCAGCGCCTCGGGCAAAGAGAGGGTTCCATATTTCTCCAATGCCATGGCCAGACCGGCCACGGTACCCGGCACCCCGGCAGACAGGTGGGAAAAGCGGCTTCGTGCCTTGACGACATTGCCCTGCTGATCCTGAAACATGGTTTCGAAGGCCCCCTTTGGCGCCTTCTCACGATAGTCGATGGCAACCACTTCACCGCTCTTTTCCGAAGAGACCAGCATAAACCCCCCACCGCCGATATTGCCCGAACGGGGTTGGGTGACCGCCAGCACGAACCCGGCTGTCACCGCCGCATCAATAGCATTGCCCCCGGACTTCAGTACATCGAGCGCCACGCGGGAGGCTTCATAATGACTGGTGGCCACCATGCCGTTTTCCGCCGCGACCGGATGGCTGCGCTGCCCTTCCATGATGGGTTCGGCGCGCGCGGGGCCCAGATAAAAAAGTGCCGCCAGCCCAAGGGCTGCCAATCGATAAATCAGACGGTCGGATGAATATGAAAACTGCTCGAAGAACATGTCTGCGATCCTCGGTCGGGCCCAAAGCCCGAATTGTGAAAATATTGAATCAGGATTATCGGGACAACCCGCATATTGGCCTGGCCGGGGCACCCGTCCTCTACATGGGATACATGCGTAACTCTAGTAGGAAATCAGTGCAGTGCACAGGACACCTTGCATTGATCCGCGAGCATTTGAGCTCCCCCTTGGATTCCCGGGGTAATACAGGATTTAGAGCCCTCTGGGATTGTTTGCCGCTGATTCGCGGGGCAATGTGCAAACTCACCCGTTAGATGCTAGCATTAATGCGGCTTATGGAGGGCAAGAGTGCCCCCTCACCTGTCGTTGGCAGTATGAACCGGCATCCCGATACCGGGAGAACTGGCGGGCGTTGCTCGCCAATAGCCTGCCTGAAATGGGTTGAAAGCCTGAGATTAAGCCCAGCTGATTTGTTGGTCCGGGCATAAGAATTAAGAAACAACAGTTTCCAGTCTGCAAAGACTTAAAAGCATCTTTTTTAATTTGGATTTTCACGAGATATTTTTTGATATTTGCGTGTTGAGAGGAGATCACGATGTCTAAACCGCAGTTCAAACCTTCAAAGCTTGATAAAGCCGTTCCCAAAAAGATCTACGAGACGGTGATTTCCGCCAAGAAGAAGGAGATCGTAGGCCCGCATTATCCGTATCCCAGAAAGATGGATGCGGAACAGTACGAGGCCGACAAGGTGAAACTGCAGGTGGAACTGCTCAAAATGCAACAGTGGGTCATCAAGACGGGGGAACGCATCGTGATGATCTTCGAAGGACGGGATGCCGGCGGCAAGGGAGGCACCATCAAGCGCTTCATGGAACACATGAATCCCCGCCAGGCCCACGTGATCGCACTGACCATCCCATCGGAGCGGGAAAAGGGCCAGTGGTTTTTCCAGCGCTATATGGCTCACCTGCCGAGTAGCGGGGAAATGTCCCTGTTCGACCGCTCCTGGTACAACCGCGGTATCGTTGAGCCGGTGATGGGGTTCTGTACCCCGGAGCAGCACAAGGAATTCCTTCTTCAGGCACCTAAGCTCGAAAAGATGCTGGTCGAAGACGGTGTACGAGTTTTCAAGTTCTGGTTTTCTGTGAGTCGTGAGGAACAGTTCCGCAGATTCAAGTCCCGCGAGACCGACGATTTGAAACAGTGGAAGTTGAGCCCAGTTGACCAGGATGGCCTGAGCAAATGGGACAAAACCACCAAATTCAAGAACATCATGTTCGACGAAACGAATACCAAGTGGGCGCCCTGGACCGTGGTGCGTTCTGATGGTAAAAAGCGTGCCCGCCTCAACTGCATGCGTTTTGTGCTCAACAGCATTCCCTACGACGACAAAGACAAGAAAGTGGTCTGTGCGCCGGACCCGGAGATCGTGGGTTCCGTTAAGGATATGTACAAGTTCACCTGAGCCGGCAACGGTAATCGGGGGTCGGAATCCGCGGGGTTCCGGCCCCTTTTTTGTTTTGGTTCCCTGCGCAACCCGCGCCCACGGGTTTATTCCAGTCCCTCTGAGTCCTTCGGACCGACATAGAACTCGGGCCACTCCCGCTTGACGATCGGACCGTCGGAGGCAAGCGCGTGGCAAGTGTCGAGAATCCCGGGCCTGGAGCGTTCGGTCATTTTTCCGGCCCGCTCCTCCAGGGCGCCGTGCATGGTCTGATAGGCAGCACTGCTCAGCGGCCTCAGCATCTCCAGCAGGTGGGTACAGCCATGGGAGGGCCCCACTCGTCTACGAGCCTCCCGCATCCAGCCGGGGCCTATCCGCAATCCGACCAGACGCTTCATGTACTCAGTCACCTCGCAGCAGATGCTGAAAGGCGTATGATCGGAGACAGCCTCGATACCGTGGATCTGAAGATCCAGGTCCAGGGTCAGGCGTATGGACATTTCATGCAGCGGCTCTCCCGCCTCTATGCGTCCACCCCGGTCTTCGTTGGGAAACCCGTAGGTTTTGGTATCCACCAGATGGCCCTCGATGTCCCAAAAGCCATCCGCGCGCTTGAACCCTTCGCAGATAACCTCGCGGGTATGAAGATGCTCCCTCTCGCAGGGTGGGGTTAACGGCATTGATCTGGACCTCTATCCGGTTCAAGCAAGACTGACGATTCAGTACAGGGGTATTCTACTGCAGGCACCTGTCATTGTGTTTAGGGCTGTCCCGATTGCCCGGTCAGCTCCGGTCGACCACCCAGGCAGGCTGCCTTTTCTCGAGAAAGGCGCTCACGCCCTCACGCCCCTCATCCGAGGCACGCACCCGCGTAATGCGCTCGGCGGTATCCCTTATCAGACTCTCCTCGAGCGGCCGACGGGATACGGCGAATATCAGATCCTTCGCCTCCGTCAGGGCCTGCGGACCCGACGAGGCCAGCTGTCCAAGCAGGCCATCGACCGTATCGGTCAGCAGTGCTTCTGGCACCACTTCGTGGATCAGCCCGATGCGGTGCGCCTCCACCGCATCGAAACGCCCGGCGGTCAGGAACCAGCGCCGTGCCGCCCGCGCTCCGATAGCCGCTATTACATAAGGCGAAATCACGGCCGGGATCAACCCGAGTTTCACCTCCGTGAGCCCGAACATGGCATCCTGTGACGCCACCGCAATGTCACAGCAGGCGATCAGCCCTACACCGCCGCCATATGCCGCACCCTGGACCCGCGCGATGGTGGGCTTTGGCAGCTCGTTCAAACACCGCATCAACTCTGCCAGGGCCAGGGCATCCCGACGGTTTTCCTGCTCCCGGTAATCCGCCATCCGGCGCATCCACCTCAGATCGGCCCCGGCGGAGAAGTTGCTTCCGTTAGCCTGCAACACGACGGCCCGAACGTCGTCATCGTTTTTCAGACGCCGCAACAAGTCCGTGAACCGGACGATCATCTCGTCATCGAAAGCGTTATGGACATCGGGCCTGTTGAGGGTCAACCGGGCCACGCCTCGCCCGTCTTTCTCCATTATCAGGGATTCGTCACTCATGGTTTCATCCTGGGTTGGTTTATTCAGCAATGCGGACAATCTTATCTCACGGGAAAGCTCCCGTAATCATGCCAAAGCCAGGCATCGATTTGTGGTAGAATTCTGTGGTTTTTCCATCGCAGTTGATCTTAATTTCAGCGCAAGAGGAGTCCCTTATGCAGATCAAGTCCGTAGGCGTGATAGGCGCCGGTACAATGGGCAACGGTATCGCCCAGGTTTTCGCGGCCACCGGGTTTCAGGTGGTATTGCAAGACCTCGCGGAGGAGGCGCTGCAACGCGGCGTGGCCACGGTTACCAAGAGCCTGGACCGCCTGCTTAAAAAGGAGAAGATCAGCGAGCAGCAGAAAACCGACACCCTCGCCAACATTCGGGTTGTCACCGATATGAACGAGCTGGCCGATGTGGACCTGGTGGTGGAAGCGGCCGTCGAGGACCGGGACATCAAGTCCGACATATTCAGAAAGCTGGATCAGATCTGCAAGCCGGAAGCGATACTTGCGAGCAACACTTCGTCTATCTCACTGACCCACATCGCCTCCGTCACCGGCCGCTCCGACAAGGTCATCGGCATGCACTTCATGAACCCGGTGCCCATGATGAAGCTGGTCGAGATCGTCCGGGCACTCCAGACTTCCGACGAGGTGAGCAAGCAGATCGAGGAGGTCTCCAAGACCATCGGCAAGATACCGGTGGTAGTCAACGACAGCCCTGGGTTCGTCGCCAACCGCATTCTTCTGCCCATGATCAATGAGGCGATCTATACCCTGAACGAAGGCATCGCCGACGCCGCGGCCATCGACCAGGTCATGCAGCTGGGCGCCGCCCACCCCATGGGGCCGCTGGCGCTGGCGGATCTTATCGGGTTGGATGTCTGCCTCTCCGTGATGGAGGTGCTTCACGGAGGTCTGGGAGACACCAAGTACCGACCCTGCCCGCTGCTGCGCAGAATGGTGGAGGCTGGATATCTCGGAAGAAAGACAGGAAAAGGCTTTTACGATTATTGAACCGCTCCTCCAGGAGCCTGTACCACGACCTGACCGAACACAACAAATCCGATGAAGCGAGGACCGGCATGAGCTACGAAAATATTCTGTTGGAGAAAGTGGAAGATGGCATCTGGCTGCTGACTGTCAATCGACCACGTGCCCTGAATGCACTGAACATTTCCACCCTGAACGAAATCCGCGATGCCGTCGCGGTGGTGGCAGGAACACCCGACATTAGGGCACTAATGGTGACAGGCGCCGGAGAGAAGGCCTTCGTGGCCGGCGCCGATATTACGGAAATGCAGGAGATGACGCCCCTGGAGGCCCGGGATCATTCGGCCCGCACCATAGGCACTTTCCGCTGCCTGGAGACTCTGCAGATCCCGGTCATTGCCCTGGTGAACGGTTTTTGTCTGGGCGGTGGCTGTGAGCTGGCAATGAGCTGCGACTGGATCATTGCGTCCGAGCGGGCCGTATTCGGTCAGCCGGAAGTCAATCTCGGGATCATGCCGGGTTTCGGGGGAACCCAGCGGCTGCCTCGTCTGATTGGACCCGCCAAGGCCATGGAGATGATTCTGACGGGGCGTATGGTCAAGGCCCAGGAGGCACTGGACTGGGGGTTGGCGAACCATGTCTGCGGTGCCGACGAACTGATGGAAAAAGGCCTGGAGAGTGCGCGCAGCGTCATAGCCCGCGGCCCCCTCGCGGTGAGGATGGCGAAGCAGGCGGTGCAAAGAGGTCAGGACCTGGATCTGGATAATGCCTGTCTGCTGGAAAGTGAGATATTCGGGCTATGTTTCTCAACGGAAGACCGGGTGGAAGGGGTGAGCGCATTCGTGGAAAAGCGTAAGCCGGATTTCAAAGCGAAATA